>CAYNRF010000111.1:0-6297 GCA_964399525.1 uncultured Phycisphaeraceae bacterium | reverse complement strand
CCGATCGGCGTCGGCTCGCCCCGGTCCTGGAACATGGGCAGCTGGTTCTTGGCCACGAACTCGTCGGCCACCGGGTGCTCCACGTCGATGCGATAGTCGCCCGAGAAGCAGGCCGTGCAGTAGGAGCCCGCCTCGTGCTTCATCACGCCCAGCATGCCCTCCATCGAGAGGAAGGCCAGCGAGTCCACGCCCAGGAAGCGGCGGATCTCCTCGACGCTGCGCTCGTGGGCGATGAGCTGGTCGCGCGTGGCGAAGTCCACACCGAAATGGCAGGGGTGGCGGATGGGCGGGCAGGAGATCCGCAGGTGGATCTCCCTGGCGCCGGCGTCGCGGATCTGCTTCATCTTCTCGCGGGTGGTCGTGCCGCGGACGATCGAATCGTCAACCACCACCACGCGCTTGCCCGCGACGATCTCGGCGACGACGTTGAGCTTCAGACGCACGGCGGCCCGGCGCTCGTGCTGGGTGGGCTTGATGAAGGTCCGTCCGACGTAGCGGTTGGGCACGATGCCCTCGCGGTAGGGCAGGCCCGACGCCCGGGCGTAGCCGTTGGCGGCCGAACGGCCCGAGTCGGGCATGGGCATCACGAAGTCCGCCTGGGCCGGAGCCTCGCGGGCGAGGGCGGCGCCCAGATTCTCCCGCGCCACCTGGACGGACTGGCCGAAGACGCTGCTGGCCGGCGAGGCAAAGTACACGTGCTCGAACACGCACATCGCCAGACGCTCGGCCGGGGGGGCGAACCGGCGTGACTCGACGCCCGCATCGGACAGCGTCACGATCTCGCCCGGCTCGACCTCACGCACGAACTCGGCGCCCATCACGTCCAGCGCCACCGTCTCGGACGCCACGCAGTCCCGCCCGCCGGGCAGCTTGCCCAGCACCAGCGGCCGCCAGCCCCAGGGATCCCGGGCGGCCTCGATCCGGTCGGGGCGCATCACCACCAGCGAGAAGGCCCCCTGGAGCTTGCGCAGCGTGGCCGCGAGCGGATCGGGGGTGGCCCGCTGTTCGGGCGAGGCGAGCAGGTGGACGATCACCTCGGTGTCGGACGTCGTGTGGAAGAGGCGTCCCTGCTCGGCGAAGACCCGCTTCCAGGCATCGGCGTTGACCAGATTGCCGTTGTGGCCCATCGCCACCGGCCCGTCGACGGTCGTCTCCATCAGCGGCTGGGCGTTGCAACTCCGCGACCCGCCGGCGGTCGAGTAGCGGTTGTGGCCGATCGCGCCGCCGGTGGCGGTTGCGGCACGGTCGCCCTCGGGAACCTGACGGGCGCGTTCGAGGGTTTCGATGGCTCGGGGGGAGAACACCTCCGGAACCAGCCCCATGCCGGTGTGCGCGTCGAGATCGATCCCGTTCGAGACGGCGATGCCGGCGGACTCCTGCCCGCGGTGCTGCTGGGCGTAGAGCCCGAGATAGACCAGCCGCACGGCGTCCGGGTCGCCCCACACGCCGATGACGCCGCACTTGTCCTTGGGACGGTCGTCGAGGATCGGCAGTTGGATCCGGTGGGCCATGCGAGAGAAGGATATGCCGCGGCCGGCGGGAAGCGCGAAAAGAAAACCGGCCGGACGCGTGCGTCCGGCCGGTGAAGGAGGATCGGGGATGCCCCGTACCGGGGCCGACTCCGACGCGATCAGGGACAGCCGGCGTTGTAGGCGTCCAGATACGCCGCCAGGTCGAAGAAGTTGAGCGTGCCGGTCGGGGCCGCCCAGTCGGCCTGCGGGCTGCCGGCGTTGTAGAGGTCGAGGTAGGCGGCCAGGTCGAAGAAGTTCAGCACGCCGGCCGGGGCCGCCAGGTCCGCCGGGCAGGCGTTGCAGTCGAGCGAGCCGGACAGGTCGCTGGCGAAGTAGTCCGGATCCAGGCCGTTGCCCTCGGACAGGCCGACGATGGCGTCTCCGCTGGCGACCGCCAGGTGGCTGATCCCGATGCGCCCGTCAAAGAACAGCTCGATCTGGAAGTTGTTGCTGTCGTTGTTCGAGAACTGGGGCACGCCCTGCCAGGTCACGGCGAAACGGTCGCTGAGCTGACGCCACGAGACCGTGCCGCCGACGCCCGGGTTCAGGTCGTCGAACAGCGCCGAGACCCGCGGCGTGTCGAAGTGGTCGGCCAGGGTCTCGGAGAAGTCCGTGTCGCCCGCGGTGAAGGTCACGTACCCGTTGGAGCCGATGTGCACCGTGGGGTAGGTCACGCCGTACAGCGCGACCCGCTGCCCGCCGCTGAGATTGACCTGCGACGAGCTGTCGTCGGACAGGCTCACCGTCTGCCCGCCGGCGGGGTTGGTGAAGAAGCCGCCGTCCAGGGCCTCGACGCACGCGCTGTAGAAGTCAAACTGGCCGTTGGGGGTGAACAGCACACGCTTGCCGCTCAGATCGATGCCTGACGAGAACTGCTCGGTGAAGAAGTCCGGGATGTCCGGCGTGGTGAACGCGAAGCCCGCGCCGTTGTTGTCGGCCGAGGACGTATTGCCGGCCCCGTCCACCGCGGACGTGACGACAAAGACATAGTCGGTGTTGTCCTGCAGGCCCGTGATGGAGATGCTGTGGCCCGACCGGGGGCTGCCCGAGGTGGCGGTGCTGTTCAGCGACGCCATCGAGGTGCCGTACGCGATGGTGACGGCGGTGGGCTCGTCGGTCTGCACCTGGATCGTGGCCCCGCGCGGCTGGATGTCCGTCGCCGAAGCCCCGGTCACCGCCGGGGGCGTGCAGTCGACCGAGATCGTCCGGGAAACGATCGCGGAGTTGCCGGTGCCGTCGTCGGCATCGAAGTAGGTGACGGTCACCTCATCCCCGGGCGAGACGAGCAGGTCGGCGCCGCCGGAGGACGAGTAGGAGAAGTCGGCCAGGAACGCGGCGGACTCGGGGGCGGTCTCCGTGAGCGTGAGCACCACGCCGCCCGGCTGGGAATCCGAGGCCACCGTGACCTGGACCGTGTCGATGACCGAGTCCGATGTGTTCAGGTCGCAGTCGATGACCTGCACGCCCGTCGAACCGTTGCACGGGATGACGCCCGCGCCGAAGCTGGCCAGGCCGGCGGATGAGCAGTTGACCAGGAAGCCGTTGGACGCGGCGCCGAAGGCCTGGGACGGGCCGTCGGCGATGTTGAAGCCGACCACTTCGACGGTGTATCCGCCGGGGACCGGGTTGCCGATCCAGACCTGCTCGATGTTGTTCACCCCGTCGCGGGCCGAGCGGACGGCCGGGCTGTCGGGCGCGGCCGGATTGAGCGTCCAGGGGTAGTGGACGTCCCCGTTGGGATCGATCACCCGCAGGTCCAGGTCGTTGACCAGCACCGGGTTGACGTTGGGCGTGCCCGGGACGTCGTCCCAGGCGATCGTGACCCGCAGCTCGGTGTCCTCCGGATCGATGATGACGACGAAGCGGTGCACGCCGCCCTGGGCGACCTCGGCCTCGATGACGTTCTCGCCCAGGATCGTGTCCAGGGCGGGCACGGCGCGGACGGAGCCGTAGCCGTACTTGTAGTCCGGGCCGGGGTTGCCGCGGTCCTCGGCCGTGTTGGCGAGGATGGCCTTGAGCGTGGAGTTGCGCGGATCGGCCGCGTCGGGGAACGACAGCCGCCATTCCTCGAGCATCAGGGCCACGATGCCGGCCACGGTGGGCGAGGCCATGGAGGTGCCGCACAGCGTGGTGTAACCGCCGGAGGAGCTCGTCGACGTGACGCCGCCGTCGCCGCCCGCCTGGCAGCCCGGCGCGGAGAAGTCGGGCTTGATGCGTCCGTCGTCGACCGGTCCCCAGGAGGAGAACGAGCTGGTCAGATCGGTGTCGGAGTCGACCGAACCGATCGCCATGTGGTTCTTGGCGCCCGCGGGGGGCGCGGTGGAGAAGAAGTCACCGAAGCCCTCGACGTCGCAGCGTGAGCCCTGCCGCTCGTTGCCCGCCGCCCAGACGATGCGGAACGGGCTGCCGGTCGACCCGCGCGCGATCGAGTCGATCAGCGCGCTGGTCACGCCGTAGTTGCCCTGCCACTCGCAGGGATAGCCGTTCGGCTCGGTATTGGTGCCGATCGAGTTGTTCGACAGGTCCGCGCCCAGCGCGATGGCGGCCGTGTAATCGGCCAGCAGGTCGCCGGGGTCGGTGTACAGGAAGCCCTGCGACAGCCCTCCGGGCTGCTGGAACCCGTAGGAGAGGATCTGCACGCCGGGCGCCATGCCCCGGTGCACCGGGTTGAGCGCGCCCGAGCCCCCCACCGTGCCGGCGACGTGCGTCGCGTGCCCGGAGGTCGACGACGTGTCGGTCGGGCCGATGGTCAGTCGGCCGGCGAAGTCCGGGTGATTGGCGACCTTGCCGCCGTCGTAGACCATGACCGTCACGCCCGAACCGTCGAGGTTGTACGGCGACTCCTGGATCGTGTTGACGCCCGTGAGCACGCGGTTCTCGGCGTTGAGCTCCTGCAGCGCGGGCAACGGCGGTTCGACCCACATCACCGCGTCCTCGCCCGCCAGGCCGGCGAGCCGCGACGCGGGGGCGTGGACCACCAGCGCGTTGATCGGGGCGATCCGGGAGGTGACCTGCACGCCCAGCCGGGCCGTGAGCCGGTCGGCCTGGGATGCCAGATCGGCGTCGCGGTGGAGCACCACCACGGCGGCGACCAGCGGATCGGCCTCGGCCCGTCGGAGTTCCTCGAGCGTGATCACGCCCGACTCGAGCTTGGACCGCAGCGCCTCGGGCGTGGCCCCGACGATGGTCCAGGCGCGGATCTGACCGCCGAGGATGTCCGTGTGCATCTTGCGGGTCGGATCGATCGCCGCCACCGCGCTGACGCCGGTGGCCGCGATCAGGCCGGCGTTGGCGTCGGGGGCCAGGGCGGCGAAGTAGGTCGTGCCTCCGAGGGGGGTGAGCAGATCCAGGCCCGCCTGCCGCAGGGCCGCCCGCCGGGCGGGCGTGGGCGGCGCATCCAGCGTCACACGCACCCGCCGCGCATCGGGCCGGGCGGCGAGCTGGGAGAGCGTCTGGCGGACCTGCGCCGGCGCCATGGGGTCGACACGGTCCACCAGCCCGTTGCTCCACCGCAGCGCGGAACTGCGGGCGGAGGACGGGCCATCGGCGGCGAAAGCGGATCCGGCCAGCACGCACAGCGCGACGGCGAGACCCGCGGCAGGACGGCCCCTGCGGGGGATGCATGACATATCGGAAGCTCCTCAACGGTCGGGCGGCCCGCGGTCCCGGCCGGGCACGGTGCGCAGCAGGGGCGGGGACAAGCGGACATGGTCCCGAAAACGGATCGTGGTGTCAAGAAGCCCGCCGAAATCGGGGTCAGTGTCCCAGCGCGGTGAGTACCGCCGACTCGACCCGGTCGACGACCTGGGCCAGAGGGACCAGTTCGCCCTTGCCGGGGTCGGCCCGCAGCCGGAACTCGGCCGCGTGCTCGCCCAGCGACTTGGGCGAGACCGTCAGGTGGACCGGGATGCCCACCAGGTCGGCGTCCTTGAACTTCGGGCCCGGCCGCTCGTCCCGGTCGTCGACCAGCACGTCCAGCCCGCGGGCGGCCAGTTCGGCCGCCAGGGCCCGCGCCCGCTCCAGCGTGCCGTCCTCCTCGGGCTTGATCACGACCATGTGGACGTGATACGGCGCGATCGCCGCCGGCCACAGGATGCCGTTGGCGTCGTGGTTCTGCTCCACCGCGGCGGCCATGGTCCGGCTGACGCCCACGCCGTAACAGCCCATGATGACCGACTGCTTCTGCTGGGCGGCGTTGAGGATGCTCAGCCCCATCGCGTCGGAGTATTTGGTGCCCAGTTTGAAGATGTGGCCGACCTCGATGCCGCGCCCGGTGACGAGCCTGGCATCGGCCCGGGGCGACGGGTCGCCCTCGACGGCGTTGCGGACATCGCCGATGCGGACCCGGGACCGGTCGTCGAGCACCGCCCCGACCTCGCGCCGCCAGTTGAAGTGCTTGACGTGGTGGTCGGGCTTGTCGGCGCCCGAGGCCCAGAAGCCGCCGCCGCTGGCGTCGGCGTCGATCAGCAGCGTGACATTGGCCACGGTGTTGACCACCCGGGGCGAGACGTAGCCCACCGCGAAGCCCGCCGCCTTGGCCGCCTCGACCGGGGCCAGCTCCACCGACGCCACGCCGGCCAGCGCCTTGACCTTGCCCTCGTTGACCTCGTGGTCGCCGCGGACGACGGCCACGATCCAGCGGGTCGGCCCGCCCTCCTGCTCGGGCGGGGCGGCGAAGACGATGGTCTTGAGCATCCGGTCCGGCTTGACCTTCATGAACCGGCCGACCTCGTCGATGCCGGGCCGGTTCGGCGTGTGGACCGCGGGCAGGGCGCCGGAAGGCGGC
>CAYNRF010000110.1:0-10464 GCA_964399525.1 uncultured Phycisphaeraceae bacterium | reverse complement strand
AGGGGAGGAGGATGAGGCGGTCGGGGCCTGGGGCGAGGGCGGGGGCGAGGCCATCCGGCGTGGCGGCGACGAGATCGGTGCTCAGGACGAGGCGGCACTCAGCATCGCCGGGCCCTGCGCCGAGGAGGGGGCCTGAAGAGACGATCGGGCGGGTTGGGGTGGGGTGGGGGGTGATGGGGGATGGTATGAAATGCGTGCGTGCAGCGGTTGGAAGCGTTTTCGGGTGAGAATCGCGCGTCGTTATACTGGCGGAGATGGTGCGGAGTTTTTGTGTGCTTGAGGCCCGCATGGACCCGGACCGTGTGGCGCACGCCAAGGCGCGGGCGCAGCGTGAACTGGAACGGATCGGGGGGGAGGGGGCGGACCCATGGCAGCCGAGCATGTGTTCATTGGGTGCGTGCGGACGCGCGGGTTGCCGGGACAGACGGCGTGGGCCCGGGTATTCAACGCGTTCACGGGTGCGGACGGGCTCCTGTTCCGGCAGGTCGGCGTGGCGGGTGTGCGGCGGAGCGTGAAAACCGGCGTGCTGGGGCAGGTGCGGCTCTTCCCGCGTGCGGGCGAGTCCGGGCTTGGCGTGCGGGTTGTGCGGGAGGACGATCTGCGGTTGCGGCTGTGGACGCGGACCGACGGGGCGTGGACGCTGAGCGGCCAGGGTTCAGAATCCAAGAACACCGAAGTTTGGGAGTTGCCGGCGGGGCGGTTGGTGATTGAACTGCAGTCCGTATGGACGTGGTCGGGAGACATCCGTCTGCCCTTCTGGAAGTTGGGGCGCGACGACGGTGTGATCACCGCAACGCTCGATGCTCGGGAACCCGAACGCGGTGAGCGGCTTGTGCGCACGATGGCGTATGTCGGAGCCCGCGCGCCTGTGAACGCGGCGGCCGGGCGTGCGGAGGTGATCTCGACCGACCCGATCGTGACGACGCCGCGGGGGTTCTGGGATGGGGTGGCGGACGGGGGGTTGGGGCGCCGGTTGGTTGATGCGTTGCTGGTGTGTCAGCGGATGCGGAGTGATCGGGATTGGGGGCGTGGTTGAAGAGCGCGATTGGACAGGCTGACGCTGGGTGGGGGCAAATTCCTAGAGCGTGATGGTGGGTGCGGATCGGGTGGGAAGTGGGCGCGTGGGGCGAGTCCGCGAGCTCACGCTCGCGGCTGGGATGGGGTTGGAATGGGGTTGGAGGTGGGTTGGGATGGGGTGGGGGCGGGCTGGGGTTCCTAGGATCTTGGCCCTTGCGTCGGGCGGAGGAGAGGCCCGGCGAAGGAGGGAAGGCAAGTTCTTTCCTGGCCCTCCACACCACCATCCACTCCATCACCCTCTCCCTCCACGAAGGACCGCGGACCATGGCGAAGAAGAAGACGACCAAGAAGACCACGAGCAAGGCGGCCGCGAAGAAAACCGCGCGCAAGAACACGGCCAAGAAGCCCAACGGCAAGGCGCCCAAGGTGCACGCGGCCGGGTCGCGCGGCAAGCCGGCGGGCAAGACCGCGGGCAAGAAGAAGGTGGCGCGCAAGGCCGGGACCGGCGCGGGGGGCAAGCGCATCGATCCGAACAAGATGGTGTACGCCTTCGGCAAGAAGACCGAGGGCGACGCCTCGATGAAGCTGCTGCTCGGCGGCAAGGGCGCCAACCTGGCGGACATGACCAGCATCGGGCTGCCGGTGCCCCCCGGGTTCACCATCACGACGGACACCTGCGCCAAGTACAACGCGGCCGGGCAGCGTCTGCCCAAGGGGCTGATGCACGAGGTCGGCAAGCACATGACCGAGCTCGAGAAGCAGCGCGGCAAGCGGTTCGGCGACAAGAAGGACCCGCTGCTGGTCTCGGTGCGCTCCGGCGCGGCGATCTCGATGCCGGGCATGATGGACACCATCCTCAACCTGGGGCTGACCGACGCCTCGGTGGAGGGGCTGGCGGCGGCGACCGGCAACGAGCGCTTCGCGTACGACGCGTACCGCCGGCTGATCAACATGTTCGGCGACGTGGTGATGGGCGTGGGGCACCACCTGTTCGAGCACGAGTTCGACGAGGTCAAGAAGCGGTACAACTGCGCGCTGGACACCGACGTGCCGGCCGAGGGGCTCAAGGAGCTGTGCGAGCGGTACAAGGACGTGTACCGCCGCAAGGTGGGCGAGGACTTCCCCCAGAACCCCTTCAAGCAGCTCGAGCTGGCGATCGAGGCGGTGTTCAAGAGCTGGATGGCCGACAAGGCCGTCAGCTACCGGCGCATCGAGGGCGTGACCGGGCTCAACGGCACGGCGGTCAACGTGCAGTCGATGGTGTTCGGCAACATGGGCGACGACTGCGGCACGGGCGTGGCCTTCACCCGCAACCCCTCGACGGGCGAGAACAAGTTCTACGGCGAGTTCCTGATCAACGCCCAGGGCGAGGACGTGGTGGCCGGCATCCGCACGCCCAGCGACGTGGTCGAGATGGCCA
This sequence comes from uncultured Phycisphaeraceae bacterium, assembly GCA_964399525.1. Lineage (GTDB taxonomy): Bacteria > Planctomycetota > Phycisphaerae > Phycisphaerales > UBA1924 > UBA6054. The sequence continues at coordinate 8,027 of CAYNRF010000110.1, read as the reverse complement.
AGTGGAACAAGACGGTCTACAAGCAGCTGATCGACATCAAGAACAAGCTGGAGAAGCACTACCGCGAGATGCAGGACATCGAGTTCACCATCGAGCGGGGCGTGCTGTTCATGCTGCAGACCCGCACCGGCAAGCGCACCGGGCCCGCGGCCGTCAACATCGCGTGCGACATGGTGAAGGAGAAGCTGATCAGCGAGACCGAGGGCCTGCTGCGGATCCCCGCGGGCGACCTGACGCAGCTGCTGCTGCCCAGCTTCGACCCCAAGGCCAAGGCCGGCGCGGACATCCTGGCCAAGGGCCTGCCGGCGTCGCCCGGCGCGGCGGTGGGCCACCCCGCGTTCACGGCCGAGGAGGCCGTCGACCGGGCGAACCAGGGCGAGAAGATCATCCTGGTGCGCAAGGAGACCAGCCCGGAGGACGTGGACGGCATGCACAAGGCCGCCGGCATCCTCACCAGCACCGGCGGCATGACCAGCCACGCGGCGGTCGTCGCCCGCGGCTGGGGCAAGTGCTGCGTGGCCGGCGCCGGCGCGATCCAGATCGACGAGCACAAGGGCACCTTCACCGTCGGCGGGCGGACCTTCGGGCGCGGCGATCTGATCTCCATCGACGGCTCGACCGGCGAGGTGATCTCCGGCTCCGTGCCCACCGTGCTGCCCGAGCTGTCCGGCAACTTCGCCAAGGTGATGAAGTGGGCCGACAAGCACCGCACCATGGGCGTGCGGACCAACGCCGACACGCCCGCCGACGCGAAGCGGGCGCGTGACTTCGGCGCCGAGGGCATCGGCCTGACGCGGACCGAGCACATGTTCTTCGAGGGCGAGCGCATCGTGGCGATGCGCCAGATGATCCTGGCCGAGACGCGGGCGGACCGGGAGAAGGCGCTGGCCAAGCTGCTGCCGTTCCAGCGGGACGACTTCGTGGGCATCTTCACGGCGATGAACGGTCTGCCGGTGACGGTGCGTCTGCTCGACCCCCCGCTGCACGAGTTCCTGCCGCACGAGGACGCGGCGATGAAGGAAGTGGCCAAGACCATGGGCGTGGACGTGGAGTCGGTCCGCCGGCGCGTGACCATGCTCAAGGAGGCCAACCCGATGATGGGCCACCGCGGCTGCCGCCTGGCGGTGACCTACCCCGAGATTCTGGACATGCAGGTGCGGGCGATCGTCGAGGCCGCGATCGAGTGCGACGCGCAGGGCGTCAAGGCCGTGCCGGAGATCATGATCCCGCTGATCGGCATCGATCTGGAGCTGGCCATGCTGCGGGCGCAGGTGGCGGCGACGATCGAGACGGTCAGGCAGGAGAAGGGCTTCAAGAAGAAGCTGGACATCAAGATCGGCACCATGATCGAGATCCCCCGCGCGGCGGTGACCAGCGAGGAGATCGCCCGGCACGCGGACTTCTTCAGCTTCGGCACCAACGACCTGACGCAGCTGACCTTCGGCTATTCGCGCGACGACGTCAACACCTTCCTGCCCGACTATCTGGGCAAGGACCTGCTGCCCGAGGACCCGTTCCAGAGCCTGGACCGATCGGGCGTGGGCGTGCTGGTGAAGATGAGCATCGCCGGCGGGCGCAAAACCAACGCCGGCATCAAGCTGGGCATCTGCGGCGAGCACGGCGGCGACCCGAAGTCCGTGTTCTTCTGCCACGAGGCGGGGCTGGACTATGTGTCCTGCTCGCCGTTCCGCGTGCCCATCGCCCGCCTGGCGGCGGCGCAGGCGGCGATCAAGGCCAAGGGCTGAGATCGGGTCTGACATCCATGCGAGCACACGCCCGGGAGGTCCCGGGCGTTTTTCATTGCATGGGTGATCGCGCTTGTGCGGGTCACCGCGATCCCATACGCTCCCGGCACTGCCGCTCCCGCCCCGCTCCCCGCCTCAGCTTACTCCCGACCACGATCGGAGATCCCCGTGGGCCGACCCAGGACCATCTTCGAGCTCGATCTCGAGAAGATCGCGCGACGGCATACGGAGCTGCTCACGATGCTCGGGGCGATCCTGCTCACGCTGGTGGCGACGGTCGGGGTGGGCGTTTCGGCGGGTCCCAACTCGGCCATCTTTGGCATCGTCTTCACGTCGGCCTACTGGCTCCTCATCATCGCGATGGTCGTGGTCGTGATCCGTGCGCAGTTGGCGCTGGGGGCCAGCGTGTTGATGATCGTGCTGTACGCCGTGCTCACGGTCTTTGTTTCCGTGCTTGCGCTGATCGCGTGCCTGAGCCAGGCGGGCACCGTTCTGCGCCTCGGTGGCGCCAGGATCGGTTTCCTGGGTGTGTCCGCGTCGGAGCGTGCGAAGCTGCGCCCGGGCCACTGCCGTGGGTGCGGGTACGACCGGCGGGGGCTGGAGCTGCTGCAGCCCTGCCCGGAGTGCAACCGGGTGCCGCAGGTGATCTGAGGGCGGTGTCCGTGCCGGGGACCCGACACTCGGCGGCGGCATGCGAAAAGCGCGGGGCGGGTTTCCCAAAGCCACTGGTGTCACCCCGGAGTCCGTCCCCGCACCCCAGAGAGACAGGAGTCATCCCGTGACCATGCACGCGACAGGGACGAGTGAGCCCGATCTGGTGCTGGTGGCCCAGCGGCAGCGGGAGTTGCTGTGGCTGATCCTGATCGGGATGTTGCTGTACGCGTTGATGCTGGGTCTGGCGTCGGTGACCGTGGTGGGTGTGGGCGCGGTGCTGGGGGTGCAGTTTCTCGCCCAGATCCTCTGGATCCTGCAGATCGTGCGGCTGTTCGCGGCGATGCGGGTGGGGCTGATGATGCGGCTGGTCTACATCGTGCTGCTGTTCATCCCGCTGGTGAGCCTGGTGATCGTGCTGCTGGCCAATGCGCAGGCGACGAGCATGCTGCGTGCGACCGGGGTGCGACTGGGGCTGATGGGGGTATCCAGCGATGATGTCGATCGGCTGCGGCCCGGACGCTGCCGCGGGTGTGGGTATGACCGCAGCGCGCTGGACGCGCTGGCCCCGTGCCCGGAGTGCAACCGGGTGCCGCGGGTGGTCTGAGTCCGGCGGGGTGAACCGGGCAGATTGAACCGGGCAGATCGGGTCGGGTGCGGTTGGGGTGTGGCGGATCGCAGGGTCACGGCGCGCCGGGCGGCCGCTCCCCCGCGGTCGCGGCTCGGATGACACAGAGCGGATCGGCGGGACCGGGATTCGGACTGTGATTCTGGACGCATCGTTCCCGGGGCGGACGCGTATACTGGGCACCATGATCGAAAAGACCCCCGGCCAGCTGTGCATCGAGCAAACCCAGACCCCCGAGGGCGTTCATATCTTCGCGCTGATCGGCGAAGCCTCGGTGTACGACGCAACGGTGCTGGAACCGGCGGTCGCCAGGCTCTCGGCCGCGATGCCGCCGAGGCTGGTGATCGACATGACCGGGCTGGTGTTCGCGGGGAGCAGCGCGGTGGGGCAGATCATGGCGGTGCTGACGGCGGCCAAGCGTTCCGGCGCGCGGGCGGCGGTGGTCTGCGATCCCACGTGCGTGCTGCGCGGCGTGATGGACCGCGTGCGGGCCGGGCATCTGGCGCCGTTTTACGCGGTGCGCGAGGACGCGGTGGCGAGCCTGGCCAACTGACGGCGCCCCATTGTCAAGGTTGTGTTCAGAAGACGCGTCGGACGCGGAACCGGGACGCGACCGCTCGCCTGATACACTCCCGGCCGTGAAGAACGCCAACACCAAGTTGTTCGTGGAAAGCGCCCGCTCGCCGGAGGGCATCGACATCCTGCGCGTCGCGGGCGAGGCGTCGGTGGGCGACATCGCGCTGCTCGAGACGGCCGTGACACGGCTGTCGGCGGGCATGCCCGACCGGTTCGTGCTGGATCTGATGGGGCTGCGGTTTGCCAGCAGCCTGGCGATCGGGCAGATCATGAGCCTGCTGAACACGGCCCGCACCAAGCGCAAGCGCGCGGCGGTGGCCTGCGCGATCGGCGGCGACATCCACGGGGTGCTGCTGCGCTCGCGGGCGGACCTGATGGCGCCGATCCATCCGAGCGTGGACGCAGCGATCGCGGCGCTGGTCGAGACGCAGGGCGCGGGGGCCTGAGATCGGGTTGGGAGTGCGTGCGAGCACGCCCGAGGTTCAGGATGTTTCGCGTTGACGTTTGACTGGATTTGCAGAAGCGATCGCGTGTGTCGAGCGGCCGCTCCCGTGTCGTCGCGGCTTGCAGGACGCGCGGCGAGCGTGAGCCGCGATTCACCCGGTGGTCACGGGGCGCTCACGCCATGGCGTCATGCTTCGTGGTGTCCATCAAGACGCGAGGAGGCTGTGATGTCGCTGCGGAGCAGGCTGGCGGGCGGTTCGAAGGGCGGTTCTGAGTCCGGCGGGCAGCGGACGACACCGAAGAACCGGTATTCGTCGCCGCCGTTCCCCAAACAGCACCAGCCCAGCCCGGGGGTGGAGGCGGAGATGAAGCCGCGTCCGAGTTGGCGGGGCGAGGCGTACCGGGCGGCGGACAAACTCAAGGGCATGCGGGCGGTGGTGACGGGGGGCGATTCGGGCATCGGGCGGTCGGTGGCGTATCTGTTCGCGCGGGAGGGGGCGGACGTGCTGATCACCGCGCTGCCGCAGGAGCGGAAGGACTCGGAAGAGATCCGCACGGCGATCGAGCGGCTCGGGCGGCGGTGCGTCGTGATGGAGGGGGATCTGGCCGAGGCGTCGTACGCGGACGAGATCGTGCGTCGGGCGGTGGCCGAGTTCGGGGGGATCGACATCCTGGTGCACAACGCGGCGTGGCAGAACCGCAAGAACATCGAGGACCTGAGCGAGGAGGAACTCGACAGAACCATGAAGGTCAATGTGTACGCGTATCTGCGCCTGTGCCGCGAGGCGGTGCCGCACATGCAGCCGGGATCGTCGATCATCGCGACGGGGTCGGTCGTCGGCCTGGACGGCAGCGAGAGACTGTCGGACTACGGGGCGACCAAGGGCGCGATCCACGCGATCACCAAGTCGCTGGCGCAGGAACTCATGGACAAAGGGATCCGGTGCAACGTGGTGGCGCCCGGGCCGGTGTGGACGCCGCTGAACGTGGCGGACCAGGGGATGTCCGCCGAGGACGTGGCGGGGTTCGGCGACGAGACGGGGTCGTCGCCGATGGAGCGTCCGGCGCAGCCGGAGGAGCTGGCGCCGGCGTTCGTGTTCCTGGCGTCGAACGCGGATTCGAGCTACATCACGGGGATTGTGCTGCCGGTGATGGGGGGCAAATAGCGGCCCCCTACCCCCCTACGCCAACGGCCCTCACTTCCCGCACGTCCGGCGAGTCCGCGTGATCACGCACGCGGCTGGGATGTGTTGTCAGAGCTCGACCAGCGCCATGTCGGGCTGGACCTGCTCGGCCTGGGCGGGGAGGCGGACGTCGGTGGTGAACACGGCCAGGTCGGGGATGGCGGCCATCTCGGCGCGCACGGCGGCGGCGTCGTAGAGCGGGCCGCGGGGCAGGCCGACGGCGTCGGTGGCGGCGGGGACCTGGCCCGGCTGCTCGTCGACGATGGCGGCGCCGAACTCCGGGGGGTGCTCGCGCAGCCGCTGGCCGGCGACCAGGGCGAGCAGGTCCAGGGCGATCTGGGCCTCGGACTTGGACGCGTGCTGGCTGGGCAGAGCCTGGTCGAACGCCTGGAGCAGGCCGGCGTGGTTCTCGTAGGTGCCCGCCTTTTCGGCGAAGGTGGTCGAGGGCAGCACGACCTGAGCGGCGGCCTCGGCGTGGCCGGCGTGGGTGTCGAGCAGGACGACCTTGGTCTGCTTCAGGGCGCTGAGCGTCTCGGCGGTCATCCACTCGCTGGGATAGTTGCCGGTCAGCAGCAGCGCGCCGACCTGGCCGGCGCGGCACTGGTCGAGCAGCGTGTGGAAGTCCGCGCAGCCGCCCATGGACTCGAGCACCCGGCGCACGCCGCGGGCGTTGGGGGCCTTCTCGGCGCGGGTGACGAAGGGCTTGCCCGCGGCCGGGTTGGGGAAGGACGTGTCCTCGCCGCGGCGGGGGACCGGGCCGAGCGCGAAGCGGGCGGCGGGGTCGATGGCTCGGGCGAGCTTGGCGAGCAGGTAGGCCTCCTCGCAGGTGAGGAAGGGCGAGACGACCACGGCCAGCGGGCCGGCGCGGAGGGTGTCCAGCGCGTGGCGGTAGGCGGCGGGCCACTCGGACTCGACCAGCGTGCCGTGGACGCGGCGCAGGGGGGTCTGGAGGCGGTTGTCGGCGTGGACGAACTTCCAGCCGTAGCGGACCTCGTCGGTGATCCACCAGGTGTTGATCTCGGGGTTCTCGCGGGGCTTGATGCGGTAGAGCTTGCCCTGGTTGTGCTCGATCCAGATGTTGTCGCCCGAGCTGGTCAGCGGGTCGACGGCGGGGGTGGACTTGAGGAACCAGACGCGCTGGGCGAAGAGGAAGTCCTTGTCGAGCAGGGCGCCGACCGGGCAGAGATCGATCACGTTGGAGGCGATGGCGTTGTCCAGCGCGATGCCGGGGAAGACGTCGATCTGGGACTTGTTGCCGCGGCCGTCGATCATGAGCTCGCCGGTGCCGGCGACCTCGCGGGCGAAGCGGACGCAGCGGGTGCACATGATGCAGCGGTCGGAGTAGATGAGGATGTTGGGGCCCAGGTCCTTCTTGGGCTGCTTGACCTTCTGCTCCTGGAAGCGCGAGGCGGAGCGGCCGTACTTGTAGGAGTAGTCCTGGAGGGAGCACTCGCCGGCCTGGTCGCACACCGGGCAGTCGAGCGGGTGGTTGATGAGCAGGAACTCCATGACCGCCTTCTGGTTGGCCACGGACTTGGGGCTGTTGGCGTAGACGACCATGCCGTCGGTGGCTTCGGTGGCGCAGGTGGGCAGGAGCTTGCCGCCCATGAGCGGCTCGAGCCTGTTGTCGTTGCGGGGGTTGGGGGCGTGGATCTCGGCCAGGCAGATGCGGCACTGGGCGGGCACGGAGAGGCCCGGGTGGTAGCAGTACTGGGGGATTTCGACGCCCGCGCGGTTGGCGATGTCGATGATCCGCTCACCCTTGGTGAACTCGCAGCGCACGCCGTTGATGATGATGCTTGGCATGGGAACCGGATCGTAGGCGGACACGGCGGGTTTACGACCGCGGGGCGGGGTGTTCGGGCGTCTCGGCGCGGGGGTCGGGCGGGGCGGATGCGGGGGACTCTGCCGGTTCGGCGATGACCGGCGCGCCGGGGGGAGGCGGGTCCAGCGGGGACCCGGCGGGCAGCCCCAGCCGCTCGTTGCGGCGGCGCTGGCGGTCGGCCTCCCGGCGTTCGAGGACCGCGTCGGCGTCGAGATAGACCTGCTGGGTGCGGATGGGGTCCAGGTCTGGGTCCACCTTCCACCAGCGGTCTTCGTCGCGGTAGTTCGAGCCGACGGCGCGGGCGAAGTGGTCGGCGGCCCGCTCGGGCTGGCCGCTCATAGCGAAGAAGCTGGCGAGGTTGTACTGGCGGGTGGCCTCGTCGAGCAGGCCCTCGGAACTGGGCAGGTAGAGGTTGGCGGCGTCGGCGAAGTGGGACCGGGCCACGTCGTGCCGGGAAAGGGCCCAGTTCGCCCAGCCGAGGCGGTACGAGCGGATCGACTGCGTCAGCGGGCCGGCCGGGACGGGCGTGGCCTCGGTGGTGCGCAGGAGTTGTTCGGCGGCGACGCGGGCGCCGGCCTCGTGCCCCAGGGCGTGCTGGACGATGACCTGCCAGAGCCAGGCGTCGGGGTCCTGGGGGAACTGCTCGGTGGTCTGGTTGGCGATGGTGACGGCGGCGGCGTGGCGGGCGTCGGCGAGGGCGCGGCGGATGCGGGCGGCCTGCTCGTCGGGGGTGGCGGTGACCACGGCGGGGCCGCGGGCCCGCTCGGGCAGCGGCGCGAGGACCAGCACGGCGACAAAGGTGATCGCGGCGAGCAGCGCGGAGACGGAGATGACGACGCGGACGGGGTGCACGGGGATCTTTCCGGACGGCGGGGATGGATGGTTGCGAGGCGGATGCGGGGGCGGGGGCGGGGGCGGGGGGGGGGGGGGGGCGGGTTATTGCGCGGGTGGACGGGAGCCGGGGGGGGCCTGCC
>CAYNRF010000109.1:0-10482 GCA_964399525.1 uncultured Phycisphaeraceae bacterium | reverse complement strand
CCGCACCGTCCGCCGGTGCCAGCTGACCGGCCGCTCCCGGGGCGTGTATCGCAAGTTCAGAATCTCCCGCATCATGCTGCGCAAGCTCGCCCTCGAGGGCAAGATCCCCGGCATGCGGAAGGCGAGCTGGTAATCGGCACGGCCGGGCTCAACCCCCGGCGGCAGGAAAGAAAAGGCTACACCCATGTCCATGAGTGATCCCATCGCCGACATGCTCACCCGCATCCGCAACACCGTGCGGAATCGTGGCAAGAGTGTCGTTGTGCTCAACAGCAAGGTCTGCCGCGGCATCGCGGACGTCCTCAAGGCCGAGGGCTACATCAACGGCTACGAGGTCATCGACGACGGCCGCCAGGGGAAGATCCAGATCTCCCTCAAGTACGGCCCCCGCGGCGAGACCCTCATCCACGCGCTCGACCGCGCTTCGAGCCCCGGACGCCGGCTCTACAAGAAGGTCGATGAGATCCCCGCCCCCATGCAGGGCCTGGGCATCTCCATCGTGTCCACCTCGCGCGGCGTCCTGTCCGACCGCATGTGCCGCGACCAGAAGGTCGGCGGCGAACTGATCTGCACCGTCAGCTGATCCTCCTCCCCGGCAAGCAACGCATCGTCTGGAATCCCTGCCCCAGCGCCCCCGCATCCGGCAGAAGACGACGACAGACAAGGAACACGCCATGTCACGAATCGGCCGTAAGTCAGTCGCAGTCCCCAAGAACGTGAAGGTCGGCGTGTCCGGCCGGACGGTCACCGTCGAGGGCCCCAAGGGCACCCTCAAGATGGAGCACCGCCCCGAGCTGCGCGTCAGCTTCGACGACGCGGCCAAGACCATCTCGGTCTCCGCCGATGAGACCAGGGCGGCCGATGACCGCCAGCTGCGGGCCTATTGGGGCACCACCCGCGCGCTGATCAACAACATGGTCGAGGGCGTGACCAAGGGCTACGAGAAGAAGCTCGAGATCATCGGCGTCGGCTGGAGCGGCACGCTGCAGGGCCAGAACCTCTCGCTGAAGGTCGGCTTTGCCAACCGCATCGAGGTGCCGATCCCCGCCGGCCTGAAGGTCACGGTCGACAAGCAGCTCGTCACCATCACCGGCCCCGACAAGCAGCAGGTCGGCCACTTCGCGGCCACGGTCCGCGCCAAGCGCAAGCCGGAGCCGTACAACGGCAAGGGCATCAAGTACACCGACGAGGTCATCCAGCGCAAGCAGGGCAAGGCGTTCGGCAAGTAATCCATCACCGCCCCACCGGACCGTCGGGCCGGGGCGAGGAGTTCGAAGTCATGAACAAGAACAAGCAGAAAGCCGTCCGTCGCAGCCGACGCCGCATCGGGATCCGCAAGCGGGTCGCCGGCACCCCGCAGCGTCCGCGGCTGACCATTTACCGCTCGCTGAACCACATCTACGCCCAGGTCGTCGACGACCTGGCCGGCACCACCCTCGCCAGCGCTTCCACGCGCGACAAGGCCGTGTCCGTCTCCGGAGGCACCGGCAATGCCAGCGCGGCCGAGGTGGTCGGCGCGGCCATCGCCGAGCGTGCCAAGAAGGCCGGCGTGACCTCGGTCGTGTTCGACCGCGGCGGATTCAAGTATCACGGGCGCGTCAAGGCCCTGGCAGATGCGGCCCGCAAGGGCGGTCTCGAGTTCTGAAAAGAGTAAACGATGCCTGAGATCCTCGACGAATCAACCAATCTCGAGTCCCACACGGTCGGTATCTACCGCACCAGCGCGACTGTCAAGGGTGGACGCCGCTTCCAGTTCGGCGCGCTCGTGGTGGTCGGCGACCGGCGCGGCAAGATCGGCTACGGCTACGCCAAGAGCCCCGAGGTGCCCACCGCCATCGAGAAGGCCCAGAAGGTCGCCAAGCGGTCGATGACCACCATCCCCATGTCCGGCAGCACCCTGCCGCACGAGGTGGAGGGGCGCTTCTGCTCGAGCAAGGTCCGCCTGCTGCCCGCCTCACCCGGAACGGGTGTCGTGGCCGGCGGCACGGTCCGCGCCGTGCTCGAGATGGCCGGCATCACCGACTGCCTGTCCAAGTGCTACGGCTCGACCGGCAAGCTCAACACCGTCAAGGCCATGTTCGACGGGTTCCAGCAGATCCGCACCCGCGAGCAGATCGCCGAGCTGCGCGGCGTGGAGATCACGACGTCCGACATCGAGCAGCGGATCGAGCGCGGCAAGCGCTTCATGCCCGCCCGCACCGAGGGCGAGAAGATGAAGGCCCCCGTCAACACCATCGGCCAGGATCGGCGCGGCGGACGCGGCGGTCGCGGCGGCTCCCGCGGCGGCCCCGGCCGTGACGGCGGCCCGCGCGGCAACGCCCCGCAGGCCGACGCCCCGGCCCCCGAGTCCCAGGCCTGATCCCAGGCCGCCCGACACGTTCCGAACCCCGATACGCCCCGGACCAAGTCCCCAACCCGTTTCACGGGAGTGCCCCGAGATGATGATCCACGAAGTCACCGCGATGGCCGGTAAGTACAAGAAGCGCAAGCGGGTCGGCCGCGGCGTCGGCTCGGGCAGCGGCAAGACCTCCGGCCGCGGCCAGAAGGGCGCTTCCGCCCGCTCCGGCCACTCCACCCGCTTCCAGTTCGAAGGCGGCCAGATGCCGTTCTTCCGCCGCATGCCGAAGTTCGGGTTCTCCAACGCGAAGTTCCGCACCGAGTTCTGGGCCGTCAACCTGGGCAAGATCCTCGCCCACGACGACTTCAAGAACGGCGGCACGGTCAACGCCGAGACCCTCGCCAAGGCCGGCATCATCCGCGATGCCTCGCGCGACCTCAAGGTCCTCGGCGGCCTGGCGGACGGCGAGACGGCGGTGAAGGTCAAGCTCGATATCACCGCCAACCGCGTCTCCGCCGCCGCCCGCAAGCTCGTTGAGAATGCCGGCGGGAAGGTCTCCGAGACCGGCACCCGCAAGGACCACGTCCGCGGCGTCGACCGAAACGCCGAGGATCGCACCCCCAAGAACCTCACCAAGAAGCTCAAGAAGCAGGCCTGGCACAAGGCCCGCGACGAGGCCTTCGCCCGCGGCGAGGTCCTCAAGCCTCGGAACTGACCGCTGTCATCCCTCCCGCCGGGAGGGCCGACGGGCCGACAATCCCGACCTTCGCCGGACGCCGGGCCGAGCGGGCCGGACGATCGGGAGACCACCCGCCTCGCCCCGATCAGCCCGGCGTCCGGCTTTGACGGACCGAAGACCACGCCGCGGAACGAGAGAACCCATGCTCTTTCAGACCATCGCCAATGTGTTCCGGATCCCCGAGCTGCGGAGCAAGATCCTCTTCACCCTGGGCATGCTCGCGGTCTACCGGATCGGCTTCTGGATCCCGCTGCCCGGCGTGAACCAGGGTGCGCTCTCCACCTTCTTCGAGGCGCAGGTCTCCACCGGCTCGGCCGCGGGCCGGCTCTCCCAGTACGTGGCGATCTTCTCCGGCGGCTCGTTCGGTCAGTCGACCATCTTCGGTCTGGGCATCATGCCCTACATCACCGCGTCCATCATCTTCCAGCTCTTCGGCTCCGTCTCCCCGCGTCTGAAGGCGCTCAAGGAGGAAGGGCCGACCGGCAATCAGAAGATCATGGAGTGGACCCGCTACACCACCGTGGCGCTGTGCGTCGTTCAGGCGCTGGGCTGGCTGAAGTTCATCACCTCGCAGGGTCTGGTGTACGAGGCCTGGGCCAGCAACCCCGTCTGGTGGATCATGGCCACCGGCGCCCTGACCGCCGGAACGGTCTTTCTCATGTGGCTGGGCGAGCAGATCGACAAGCACGGCATCGGCAACGGCGTCTCGCTGATCATCATGGCCGGCATCCTGACCGGCATGCCCGCCGCGATCATGTCCGTGCAGGCCGGTTTCGAGCCGGGTGATCCCAACAAGATGGGCTGGATGGGGCTCATGCTCCTGCTCGGCGGGTTCGTGCTGGTCGTCGCCGGATCGGTGCTGCTGACCGTCGCCCAGCGTCGGATTCCGGTCCAGCAGGCCAAGCACTCCCGCGGCAAGCGGACCTTCGGCGGCCAGCGCAGCTACCTGCCGCTCAAGGTCAACCACGGCGGCGTCATGCCGATCATCTTCGCCTCGTCGCTGATGGTTCTGCCCACCGTCATCTTCGGCTACCTCTCCGAGACCGCGCGCAACACCGGGGCCAGCGCCACCACCATCGGCATTGTCGACTGGCTGAACAACAACCTGCAGATGGGCGCGTTCCCTTACCTGTTCATCTACGTGCTGATGGTCTACTTCTTCAGCTACTTCTGGATCACGATCCAGTTCAACCCTGAGGACATGTCCAAGCAGCTGCGCGATCACGGCTCGTTCATTCCGGGCCTGCGCCCCGGTCCGCGCACGGCCGAGTACCTGGAAGCCGTGATGGAGCGCATCACCTATGTCGGCGCCGCCTTCCTCTCGGTGATTGCCGTCCTGCCCATGACCGTCAACCAGTGGCTGCGTGTCGACTTCATCGTCACCCAGTTCCTCGGCGGCACCGGTCTGCTGATCGTGGTCTCGGTCGCTCTGGACTTCCTCCAGCGTGTCGAGGCCCACCTGCTGATGCGCAACTACGAGGGGTTCCTGGGCGACAAGGCAGACGACTCGCCCCGCCCCGCCGGCCGGTGAGCGGGCATCTGGCCGAGTTCCTGGGGGTTGCCCGGGCCGGCCGCGTCCTGAACGACGTCCTGCGCCTCGTCACCGCCTCCGCCCGTCCGGGCGTGACGGTGGGGGAGGTCGACCGGCTCGCGCGGGTCCATCTGGCCCGGGCCGGCGCCCGCTCCGCCATGCTCGGCTATACCGACGACCTGGCCAACGCGCCGTTCCTGCTCGCGCTGGCTCTCTCGCTCAATGACGAGATCACGGGCGCGTCCGACCCTGCCCGCATCATCCGGCCGGGGGATCTGGCCACGGCCGACCTCGCGATCGAACGGGTTGGCTGGCACGCCGATGCCGCGGTCTCGTGGGTGATCCCGGGCGCGGATCGTCCGGACCGCCTGCGGCTCGCCCGCGCGTCCTGCGCCGTCACCACCGCCGGGGTCCGGGCCATCCGCCCGGGGACGGCCTGGGACGCGGTGGTCGGCTCGATGGCCGCGGAGGCCGGTCGGTGGGGCGTATCCCTGCTCAGGGGCTTCGACGGCCATGCGGTCGGCCGATCGATGCACGCCCCGCCCCGCCTGCCCACCCACCCGGACGAGGTGCACCGGTTCCCGACGGTTCGCCTGGAGCCGGGCATGGTGTTCACGGTGGAGCCCGTGGTGGGTTTCCGGGATCCCGGGTGCCGTCGCAGCGGCTGGCTGGACCGGACCGCGGACGGATCGGATGCGTGTTTCACCGAAGTGACAGTGGCGATGGGGGGCGGGAAGCGGGCTCGCCGGGCCGATGCCCGGGTGCTGGCGGGATTTCTTGACCCCATCTCTTGCATGACTTAACGCCGAGGGGTGCCTACTATCCCTTCCCGCTGGATGGTTCGGAACCATCCGGGTTGTTGTAACGCCGTTTGCGGCGACGAAACGACCGGGAAAGTCTTTGGAACGGACGGACAGGAGTCTGCCATGAAGGTCCAGTCGAGTGTGAAGCGTCGGTCCAAGGACTGCCAGATCGTCCGGCGCAAGGGCAAAGTGTTCGTGATCAACAAGAAGAATCCGCGTTTCAAGCAGCGTCAGGGCTGATCCCTTTCCACTGATCCGCGTTCAGATGTTCGCATGTGGCACACACGCCCGCCGCCGCGGGTGAGCAAGGAGCCCAACCGTGCCCCGTATCGCAGGTATTGACGTTCCGGACCGCAAGAAGATCTACTACGCGCTGCAGTACGTGCACGGCATCGGCCCGAAGTTCGCCAAGGACATCCTTGCCGAAGCCGGGATCGACCCCGACCGCCGCGCCAACGAGCTGTCCGAGAGCGATATCTCCCGCATCAACGGCATCATCGACAACGGCTTCCTCGTCGAGGGCGCCCTCCGCCGTCAGGTGCAGCAGAACATCGGACGCCTCCGCGAGATCCGCTGCTACCGCGGCGACCGCCACCGCGCCTCCCTGCCCGTCCGCGGCCAGCGCACCAAGTGCAACGCCCGCACCCGCAAGGGCCGCAAGAAGACCGTGGCCGGCAAGAAGGGCATCAAGGGCTAAACCCCGTCGTTCATCACCGCACCCGCCGGGCTTCCGGCGGGTGCGACATCCAGACACTCGCCAGGTTCCAGCCCGCGTCCCTCGAAAGAGGCCGGGAACCCAAAGTGGAACCGCCAGGAGCGAACCATGGCCAAGAAGGTCAAAAAGATCCGCAAGAATGTCGTCCGCGGCATCGCCCACATCAAGGCGACGCACAACAACACCCTGGTGACCATCACCGACACCAACGGCGAAACCCTCGCCTGGGATTCGGCCGGCACCATCGGCTTCAAGGGCGCCCGCAAGTCGACCCCGTTCGCCGCCACCCGCGCCGGCGAGCAGTGCGGCCAGAAGGTCCGCAAGATGGGCATGACCGAGATCGAGGTCCGCATCACCGGCACCGGCGCCGGCCGCGAGAACGCCGTCTCGGGCATGGTCTCCACCGGCCTGCGCGTCACCGCCGTCGAGGACCGCACCCCGGTCCCCCATAACGGATGCCGCCCCCGCAAGAAGCGGCGCGTGTAACCAGACCACCGACGCACGCCCGCGGACGCGGGCGTGGTGTCGTTCCGCAGAACCACCGTTTTTCGGCCCCGGTGACAGATGGGGCGACCGTGTTCGGCAGCACGGCCGCACCCGAGAGCACCGAGGCCCGGGATCAAGACCCGCTGCCGAGGAGAAGTGCATCATGAGAGTCCGCTGGCGTGGCCTTGAGCTGCCCACCAAAGTCGTTTCCGATCCCAAGTTCCAGGGCAGCACCTTCGGGCGCTTCACCGTGGAGCCGTTCGAGCGTGGCATGGGCACCACGATCGGCAACAGCCTCCGCCGCATCCTGCTCTCCTCGCTCGAGGGCGCGTCCGTCACCGCCATCAAGATCAAGGGCGCCGAGCACGAGTTCACCTCCATCCCCGGCGTCCTCGAGGACACCACGGACATCGTTCTGAACATCAAGAACCTCATCGTTCAGCTCGAGGGCGACGAGCCCCGCGTGATGCGTCTGGCAGCCCAGGGCCCCGGCGAAGTCACCGCCGAGCTGATCGAGGCCGACACCTCGGTGACCATCCACAACAAGGAACTGGTCATCGCCACCCTGACGGCCGAGGTCCCCTTCGAGATGGAGATCCACGTCGGCAAGGGCCGCGGCTACGTGCCCGCTTCCGAGCAGTACGGCCGTTCCGAGGAGCAGGACATCGGCCTGATCCCGGTCGACGCCATCTACTCGCCCGTCCAGCGCGTCCGCTACAAGGTCGAGAACACCCGCGTCGGCCAGCGGACCAACTACGACAAGCTCATGATGGAGATCTGGACCGACGGCACCGTCACGCCCGAGATGGCGCTGGTCGAGGCCGGCAAGATCCTCCGCAAGCACATCAACCCCTTCGTCCAGTACTTCGAGGTCGGCGAGGAGACCGTCTCGGCCGAGGCCGCCGCCGCCGCCGGCGTGGACGAGGAACTGATCCGCAAGCTCGACATGCCGCTCGAGCAGCTCGACCTCTCGGTCCGCGCCAGCAACTGCCTGGAGTCGGCCCGCATCAACACCGTCGCCCAGCTGGTCGTCATGAGCGAGCCCGAGCTGCTCAAGCTCCGTTCGTTCGGCCGGACCTCGCTGCGTGAGGTCAAGCGCAAGCTCCAGGAAATCGGCCTCGATCTCGGCATCGAGCTTCCCGAGGGTTACACCATCCACGCCGACTGAGTCCCCAAGACCCATCGCCACCGGACACACCGGCCCGGCGAGATTTGATCAGGGCCCACGCCCGTTCGGAGAACAGCCATGCGTCACCGCAAAGCAGGCTACAAGCTCAACCGCACCACCGCCCACCGTCAGGCCATGCTCCGCAACATGGCGGCCAGCCTGTTCGAGCACGGCCAGATCACCACCACGGTGCCCAAGGCCAAGGCCCTCCAGCCCTTCGTGGAGAAGATCGTCACCAAGGCCAAGAAGGGCGACCTGCACGCCCGCCGCCAGGTGATCGCCATGCTCGGCCGCGACCGCGTCGCCTTCGCCTGGTCGCACCTGCCCAAGGGGGCCACCGAGGACGAGCAGAACAAGGTCCAGGCGCAGCGTGAGTTCACGCAGGGCTTCTTCGACATCCCCGAGGCCGATCAGGTCGAGCGCAACCGCTACGGCGAGCTGCGCAAGGCCCCGCGCCTCGTCAAGCACATCTTCGACAACGTCGCGCCCCGCTTCGCGGACCGCGCCGGCGGCTACACCCGCATCGTCAAGCTCGGCCGCCACCGCCTCGGCGACGGCAGCGAGCTGTGCGTCATCCAGTTCGTCGGCAACGAGGAGGGCCCCGAGATCGGCGGCCGCCCCTCCACCCGGCGCCGCCAGGCCGACCGCCGCACCGCCTTCGCCGCCAAGCTCCGCAAGGACGGCGCGAAGACCGAGAACGCCTGATCGCGTCCGGTTCCGGTCCGCCCCCGCACGTATTCTCCCCGCACCCCGGCTCCAGGCCGGGGTGTTTCTTTTCGCCGGCACGCAGCCGCCCGACCGCGATCTATCATCCCCCATGCTCGAAGATCTCAGCACGATCCAGTCCGACGGCCTCGCCGAACTCGCCGCCGCCCGGGGCCCCGACGCGCTGGAGGCATGGCGCATCGCCTACATCGGGCCCAAGGGCAGGCTCCGGGCCCTCATGCCGCGGATGAAGGACGTTCCCCCGGACCAGAAGGCCGCCGTGGGCCAGCGCCTCAACGAGGTCAAGACCGCGCTCGAGTCCGCC
The DNA here is from genome assembly GCA_964399525.1 of uncultured Phycisphaeraceae bacterium. Taxonomy (GTDB): domain Bacteria; phylum Planctomycetota; class Phycisphaerae; order Phycisphaerales; family UBA1924; genus UBA6054. The sequence goes on along the minus strand of CAYNRF010000109.1, from coordinate 1,672 downwards.
TTCGCCGATCGCCAGTCGGCCTCGGGCCCGGCGCAGGCCGAGACCGGCCCGATGGTCGACATGACCGAGCCCGGCCTGATCGACGCCCGCCACCTTGGCCGCCGGCACATCATCCCCCGCGTTCGCGCCGAGCTGGTCGAGGTGTTTGCGCGGATGGGGTTCGACGTGGCCCAGGGCCCCGAGCTCGAGGACGACGAACACAACTTCGTCAAGCTCAACATCCCGGCCGCCCACCCGGCCCGCGATCCCATCGACAACTTCTACGTCGACGATCCCAACGAGGTGGACGCCCCGCGGATGCTCCGCAGCCAGACCTCGACCGTCCAGATCCGCACCATGGAACGGATCGTGGCCGAGGGCTCGGGCCCGCCGATCAAGGTCGTCTCGCCGGGGCGGGTCTACCGCCCGGACACCGTCGACGCGACCCACTCGTTCATGTTCCACCAGATCGAGGGCCTTTACCTCGACCGCGGTGTGACCATGTCCGACCTGAAGACCACGCTCCTCCAGTTCGCCCGGGCGTATTTCGGTGCCGACGCCGAGATCCGCCTGCGCCCCAGCTTTTTCCCTTTCACCGAGCCCAGCGCCGAGTTCGACATGATGATCGCCCTCAAGCCCGGCGAGCCCCCCCGCTGGATCGAACTGGGCGGCTGCGGCATGGTCGATCCCAACGTCCTCAAAGCCTGCGGCATCGATCCGGAGGTGTGGACCGGCTTCGCCTTCGGCTTCGGCATCGAGCGCATCGCGATGGGCAAGTACGGCATCCCCGACATCCGCATGCTCTTCGAGAACGACGTCCGTTTCCTCGAGCGCGTCTGACGAACCCCGCGGACGCGACCGATCCCCCCCCCCCCCCGCCCCCCCTTCACGCCCGGGAGGCCCCATGTCCGACGACGACTTTCCGATCCATCCGGCCGACGAATCCTTCGTTCCCCTGCCCAAGTGGCCCATCCCCGTGGGCATCATCAGCATCGCGTTCGGAGGCCTCGGCCTTGTCTGCGGCGGTCTGGGACTGGCCGTCACCCCGTTCCTGGGCGGCATGATGTCCGGCCAGCTGCAGGGCGCCCCGCCCCCGCCCACCATGCAGTTCGGTCCGGCCGACTATACGATCGCCGGCATCGGCGTGGTTCTGGCGGTGCTGCTGCTCATCGCCGGCATCACCCTCGTCGGCCGGCATCCGGTGTCCCGCTGGCTGCACCTGGTCTACGCGGTGACCTCGATCCCCCTGGCGATCATGAACCTGATCCACCAGTCGTCCAAGCAGGCCGCGATGGCCCAATGGGCGGCCGACTACCCCGACAACCCGATCGCCCAGGCCGTCAACGCCGGGGGACCCGGTCAGGACATCGGCGCTGCGATGGGGATCTGCTTCGGCGGCGTCCTGGGGATCGGATTCCCGCTGTTCCTGTTCGTTTGGTTCATGCTGGTCAAGACCCGGCCGGAGCACATCACCGGCACCCAGTCGGGCGTGTACTGATCAGACCGGTCCGGCATCGAAGCCTGTCCCGGCCACGAAGACCGACGGCCATGACTTCCCACCCCACGAGCCCCCGCTGGATGTCCCGCTGGCTGATCGCGGCCGGGGTCTATAACCTCGTCTGGGGCGCGCTGACCGTCCTCTATCCGGCGTGGCTTTTCCGCCTGACCGGTCTCGCCGAGCCGAGCTATCCGT
>CAYNRF010000108.1:3576-10571 GCA_964399525.1 uncultured Phycisphaeraceae bacterium | reverse complement strand
CCCGAGGGCGGACAACGCGACGAGGCGGCGGGCGTTCTGCATGGGGGCTCCTGTTTTCACCCACGGGCCGGTCGGGCGGACCCGGGCGGGCTGGGACCTGTGGGGGAAGGCTTGGTGGCCGGGCACCGGACCCGGACAGTCTACCGGCACGATCCGATACGAACAACGGGCATCCGCGGTTTCCCCGGCGGGCGGGCGGGGCGATCGGATCGGTCAGCGTCGCCAGCCCGAACGGGTGGTCTCCGGCTCGACAAGCACCCCGTCGGTCGTGAAGACCCGCAATCCCGGGCTGCCCGAGCGGAGGCGACCGAGCTGGCGGGCCCCGATCCGGGTGCGCAGGATGGCCCGGTCGCCCTCGTACGCACGGTCGAGCACTTCGCATCGGCGTTCGATGGCGTCGATGGTCCGGGGGTCGGACATGGGCACGGACAGGTCAAGTTCCCGGATCGGGCCGACCACGAAGGTGCGGACGCGCTCGGTCAGCTCCGCGTGCCCGATCGGCTCGGGCATCCCCTCCGATGCGGGCAGGGCGCAGAGCGGGATCGCTCCCGGGATGCGGGCCTGCCAGTAGAGCAGGTCGCGATTGTCGTGGAGCCGGTCGGCCTTGTTCAGCACGGTCACGATCTCGGGACGCTCGTACGGCGGGGCGTCCTTGTCACGGGCCTCGCGCTTCTCGACATCGGCGAAGAGCTCCTCGAGCGTTCGTGCCACGGTGTCGTGGTGCAGCTCGACGCTGGGATCGGAGACGTCCAGCACCACGATCAGCAGGTCGGCGTGGGTCGCTTCCTCGAGGGTGGCGCGGAAGGAAGCCACCAGGTGGTGGGGCAGTTCACGGACAAATCCGACGGTGTCGGAGAGCATGCAATGCACGCCGCCGCCGAGGTCCCAGCGGCGGGTCCGTGTGGCCAGGGTGGCGAAGACGCGGTCGTCGGCGTAGGCCCCGCCCTCGGTGAAGGAGTTGAAGATGGTGCTCTTGCCCGCGTTGGTATAGCCGACCAGCCCCACGGTGTCGTTGTCGATGTTGCGCTGGCGGACGGCGCGGCGCTTGCGTTCCTGGATCTCGGCGAGTTCGCGTTGGAGGATGAGCTTGCGGCGCTGGACGAGGCGGCGGTCGATCTCGAGCTGTTGCTCGCCGGGGCCGCGTGTGCCCACACCGCCGCTGGCGGCGCCGGCGGTGATGCGTTCGAGGTGGCTCCACATGGCGCGGAGGCGGGGGAAGGTGTATTCGAGCTGGGCGAGTTCGACCTGGATCTGGGCCTCGTGGGTGGTGGCGCGCCCGGCGAAAATGTCCAGGATCAGCTCCGAACGATCGAGGATCTTGCGCCCGACGATCTTCTCGATCGTGGCGATCTGCTTGGGGCTCAGCTCGTGGTCGAAGATGACGGTGGTGGCGTCGAGCGCGTCGCAGAGGTTGCGCAGTTCCTCGACCTTGCCCTTGCCCATGTAGGTCCCCGGTTCGGGGCGATCCCGGCGCTGCTCGAGTTCGCCGACCACCGTGGCCCCGGCCTGCTCGGCCAGTTCGCGCAGTTCGCCGAAGGGGTCGCGGGGGTCGAAGATCGAGTCGGGCAGTCGCAGGGCCGCCAGGACGGTCCGCTCGGCACGGACCTGGATGTTCTGTCGTTCGGTTGGGTTGGCCATGGGTGTGGCGTCATGGTAGGGAAGCACGCACGAAAAAACCCCGCCTTTCGGCGGGGTCTTGGGGGGCTGCGGAAGCCGGATTCGATCAGCGGCGACGACGGGCCGCGATCAGGCCGCCCAGGCCGAGCATGGCCGCGGAGGCCGGCGCCGGCACCACGACCTGGTAGCCGACGTTGAAGGAGATCGGGTTGCCGCCCGAGGTGATGTTGTAGAAGCCGGGGGTGCCGCCGTTGACGGTGCTGGCGTCGATGTAGAGCTGGGGGATCGAGGAGCCGATGGTCACGGGGGTGGCGGAGACCAGGCCCAGGCGGGTCGCGCCGCCGACCAGCGAGTTGACCGACTGCGTGACGATGATGTCGGTGGTATCCAGCTGGATGCCGAGGCCGTCCAGGCCGGTGACATTGAGCGTGGTGAAGAACCCGGTGCCGAGGTTGATCTCGCCGGTGTTGACGTTGAAGCCGCCGATCAGGCTGCTGTCGGAGGCGCGGAAGAAGTTGATGGCGACCTCGGCGCTGTTCAGCACGCCGGCGCTGGTGCCGCTGTTGAACAGGGTGAAGGAGAACTCCTGGAGGCGGCCCGTGCCGACGGTGGCGAGCTGGTCGCCGAACACGGCCGTCAGGTCGGTCGAGCTGAACGCGGCGTTGGCGGTGAAGCCGGCCTGCAGGTTGGTGAACACGGTCGTGCCGCCGCGGGGGTTGGACACGCTGTTGCCGTGGATGTCGATCGAACGCATCCCGGCGTAGTTCTGCTGGTTGACCGACTCGGCGGCCAGACCGGCGGAGGCCGAGCCGGCGGCGGCGGCCAGGGACAGGGCGCACACGGTAATGGCGAGCTGCTTCATATCTCTGTTTCCTCTCTCAGGGCGCCCGGGGCAGGCCCGGCACGCAAACACACCGACCGACGAGCGGTTCACGAGTCGCCCGTCGAGCATCGGGACCACGATCGAGAAGACAATGCGAGCGGACGCTCCGCGGGCGCATGTCCCCCTCGGGTAGGAACATACAGCGGATCTCCGGGTGTGCCAGCCGCCGCGACGGGAAACCAGAGTGCCTGGCGTCCGGGGTGTCCGAGAACCAGATTGGTGCGTCCCGCGAGAACGCGGGGTCCGTACGGTCCGCGGAGGCTTCGACCCGCCATCAGCAATAGGAAAAAACACCTAGTCCGCGTGCCGGGCCCGCAGCTTGGTGCTCAGTCGGGCCATCAGGTGGGCCCGCTCGAAGGCCTCGACCCAGTCCTGGCGGGTGGCCGCCACCTCATCGGGCGGGACCGGCGCACCCGGCAGCGGGCAGGACGGTCCCAGCTGGCGGGCGGCGAGCGCCCGATAGCGGGCGAGCGTGCGGTCGCCCTCGACCGCCAGAACGTCGAAGTCCTCGTTGAGGATCAGCACCACCGGCACCCGCAGGCCGCCGCACAGCATCAGGCGTGAAGAGAGGTCGGGATGCTCATCCCGGTCGAGGTATCTGGCCTCGACGCAGGGCCCGGCGCGGTCGATGGCGTCGATGAAGGGGATCTGCTGCACGCAGTCGCCGCACCAGGTGCCCGAAACCACCAGCACGGGCAGGCGGCGGACGAACGAGCCGACGAGCGCGGTCTGCTCCGTTTCAAGATCCGCCCGCCGGCGGAACTCGGCCCAGGCCTTCTGGTGTTCGGCCTTGCCCGTGGCGACGTACGCCTGGTAGTCGAGCGCCTGGCCGAACTTCAGTTTCAGGAATGCTGGTTCAAGCATGGGCGGCTCACGATTGGGGTGGGGGGGTGTGAGGGACGGGGGCGGTGGCGGATGATCGGCCCGCGGGGCGGGGCTCCGTGGTCCGAGCGTCGGACGCGTATCCTTGCCCATGGACGGGGCTCAGTCAGTCCGGATCAACTTCGGCCGACCGGTGGCCATCTTCCCGCTGGATCTGGTGCTGCTGCCGCAGCAGCCCCTGCCGCTGCACATCTTTGAGCCGCGGTACCGGCAGATGGTGGACCGCGAACTCGACGCCGCCGGTCAGATCGCCATCGCGACGCTGGACCCCGACGCCCCGCCGGACGCCCGCGGGCGTGCGGCCGTGCGGCCGGTGATCTGCGTCGGTCAGATCGTGTCCCACGAGCGTCTGCCCGACGGGCGGTTCAACATCGTCCTGCACGGGCTGTGCCGGGCGCGGATCGTCGGGGAGGTCGAGCCGGAGCCGGGCGAGCTGTACCGGCGGGTCCGCGCCGAGCCGTTCGGCGACGATGACCGTGAGGTGTTCAGCGTGACGCAGAGCATGGAGCGGCTGCGGACCTGGGTGGACGACGCGCTGGACAACGGGCCGCTGGCCCGGCTGCGGATCGCCGAGCAGGTGCTCCAGTACGTCCGCAACGAGCAGATCCCGACGGCCGTGCTGCTGGACGTGATCGGATTCACCCTCGTGACGGGGCGGGACACGCGGTACCGCATGCTGGCCGAGGCCGACGCCGAGGCCCGCACCCGTCTGCTCGGACGCGAGCTGTTCCGGCTTTCCGAGACCATCCGGGCCGCGGAACGGCAGCACCCGGAATCGTGGCCCAAGGGCATGAGCTGGAACTGACGCGGCCGGCCGCTGGCGGCCGGATCAGCTCCCCTGCGATTCCATCCCCTGGATGAAGGCGTTGGCCTCGTCGATGGAGGCGTTCATCTCGGCGATCAGTTGGCTGATCTCGGTCTCCAGCTCGGTCACGGTGGTCTGCAGCGACGCGATGGCCCGGGCGTTGAGGTTGTGCTTGAGGAACAGGATCTGGTCATCGAAGGCGGTGAGCACGGGCTTCATGCTCGCCTCGGCGGTCTTCATCGCCTCCATCAGCTGGCGGTAGCGCTGGCGCGTGACGCTGAGCTGCTCGGCGCTGGCGGCCCGCAGGGTCTCGGACGAGTACTGGGCCAGCTCCTGGTCCCACTCGCGGAACATGGCGTTGGCGATCCGCTCGATCGACTCGATCTTGGCCGTGACGGCCCCAGCCCGGGCCTTGGAGCGGTCGGCCTGGTCCTTGAGCCGGTTGTAGCGGCGTTCGAGGTCACCGCCCGTGTAGCCCGTGATCGCCTTGAACTCGTCGAGCGTGCTCGAGAACTGGTCCTTGGCCTGCTGCTGGGCGTTGCGGGCGTCCTTGACCTCGGAGACCAGCTGCTCGCGCTTGGCGATGCCCAGCGACTCCTTGACCTTGATCGTCGTGCTCGCGCAGCCGGGCATGCCGATGGGAGCGATCAGGGCGGCGGTCAGGGTCAGAACGGCTGGGAACAGTCTGGGCATGACGGATTCTCCTGAGTGCATCCGGTGGGGCGGTCTCTCCATCCTATGATCGGCCATGGGCCAGACACTCGTTGAACCGGGACTTTCGCCGCTGACCGTGGCCGGTCGGACCTTCTCCAGCCGCCTGCTGGTGGGCACGGGCAAGTACGCCTCCATGGAGCAGATGCGCGACGCGCTCGACGCCAGCGGCTCCGAGGTGATCACGGTGGCCGTGCGCCGCGAACGCCTGTTCAACGCCGAGGGCAAGAGCCTGCTGGAGTATCTGGACCTGTCCCGCTACACCATCCTGCCCAACACCGCCGGCTGCTTCACCGCCGAGGACGCGGTCCGAGTGGCCCGCCTGGGTCGCGACCTACTGGAACAGCTCGACAACCCCGGCGCGTCCTGGGTCAAGCTGGAGGTGCTGGGCGACAAGCGGACCCTGCTGCCCGACCCCATCGGCACCGTCGAGGCGGTCGAGACGCTCGTCAAGGACGGCTTCCAGGTGCTGTGCTACACCAGCGACGACCCGATCATCGCCAAGCGGATCAAGGACGCTGGCGCGGCCTCGGTCATGCCCGCGGGCTCACCGATCGGTTCGGGCCAGGGCGTGCTCAACCCCAACAACATCGTGCTGTGCCTGGAGGCGCTCAAGTCGGGCGACCCGGACTATCCGGTCATCGTCGACGCGGGCGTGGGCAGCGCCAGCGACGTGGCGGTGGCAATGGAACTCGGCGCGGACGGCGTGCTGCTCAACACCGCCATCGCGCACGCCAAGGACCCGGTCATGATGGCCCACGCCATGCGCAAGGCCTGCGAGGCGGGGCGGCAGAGCTATCTGGCCGGGCGGATCGAGAAGAAGTTGTACGCCACCGCCAGCAGCCCCATGGAGGGAGCGATCTCGTACATTCCGGGGGAATGATGGAAGAGATTCGCTTTACTTCGTTCCCGAGGACAGAACCACCCGCGCATTTCGTTGGCGAAATCGTTAGCGTCTTTCGGAAACGTTATGCTGATATCAGCACATATTCCCTCAAGAAGGGACTGACCAGCGACAGTGTGCTGGACTGCCTAAAACCGGATCTGGTTCAGTTGGGATTCCAAGTAGAGGCGGGAAAGCAGGCTGAGCACAAGATTGAACGCCCAGTTTTTTTCGGTGAGAATGGTGTCCCGGCTCTCAGATACGAGATTGATGCGTTTCATCCCGAATGGGGCTGCGGTCTTGAGGTTGAAGCCGGCCGGGCTTGGATGGGCAATGCGGTATACCGAGATCTTGTCCAAGCCATGGTCATGGTCGGCGTTGAGCACCTCGTGCTGGCTGTGCCGGTCTGTTACAAGTACAACTCAAACGGACGGGCCACACAGCACGATGCTTACAAAGCTACTGTCTCCGTTGCAGACGCGCTCTACTCGCATAGTCGAGTGAAAATTCCGTACTCATTGACCATTGTGGGGTACTAATCCATGCCCGATCACCCCGTCCTCCGTGAAGCCGCCTTCGACCGCGCCGCCATCAAGAAGTACTACCTCTGGCAGCCGACGATCATCATGGCCTGCACGATCGTGCTGATCCCCGCGATCCCGGTGGTGCTGATCATCACCCTCCTGGTGATGGACAAGTACCTCGACCGGCTCTCATGCACGCTGACGGAGCGGACGCTGGAGATCCGCAAAGGCCTGCTCAACCGCGTCGAGAGCACGGTGCCGCTGGAGAAGATCACCGACCTGCAGATGTTCCAGGGCCCGATCATGCGGATGCTCGGTCTGCAGGGCTTCAAGCTCGAGACCGCCGGGCAGTCCTCCGGGCCGGGCGGGTCGCTGGTCAACATGATCGGCATCGTCGACACCCCCGGCTTCCGCGGCGCGGTGCTGGCCCAGCGGGACCGCATGGCCGAATCCGGCGGCAAGCGCCGTCCCGCGGCGTCCGACACCGGCGAAGCCGTGGACGAGGCCGCGGTGCTGGTGGAGATCCGCGATGCGTTGCTGCGGATCGAGCGGAAGTTTGACGAGCGGGGGTGACTTCGCACAGCGCGATGTCGCATTGACTTTGTAGCCGCGCACGAAGTAAGCGGATGGGCTTTGAAGCACGAGTAAGCTAGTACGGAAAAGAAGAATCCGCTTACTTCGTGCGCGGCT
>CAYNRF010000108.1:0-3476 GCA_964399525.1 uncultured Phycisphaeraceae bacterium | reverse complement strand
CTCGAGCAACTTGGCGCCAAGGCCCGCGATCATCGCCGCGTTGTCCACGCAGTACTTCATCGGCGGCACCCGCACGGGCACGCCCAGGCGCGATCCCAGTTCGGCCATCTCCCAGCGCAGGCGGCTGTTGGCCGACACGCCCCCGCCGATGGTGATCGAGCGGAACGGCCCGTGCTTGTCCCACGCGGCCTCGGTCTTGCGGAGCAGGGCGGCGCACACGCAGCGCTGGAAACTCGCGGCGATGTCGCGCGTGCGTTCGTCCGTCATCGGGGGCGGCGGGGGCAGCACGATCGGGTCCTTGCCGGGCAGTCTGGGCGGGTTCGGGCGGCCGCGGACGGCGTACAGCACACTCGTCTTGACCCCTGAGAAACTGAAGTTGAGGTTGTCCTTCTGCATCAGCCCGATGGGGAAGTCGAACGCGTGCTCGTCGGCCCCCGGCTCGCACGCCAGTTTGTCGACCAGCGGCCCGCCCGGGTGGCCCAGCCCGAGGATGGCGGCGACTTTGTCGTAGGCCTCGCCGGCCGCGTCGTCGATGGTGCCGCCCAGGCGGGTCAGTTCGGTGTCCGACGCCATCGCGTAGAGCGTGGTGTGGCCGCCGGAGACCACCAGCCCCAGCGCCGGAAACGCGAGCGGCTCAGCGTCTAGCGCCGCCGCCGTCAGGTGGGCGTGCACATGGTCCACCCCGATCAGCGGCACGCCCAGCGACCACGCCAGCGCCTTGGCCGCCGACAGGCCCACCAGCAGCGAGCCGACCAGCCCCGGCCGGTGCCCGACCGCGATCGCCTCCAGATCCGCCAGCCCGATCCCCGCGTCCCGCACCGCCCGGCGGATCACCGGGAGGATGTGCTCCTCGTGGGCCCGGCTGGCGATCTCGGGCACCACCCCGCCGTACTCGGCGTGCAGGTCGTGCTGCGTGGCGACCACGGACGAACGCACGCGACGCCCTTCAACAACGGCGGCCGCGGTCTCATCGCAGGATGACTCGATGCCGAGGATGAGCATGGGGGGAGTTTAGGAGGGTTCGGAGGAACGCAGAGGCCGCAGAGATCACGCAGAGGACTCAGAGGAAAGAGTTTTTCAACGCGAAGATCGCGAAGGGCTCGAAGCGATTCTTGTGAATATTCTGGATTCAGCGCCTTTCTCAAGTCCGATCTTGAGCAAATTGATCACGGCCAAGCCTGAATACATCCGTGGGTCACCTTCGCGTCCTTCGCGATCTTCGCGTTCATGATCTCTCCCCTCCCGTGGCTTCCTCTGCGCCCTCTGCGTTCAGTCCGAACCCCCCTGCTCAGTGACGCTCGGAAGCGTCCTTGGGCGACAGCGGCCACGGGTCGCTCTTCTGGGCGTTGATCGTCGCCCCGTTCTGGATCGCCGGGCGGATGTTGTCCAGAAAGTTGTGGGGAAAGTGCTTGTCGAACGCGCTCTTCGCGGCCAGGCGGGCGCGGTGGTCGTCTGTCAGGGCGATGTCGAGGGCGCCCAGGTTGTCTTCGAGCTGGCTGAGCCGCTTGGCGCCGATGATGGTGCTGGTCACGCCCGGGCGGGTCTGGACCCAGTGGAGGGCGACCTGCGCTGGGGTCGCGCCGATCTCCTCGCCGATGGCGGCCAGTTCGTCGACCAGCGTGTAGGTTCGCTCGTTGAGGTGGGGGGAGTTCTCGGCCACGCGGGTGTCGCCGTGCTTGGGGCGGCTGTCGCGCCGGAACTTGCCGCTGAGCACGCCACCGCGCAGCGGCGACCACGGCGTGACGCCCAGGCCGAAGTCGATGGCCATCGGGATGAGGTCCTCTTCGGGCGTGCGCTGCAGGAGGGAGTATTCGATCTGGATGGCCGCCAGCGGCTCCCAGCCGTGCAGGGCTGCGAGCCCGTTGGCCTTGGCGCACACCCACGCGGGATGGTCGGAGAAGCCGATGTGCCGGACCTTGCCCTGGCGGACGAGGTCGTCCATGGTCCGCATGGTTTCTTCCAGGGGCGTGTGCCGGTCCCAGAAATGGCACCAGAGCAGGTCGATGTGGTCGGTCTGCAGGCGACGCAGGGAGTCGTGAACCTGGTGGAGGATCGCCTTGCGGCCCGAGCCGCCGCCGTTGGGATCGCCCGGGTGCATGTTGCCGCAGAACTTGGTGGCGATGACCACGCGGTCGCGCCGGGCGGGGTGCTCCATGAAGTAGTCGCCGATGATCTGCTCGGAGTGGCCCTTGGTATAGATGTTGGCGGTATCGAGGAAGTTGCCGCCCCGGTCGAGGTAGGCGGCCAGCACATCGCGGGATTCCTCGACGGTGGTGCCGACGGCCCCCCAGTCCTCGCCGAAGGTCATGGTGCCCAGGCAGAACGGCGAGACGCGAAGCCCGGTGCGGCCGAGGGTGAGATAATCAGTCAGGGGCATAAGGGTCTCCTTCGGTTCCTGCGGAGGCATGTTAGGTGTTGGCACGCCGGGACACATTGCTTGACGAACGGGGGACCCGCCGCCGGGTGCTGAGCATGCGCGAGGCGGCGAAGCCGCTGGGCATCAAGCCAACGAGCCTTTCGAGGCCGGGCGATCATGCAAACTTCAGAACAGAGTTCATTCGCAACTGGTTGGGGCCTGCAGCGATCGGTATCTCAGGTGCGGCCTTGTATGCTTTAATCCGCGGGCTCTTCGACTGGCAGGCTCTGCTGTCCGGATCCCTCGCGGTTCTTGTAGCGACGTCAGTTGGTTCGCTGGTCATGTCGCTCTGGTCGTACATCTACATCTGGAAGAGCGCCGAGCATGGGCGGGATGCGCTTCTGGCATCCGGGCTCTGCCCATCGTGCGGCTACGGGATCGTGGGGGTGCGCTGCGAGGCTGATGGCTGCACCGTCTGTCCCGAGTGCGGCGCGGCGTGGAGGATGGGATCTCAGAGGCCTGCTGAGGCCTGATCCTTGAGTTTCCGCAGCGCGTCGAACGCCTGCATCGGGGTCATCGAATCGAGCTTGAGTTCCCGGAGTTCGTCCACCGCCGGGTGCGGCAGGAACTCGGTGAACAGGCCCAGTTGGGCCGACTCGCGGGACTTCTTCGGCGGTTTCACCTTGGTGGTGTCCATCCGGGCGTGCTGGACGGACAGGGCGCCGAGGATCTCACGGGCCCGCTTGGTCACCGGGCGGGGCACGCCCGCCAGTTCGGCCACATGCACGCCGTAGGACTGGTCGGCCTTGCCCGGGCGGATGGAGTGCAGGAAGACGATCTCCTGCTTGCCGTCGTCGGTGGTCCACTCCCGCACGGCCACATGCAGGTTGCGGACGCGGGGGGCGAGCTTTTCTTCCAGCTCGGTGATCTCGTGGTAGTGGGTGGCGAAGAGGGTGCGCGGACCCGGGTTTGTGTCATCACCCGCGAGACATTCGGCGATGGCCCACGCCAGGCTCAGGCCGTCGAGGGTGGAGGTGCCGCGTCCGATCTCGTCGAGGATGACCAGCGAGTCCGCGGTCGCCGAGTGTGAACGGCTCGAGACGGGGCTCGCCCAGGCGCA
>CAYNRF010000107.1:0-10609 GCA_964399525.1 uncultured Phycisphaeraceae bacterium | reverse complement strand
TGGACACGTTCGTGGACCACGAACGTGGAGGGATGTACTGGGAAGTCGACCCGGGTCGCGGTCCGTCGACGCAGAGCCGCGGCCGCAAACACCTCTACGGGATCTCCTTTGGTATCTACGCCCTGGCCAACGCGGGGGAGGCTCTGGGAGATCCCGGCCTCATCGACGTGGCCATGCAGCAGTTCGCATGGCTCGAAGAACACGGCGCCATCCCCGGTGACCCCGGTCTCGAGGAATCCTTCGAGGCCGACGGCGCACCGGTCCGCAACGACCCAGAGCCCGGAGATGAGATCGGCCGCCCCGCCGGCTACCGCTCGATGAACGCCCAACTCCACCTCATGGAGGCTTTGACCCGGCTTCACGAGGCCCGTCCCGACCCCCGCGTCGGGGACCGCCTGCGGCGCGTGCTCGACCTCTTCCTCGACCGCATGGTCATCCCCCCGGGCTGCACCCACCTCTATTACACCCCCGACTGGAGCCCCGTGCCGGGCCCGACCTCTTATGGGCACGATGTCGAGATCGGCTACCTCATGATCGAGGCCGCCCGCGCCGCCCACCCGGACCGCGAGGCCGACGCCTGGCACGCCGCACGCATGCTCATCGACCACGCCATCGACCACGCGGTGGATCACGAACGCGGCGGCATGGGCAACGAGGGCTTCGCCTTCGGGCACGTCTGCGACACCACCCGCGTCTGGTGGGTCCAGGTCGAGGCCATCAACGCCTTCTCGCTCATGGACGCACGCTGCGGACACGAGACCGACCGCTATCGGCGCGCGTTGGCGGCGGTGTGGTCCTTCTGCGATCGCTGGCTCATCGACCACGAGCACGGCGGCTGGCGCTGGGCCGCCACGCCCGACGGCCAACCCACCGGGCCGACCGAGAAGATCAACCGATGGAAGACCGTCTACCACACCACCCGGGCCCTGCTCGAAACAAGCGAACGCCTCGAACACGCGGAGCGCCGATGATGCCCAGATCCACCCGACATGGGGTCGCCGTCGGACTCCTGTTCACCATCGGCGCCTCCGCCGCCGCCCAGGACGTCGTCATGGCACAGGCCCACCCGTTCCTGACCGAACTCCGCGCCCGCGACGCCGCATTGTCCAAGGCCGAGCCACGCCGCGCCCGCATGGCATCAAGCGGCCCGCTTGCCATTGGTGCGGCCCATCCCGATCGGTCCGAAGTCCCCGTGTACGAAACCGTGGAGTTCGCCCCGGAATGCTCCGGAACCTGGATCAACCCATTCGATCCGGACGACGCCCGTCTCGACGCGATCGTGACGCGTCCGGACGGCAGCACCTCGGTGGTGCCCGGCTTCTACATGGTCGGCTACGAGCGCTCTCAGGCGCCTGACGGCGCGGAGGTGCTGTCCGAGACCGGCCAGCACGGCTGGCGCCTGCGCTTCACGCCGCTCCATCCGGGTGAGCACACCGTCCGCCTGCGTTTCAGCGACGGCACCGGCGAAGTGCTCGGCGACGCCGTCACAATCACCGCGACCCAGCCGACCCGCCCCGGCTTCGTCCGCCGCTCGCCCGACAACTTCCGCACGCTCCAGCACGACGACGGCAGCCTCTTCTTCTCCACCGGCCTCAACCACGGCTGGCCCGACGCGGGCGCGACCTACGACTACGACCGGACGCTCGAACGCACGGCCGCCAACCGCGGCAACACCGTGCGGATCTGGCTTGCCCCCACCTTCCACCGCCTCAGCCTGGAGACCAGCGAGCGCATCGAGGACCACGGCCTGCTCGGCGGCCTGGGCTGGATGAACCAGGACGCCGCCTGGCGCTTCGACCATGTGGTCGACCGCGCCGGGGAACTGGGCATCAAGGTCCTCCCGGTCGCGTTCTCCTTCAGCGGCTGGCGCAGCGCCAACGGCCCGAGCAACTGGCATGAATCGCCCTACAACGCCGCCCTCGGCGGGCCGATGGACAAAGCCGGCGATGTCTTCACCGACCCGGTCGTCCGCACGCTCGCGAAGCGTCGCCTCCGCTACATCGTCGCCCGCTACGGCCACAGCCCGGCGGTGATGGCCTGGGAACTCTGGAACGAAGTCACCGGCGTGGACGACTACGACGACGAAAAGTCCGCTGTCTGGCACGAAGAGATGGCGGCCTATCTCAAGCAGCTCGACGCCTCCGGCCGCCTGGTCACCACCAGCACCTGGTGGACCGAGGGCACGCCCCGCCTCGACGGGCTCGACGACATCGACATCGTCATGACCCACGAGTACAACGCCCCCGATCACGCCATCCCGCACTACGGCGCCGCCCGCTGGAAGCCCGAGGCCTATCGCAAGCCCCACCTCACCGGCGAGTTCGGCAACCAGGAGTTCGACGGCGGCGATTCGGGCATCTACGAGCCGGAGACCATCTCGGTCCACAATGTCCTCTGGGCCAGCCTGATGGGCGGTTCCGCGGGTGGCGGGCTCTACTGGTACTGGGAGATCGGCAACAAGGCGGACTGGCACGCCCTGTTCCGTCCCCTGGCCGATTTCGTCGACGAGCTGCCGCTGCATCGCACGAACTTTGAACCCTTCGCGCCGCGCGTCGGCGCGTTCGTGGACGAATCGGCCTCGAATGAACCGGCCGAGACGCTCGCGCGTCTGCCCTCCGGCGCGGCCTCGTGGAACCCCGGCGCCATCAACCAGCCCCAGACCATCACGCTCGACGCCGCCGGCTTCGCCGACCAACCCTGGCTGATCCCCGCCGTGCTGCACGCCGAGCGCAAGACCGATCTGTCCAACCCGCTGACGCTGCGCTTCCGCCTGGTGCGTCCCGGCAGCCTGACCGCCCGGGTCGGCACCGTGTCGGGCTGGGGCGGCGCCTCGCTGCGTTTCGAGGTCAACGGACGCGTGGCCGCCGAGCACGAGTTCCCCGACCGCTCCGACGAGCAGCGCGGCGAGGATCCGACCTACCAGGGTGCATACTCGATCGATCTGCCCGCCGGCGAGCACACCGTGCGCATCTCGTGCCCTACGGGCGACTGGGTCCGTGTCGGCTTCGAGATCGACGGCCTGCTCGATCCATCCGCCCCGCCCCTGTGGGCGACCGGCCTGCAACGACCCGACGCCGCGCCCGGCGAGGTGGCCGCCATCGTTTGGCTGCGCCACCGCGGCTACGCCTGGGGCCCCGAACGGGCCGGAGCCCGGCGTCCGCCGGTCCAGCCCGCGTCGCTCGAAGTCCCCGGCCTGCCCGATGCCGAATATCTTGTTGAATGGACCGACACCCGCTCCGGCGAGCCGATCGCGACGATCAAGGCCCGCTCCGCCGGCGGCCTTCTGACGACCGACACACCCACCATCCACGAGTCCGCCGCCGCCAAGGTGCGCCGCCGATGACCCACGGACCCGCGTTGATCCTCCGCCTGCTGCTGACGATCCTCGCGATCTTCTGCCCGCACGCCGGGGCGGCGGACGAACCCGTGACCATCCGCTTCTGGGCCGTGACCGGGGCGATCGAGGACGCCGCGATGTTCCGCGAACTGGCCGTCCGGTTCGAGCAGGAAACCGGCGTCCGGGTCGAGGTCACCCCGCTGAGCTGGGGCTCGTTCGAGACCAACTACTTCACCGCCATGGCCGCGGGCGAGCCACCGGACATCGGCATCAGCAACCTGGCCGCCCCCTTCGACTACGGCAGCGTCGGTGGGCTCGTCGATCTCCGCGCTGCGTTCCCCGATGAGATCGGCGAACTCGAGTCCATGTTCTATCCCGGCCTGCTCCACTGCGGCCGCGTCGGCGACAGGCTCTACGGCCTGCCCGCCGACATCACCACCACCCTTGTCTTCTACCGCACCGACATCTTCGAACGCCTCGGCCTGCGTCCCCCCGAGACCTGGTCCGAAATGAAGCAGACCATCCGGCGCATCGAGGCCGCCGGCATGCGCTTCTACTTCGGCTGGCCCCGCGGCGAGCAGTACGCCCTGCCCCAGTTCATCCAGCCCTTCGGCATCCCCCGCTTCCGGATCACGGGCGACAACCCCGACGGGACTCCGGGCGTCGAGGTCGGCTGGGATCACCCGGATTACCACCGCGCCGTCCGCGCCGCCAGCGAGTTCTGGTACCTGCGCGAGAACGCGGGCGATGATTACGCCTCGCCCAAGGCCATCGCCTGGTTCCGCTCCGACGAGCCCGGCACCGCCGTCCCGCTGATGGTCGACCTGAGCCACTACTACGCCCGACTCAAGTACCTCGCGCCCGATCTCGAAGGCAAGTGGAGCGTCGCCGCCTTCCCCCGCGCCGACGACGGCCCCCCGCGCCACGTCATCGGCGGCATGACCTATGTCCTCTTCCGCTCCGGTAAGCACCAGCGCGAGTCCTTCGAGTGGCTCAAGTTCCTCAACCGCCTCGAATCCCAGCAGCACATCGTCGCCCACCGGCTCAACCGCGGCGACGCCTCCACGCTCACGGTCTCACCCACCAGGGCCTTCTGGGATCCGGCCCAGATGGCGTTCTGGGATCACCCGGACCGCGTGGCGTTCCGGCAGGCCGCCACCGTGCTGGGCAGGGTGATCGAGGATTGCGAGACGACCGAGTACATCCCGGGCGAGAAGTCCGCCTCGGTCCTCGAGCAGGCCATGCTCGACCAGCTCAAGTCCACCATCACCGCGCGGCTCTCGCAGGAGGCGTCCCGCCGCGGCATGTCCCGCGTGGAGCTGATCGGCGCCATCGCCCGCGGCGAACTGCCCGATCTGGACCATGAACTGGACGCCTGGCTCAACGCCGAGATCGCCGCCCGCTGGACCGCCAACCACCCCCGCGCCACCGGCATCATCGCCGCCGCGGTCATTGATCAGGAGCGCCGCTTCGGTTCCAGCCTCGACGAACTGGACGAGCTGGCACGCGCCCCCGACGTCCTGAGCATCTCCCTCATCGGTGTCGGCCTGCTCGGAGCGGTGGGGGTGCTTTGCGTGCTGGCGGTCCCGGGCCTGCGTCGCCACTGGGTGTCCTACGCCTTCGTCGCCGCACCGACCGCCCTCGTCGGCGTGTTCGTCGTGATCCCCGCCTTCACCGCCCTGTATCTGTCGTTCACGGAGTACCACCCCGTCCTGCCGCTGGCAGCGGCCCGCTGGGTCGGCCTCGATCAGTACGCCCGCGTCTTCGGCTCGGGCGAGCTGTACCACAGCCTCGGGCGCACCGTGATGTATGTCCTGATGTCCCTGCCCCCCATGGTGCTCATCTCACTCGCGCTGGCCAGCGTGCTCAACGCCGCCCGCCACGGCCAGCGCCTGTGGCGCTTCATCTTCTTCTGCCCGCTGGTCACCAGCATGATCTCCGTGGCCCTGATCTTCACCCAGCTCTTCCACGCCACCGAGATGGGCTGGATCAACGCCGTGCTCATCGAGACCGGCCTGGTGCGTGACCCCGTCCGCTTCCTCGAAAGCGACCGCTGGTTCCTGCCCACCGCCGCCGTGCTGGCGATCTGGGGCGGGCTGGCCTTCAACATCCTGATCTACATCGCCGGGCTCCAGCAGATCCCCTCGTCGCTCTACGAGGCCGCCCGCATCGACGGCGCGTCGAGCGTCCGCCGCTTCTGGCATGTCTCGCTGCCCGGCCTGCGCCCGCAGATCCTCTTCACCGGCGTCATCGGCCTCATCGGCGGGTTCCAGGTCTTCGAGACCATCTTCATGCTCGGCGGCGGCACCGGCTACGCCGGCAGCAAGTTCGGCCCCAACGACGCCGGCATGACCATGGTCCCCCTCGTGTTCCGCTACGGCTTCGAGTACTTCCAGATGGGCAAGGCCTCGGCGTACTCCTACATCCTTTTCGCCGTGATCCTGGTCTTCACCGTGGTCCAGTTCCGCCTGTTCCGCGACGGAGACCGGTCATGAAGCGCGCCCCGTCCGCCACCGGTCTGCCCGGCTACGCCATCCTGCTCTTCGCGGGCGTGCTCATGGTCCTGCCGTTCTACTTCATGATCGTCACCTCGCTCAAGCCCGACAACGAGACCATCTCCACCACCCTGCGCCTCTGGGTCGACGAACCCACGCTCGACGGCTACCGCAAACTGCTCGACCCCCAGGGCGTGCCCTTCATGCGCAGCGTGCTCAACAGCGTCTTCATCGCCTTCGTCACCGTCGCGGGCAACCTGATCCTCTGCCCCCTCGCCGGCTATGCCTTCGCCAAGCACCGGTTCCCGGGTCGAGAGGCCATCTTCATCACGCTGCTGAGCACCATGATGATCCCCGGAACCGTGCTGCTGGTCCCCGGCTTCCTGCTCGCCCGCGACTTCGGCTGGCTCAACACCTGGCTGCCGCTGATCGTCCCCGCGATGGCGGGCGTGTTCGGCGTGTTCCTCTCACGCCAGTTCATCCGCAACATCCCCGATTCGCTGATCGAGGCCGCCCGCATCGACGGCTGCTCCGAGATCCGCATCTTCGCCACTGTCATCATGCCGCTCTGCAAGCCACTGCTGGCCACGCTGGGCATCTTCGCCTTCCTGGGATCCTGGAACAGCTTCCTGGGCCCGCTGGTCATCCTGCGCGACGAACACCTGCTCACCCTGCCGCTGGTGATGGCCCTGCTGCAGGGCCGCTTCACCGGCAACCAGAACGTGCAGATGGCCGGCGCGGTCATCAGCATCCTGCCGGTGCTGGTGATCTTCTTCCTCTTCCAGCGTCAGATCGTCGAGAGCCTGGCCAACTCCGGACTCAAGGAGTGACGCCGGGCGAGGGAGGGGGAGAGGGGGCGGGGGGCGGGGGGCAGGGGCAGGGGCAGCGGGCAGGAGATCGAGGGTCGCCGGTCGGCATGATCCCCGCAGCCCTCCAACACAACGCCCCCCGCGTGGCCGCGGGGGGCGTCTGCTGTCGGGAGCGGAGAGGGGGGGATTCGAACCCCCGTCGACGGAAACCGCCGAACCGGATTTCGAATCCGGCGCATTCAACCGCTCTGCCACCTCTCCAGGCCCGGGCCGTCCCGGGTCAGGGCGGTAGCATACGCCCGCACCGCCTTCCTGTCAGCTTTCCCGCTCGGCGACCCGCTGGCGTTCGTCGGCCACGATCGCGGGCCAGGCGGGTGTTGCCTGCCGGTCGACCAGCCGCAGCCAGACCCAGTCCAGCGTGCGCACTCCCCAAAAACCCCCAATCGCCAGCGTGGCCAAGATCCATCCGATCGCCGCCCCGATCAGCACGTCGGACGGGTAGTGGGCCCCGAAGGCGACGCGGGCGAACCCGACCAGGCAGGCCATGAAGACGGCCACCCCGCGCAGACGGGGATACATCCGCACCAGAAAGACGCTCATCACCACGGCAAAGGCCGTGTGGTTGGAGGGCATCGACCACAGCTCGCTGCCGAGGATCCTGCCGACCTGCCAGGCGTGCACGGACCCCGTCGGCGGTCCGAAGTCCCAGGTCCCCCAGGGCCAGAGGAATCCGTAGGGATCTTCCAGCTTCGGTCTGGGCCGCCCGACGAGCACCTTGGCGGTGAACACGGCCAGCCAGACCACCGCCCCGGACACCAGCCAGTCCAGCAGCCGGCGACGCCGGTCGGGGTCCAGCAGCCAGATGAGAACCACCCCGATCACGATCGACCCGCCCTGGCCGTACTGCTGCCAGGCGCCGATCTCACGCCACACGTCGCCCTGCTTGGAGATTCCGGCAAACCACGACGCAATCATCGGGTCCAGCGGCATGACCGCCAGTCCCATCGCCGCCAGTCCCCCGCACCGCACCAGCACGCGGCGAAGGTCCTGAGGGTCGTCGCGCCGGAATCGAGGAGTCGTCGCGGCCATGCACCAATCACCGCTCGAGTATCAGGCCGATGCGCCCTGGGAGCGGGCCGCCGGCTCGGCCCGGGCGGGCGTGCTCCTGCTGGCCCTCCTGCTGGCAGTGTATGTCCCCGGCTTGTTTTCCATCCCGGTCGTCGACCGCGACGAGGCCAGGTTCGCCCAGGCCAGCCGCCAGATGTTCGAGTCCTTTGCACTTCCTGAACAAGCCCGGGACCACCGGCCGGTCGAGCGCGACGATGCCGGCCGGCTCCGCGGCGGCATGCACGCCGGCGCCTGGGCCGTGCCCATGGTCGGGCTGCGGCCCCGCCTGGCCAAGCCGCCGCTGATCTACTGGGTCCAGTCGGCTTCGGCGGCCGTCCTGACCGGGCTTGATCCGCTCGCGGACCGCATCTGGCACTACCGCGTGCCCTCGGTGGTCAGCGCGATCGTGGCGTGCGCCATCATCTGGCGGCTCGGCGTGCACGCCGGCCATGCCCGCGCGGGCTGGCTGGCCGGCGCCCTGCTCGGCGTCTGCCCGATGGTGGTCTGGGACGCGAATCAGGCCCGGGCCGATCAGCTGCTGTTCGCCACGACCACCACCGCGATGGCGGCGCTGCTGGCCATCCGGCGTTCCCAACGCCCAGGATGGGCGGTCCCCGTGGTGTTCTGGGTTGCGATCGGAGCCGGCATCCTGACCAAGGGCCCGATCACCCCCATGATCGCGGCGCTGACCGCTCTGTCATTCTCGTGGATCGCGCGAGACTGGCGCTGGCTGGCCCGCACCCGCCCGCTGATCGCGCTGGTGATTCTGCCGGCCATGCTGCTGCCGTGGGTTGTCGAGTCCGCCCGCATCGTCGGCTGGGACACCCTCGTCTCGATCTGGACCGACGAGACGATCGGCCGTTCCGCCGAACCCAAGGAGGGGCATTGGGGCCCCCCGGGATATCACTTCGTCCTGCTGGCGGTGCTGTTCTGGCCCGGATCGTTGATCACCCTGCACGCGCTGGGTTCCGGTGTCCGCCACGCGCTGCGACTGCCCCCGGGCGCCGGCCGTCTGACCCGCTGGAAATCACGGGCCGTCTGCGACGAAACCACCTTGTTCCTGCTGTGCTGGATCATCCCGTCCTGGATCGTGTTCGAACTCGTGGGGACCAAGCTGCCCCATTACACCCTGCCTCTCTATCCGGCCGTGGCCCTGCTGACGGCGCGCTCGATCATCGGGTTGGCCGATGCGGCCGACCCACCCCCGCGACCGGTCCCGCCCGCCGTGGGTCGCGTGATCTGGCTGCTGATCGGCACGGGCCTGACCGTCGCCGCCCCCATCGCCATCGCCCGGTTGGGCGGCGGGCCCCCCGCGTGGATCGGCGCGGCCGTCTTCGCCGCGGCGGCGCTCGCGCTGCTCATCCCCGCGGCCGCCGCACGCCGCTCGTTGATCCGCACGCACCTGCTCGCGATCGCCGCGGCGGTGGTGTTCTGCGTCGGACTGCTCGAGTGGGTGCTGCCCCGCGCCGACCGGCTGCAGGTGACCGATCGGCTGGCCGCGGTGATCGATCGCGCCGGTCCGGACGCGCCCGTGGCCGCCGCGGGCTACCACGAGGACAGCCTGACCTTCGCCACCCGGGCCCGCCTGGTCCGGGTATCCCCCGATCGGGTTCTTTCATGGGCCGCGGAGCATCCGGGCGGGGTGATCATCCTCCCGGCCGATTCCCCGGCCCAGCCCGGATGGACCGAGCTCGGACGCGTGTCGGGCATCAACTATTCCAAAGGCGAACGCGTCGAACTTGTGGTTTTCCGCATCGACCTTCCCCCCGGCCCATGGTAACGTGGTCTGCTGACGGACCCGGGGCCGCCCGAACCGGGTCACCGGCAGGACCTGCCCGTTCCGAGTCGCCGGGCGAGCGAGCGAAAGAGAGCACCACCATGCATCCCTGTTTCAAGACGATCACCGCGGCCGCGCTGCTCACCGCCGGCGCGATCCCGGCCCACGCTGCCCCCGTGCTCGTCGAAATCCGCGGCGATGTCTTCTCGAACCAGGTCAACTCCGGCATCCTCGGGGACGTCAACGCGGGAGAGACGGTCACGTACTCCTTCACCGTCGATTCCACCAACTTTGTCAACGGTTCGTTCCCCACCCGTGGCTACGCCATCGACCTCGATTCCTTCCTTCTCACCTTCAGCGGCGGCGCCAGCATCGGCCTCTCGCCCGCCTTCGCCGGCCCCGCTTACTTCGTGATCCGCGACAACGATCCGGCCGTGGACGGGTTCTTTCTCTCGCAGGGCCTGGACTTTCCGTCCGGGCTGGATCTGAACCAGGCGGGCGTATTCGGCAACTTTGCCGCCAGTTTCAACGTCGGCTATCAGGGCGACACGCTGTCCTCGCTGGACATCCTCGACACCGTCGGCACGTACGACTTCACGGGCCTCAAGGTCTTCGGCATGGGCATCGACGACGGCCCGTTCGAGGGCGTCGTGGGCATCGACTTCTCGTCGATGACCATCAGCGTGGTGCCGGCCCCCTCGGGCGCGGCCCTGCTCGGCCTGGCGGGTCTGGCAATCGCCCGTCGCCGCCGATGAGCCGACGGCGGCGGTGAACCCGGCCGGTGCGGGTCCGGACGCATCACGCCCCCCACCCTCCCGCAAAGGCCGTGGCGCTACAACCCGGCCGGCGCCCGGGCCAGTTCCTCGGCCAGCGCCCCGGCGAGGTATTCGTACTGCCCGAGGTCGTTGTACACCTGAGCGCTCAGACGCACGGATGTCACCGCGCCGCCGTGGCGTTCGGTCCCGGGCGCGGCCCACACCGGGATCTGAATCCGGTGCCGCTCATAGAGCCTCTTCCAGAGCCGGCTCGCATCGACCGGCCGGGGCAGCGTCACGGTGGCCATGGGCCCCAGCATGGTGTCCGG
>CAYNRF010000106.1:0-10706 GCA_964399525.1 uncultured Phycisphaeraceae bacterium | reverse complement strand
CCGGACCTGCACACGCATCGCGTGCAACATGTCAAGCGCGACCCGTGCGCCGTCGGTCTGCGGCGCCGGCACGATCGACCGCCGGGGCACGCCCATCTATATCGTGTGCACGACGGGCGTGATCAAATCCATACCCCGCGCTCAGAGTATTTTCTTTATAAAAAAAAGAACATCGGGTGTAAAAAGGTTCACTGCCCGAACAGGTTCTTCGCTCCGAACATCCCCTGCTTCTCGAAGTAGGTCAGGGCATCGGCCACCGAGTCGAACACCTTGGTGGCCGTCTCGGTGATGAAGGGCGAGGGGTTCTTCTTGGGCTTCCAGACCACGTAGACCTCTTTGGCGTGCTCCCAGGCGTGCTGGAGTTCGCGCTCCACGCCGCTGGACAGGCCGGGGATGATCTTGCCGGACTCGCTGGTCAGTTCGGGGACGAAGCTGACGATCATGTCGGCCTGGTCGATGAGCTTGAAGTCGCGCATGTAGATCTGGCCGTCGATGTCGCCGGCGATGTCGAGCACCTCGCGGGTGCGCATGCGGATGGGCTTCATGTTCTTCTGCACGCCGCCCAGCTGGTGGGGCATGTGGTCGAAGAAGTCCTTGCCGTCGCGGGTGGCCTCGATGGCGCGGTCGAGCAGCAGTTTCTCGTCCACGTCGCCCGGGTCGAAGGTGATGAAGTGCTCGGCCAGTTCGGCGCGGAAGGCGTCGATCTCGGCCATCACCTCTGGCATGTCCACCACGTGGGACATGGGGAACGACGGGTAGACCTTCTTCATGTCCGGGCGGCAGAGCAGGCGGAACATGGTCCGCTCGGTGCTGGCGAAGCGGCCGCGGCTGACGATGTAGAACTTGCTGCCCGGGATGGCCTGGCTCATCAGCTCGGTCGCCAGGATCTCCTCCTCGCGCCAGACCATGCAGTCCTTGAGCGTGGCGTCGATGTCGTGCTCGTCGTGCAGGCGCTGGTGGACCACCTCGATGTTGTCCACCAGGCAGACGAACAGGTCCGGGGCGAGCTTGGTGATCTGGTCGAAGTCGAAGGCGGAGAACAGGCCGTGGCGCCAGCGGAAGGTGGCGTGGGTGTTGACCACCATCGTCTCCATGTCGCGCGCGTCGGCGATGATGTCCTTGAACGCGGCCCGGCGGAGGGAGTTGAGCCGCGAGAGCGGCAGGTCCAGGATGCGTCCCTCGCGGACGTCGCGGGCCTCGGCGTACATGATGTCGCCCACGTGGAAGGTGGGGATGGACTCGCCCTGGGAGCCGGCGAAGCGGGCCACGGCGTTCAGATAAGGCTTCTTGTCCATGCCGACCTGGCCGGTGACGATCGCGCGCATGGGTATCTCCTTGGCGGGGAGCATGATACGGACAGCCGCCCGCCCGGGGCCAGCCGACGTCCGGCCGTGCGGCTCAAGGGGCGGCCGGAAGGCCCCGGCGGAACCGCGCGGCCCGGCCGTGCGGATGGACGGCCACGCCGGGCCGGCCCCGCACAGGCCGCCCGCGCGCCTCCGCCCGGCGCGGGCGGGGACGCACAGGGGATGCGGCCGGACGGGCCGCCAATGATGCAGAACAACCGAACACGGTCGGTCCGGCCGGAGGGGACGGGTTATGAGACGCGGCTTCACGCTCATCGAGCTTCTGGTGGTCATCGCCATCATCGCGGTCTTGATGGGCATCCTGCTGCCCGCGATCGGCATGGCCCGGCGCACGGCGCAGTCGGCGGTGGGCAACGCCAACATGCGGTCGGCCGCGCAGCTCATGTACATGTACACCGGCGAGAACCAGGACGGGTTCCTCAACCCGTTCGGCAGCGGCCAGCAGTTCGAGGACAGGGACAAGCTCGACTACAACGACGCGTACTCGCCCAGCGAAGCCCGCCGCTGGAACTTCAACATGCATCCCACCGCGCCGGCGTCGACCACCGAAGCCTTCGCGGCCTACTGGTACAGCTTCCTGGCCGAGCTCCAGGATACGCCGCGGGTCCGTGAGGAACACTTCTCGCCCGCCGACGCCAGCCTCAAGGCCCTCAGCCGGGACTTCGCGGGCACCGCGCGGGGCCTGAGCCCGGACATGCTCTGGCCGACCAGCTTCATCTACTCGCCGGTCTTCTGGAGCGACGTGTCCCGCTACAACGGCTTCGCCGTGCGCGGGGCCATGGACCCCCCGATGGTCCGCACGCAGACGCTCAACGACGTGACCTACCCAGAAGCCAAGGTGCTGCTCTTCGAGCGCAAGGACTTTCTCCAGCGGGATCGCACCGTCATCATCGAAACCGGCAGCGACATCATCACCCGCCAGGACCCGATCCCGCCCGCCTGGAACAACATCCGCGCCAACCCGGCGGTGGCGACCATCGACGGCAGCGTCCGCAAGATCCGGATGAACGAGCTCTACGCCGACATCGCTTCCAACCCGGACATGACCCCCGCCGGCGACGCGCTCGTGCCGGACGAACTCTCCGTGCTCGTCGCGGAGTCGGCCACCGACGCGACCGGCATCTCCCGGACGGGATCGAGCGACGGAAACTATCCCGGTTTCTTCTGGGCCACCCGCGAGGGCGTGCGGGGCCGCGACTTCATCAACCGCTGACGGAGGGTTCGTGGGGTTCTTCGAGGACAAGCTGAGCGCCCTGGGGCGCGGGCTCGACGCGTGCGTCGAGCCGATCGCCGACCGTGCCCGCACGGTGTCGGACCGGCGCCACCACGCCCGGAGTTTCCAGGCCATCCGAGACAAGGTCGAGCGGGCCAAGGACGCGGCGCGGGTGAACGCGGAACGGGGCGTCGACGCCGCACGGACCGGATGGTCGCGTCACATCCGCCTCGAACGCGACCAGGTCAGGGGGCTGGGCGTCTGGGCGGGCGTGCTGATCGTCCTGCTCGCCGCCGGCGCGGGGGTCCGCTGGTACGCCTCGTCGGGCCCCCCGGCCCTGACCGACGCGGAGATGAAGACCTTCCGCCAGATCCGCGCCGCCGGGCCGCAGAGCGCCGACGCCGCCGTCGCCCCGGGCATGGAAGGCTGGTTCCGCCCCGCGCCCTGACCCGTCGGGCGCAACAAAGCCCCCGCCCGAATGACCGGGCGGGGGAAGCGGAGCGCTGTGGATCTTGATGGCGGCGCCGCCGCGGCTTAAACCCTGAACCGCGAGACGAGTTCCCGCAGCGATTCGGCGTTGCCCGACAGCTGCGTCGCCGCCGCCGCCGCCTGGTTGGCGCCCTGGGTCGCCTCGTCGGCCGAGGCCGAGATCACCTCGATCGAGCGGGCGATCTCCGCGCTCGTGGCGGACTGCTCCTCCACCGCCGCCGCGATCGAATCGATGCTCTGCGCCACCGTGTTGGAGCCGCGGACGATCGACTCGAGCGACTCGCCCGCCTGCCGGGCCAGGTGCACGCCCTGGCTGACCCGGTCCTTGCTGGCGTTCATCATCTCGGTCGCCTCGCCCGTGGAGGTCTGGATCTCCCCGATGGAGCGCGAGACCTCCTGGGTGGCCTCCTGCGTGCGCTCGGCCAGCTTGCGCACCTCGTCGGCCACCACCGCGAAGCCGCGCCCGTGCTCGCCCGCCCGGGCCGCCTCGATCGCCGCGTTGAGCGCCAGCAGGTTCGTCTGGTCGGCGATGTCGTTGATCACGGTCAGGATCTCGCCGATCTGCACCGCCTTCTCCGACAGCGCCCCCACCGCCGTCGAGGTCGAATCGACCTGGCTGGCGATCTGACCCATCTCCTCGACCGTCCGGCGGACGATCTCGCCGCCCTCGGTCGCCTGGTTGCCCGCGTCCGTGGACTGCCGGCTGACCTCGCCCGTTCGGCCGGAGACTTCCGTCACCGTGGCGGCCATCTCCTCGATCGCGGCCGCCACCTGCGTGAGCTGCGCCCGCTGGTGCTCGCTCGAAGCGGCCATCTGCTCGCTCGTCGCGGCGACCTGCGTGGCGGCGGCCGAGACCTGCTCGGACGTGGACGTGATGTTGATCACGATGGCGCGCAGGCCCGACTGCATCTCGTTGGTCGCCTTGGCCAGCTGCCCGATCTCGTCCCGCGTCGTCACGCGGATCGGATCGCCGGCCAGGTCGCCCGCCGCGATGGCCCGCATCCGCTCGAGCACGCCCGAGAGCGTCCCCGTGATCCCGCCGACGATCCACAGCGAGATGCCCACGGCCGCGGCGATGCCGACCGCACCCATCCCCAGCTTGACCTTGACGGCGCTGGCGTACTCCTTGCGGGCCAGGGCCACCTCGTCCTCCATCGTCTTTCCGGCCAGATCGATGACCTTCATCAGCGCGTCCCGGGCCCGCTGGAAGGCGGCCTCCCCCTCGGTCTCGGAGATCCGTTCGGCCTGCTCCCGGGTGGCCAGACGCGAGAGCCGGCGGATCTCCTCGTTGCTCTGCCTCCACTCGTCGGACTTGGCGGCGAACCGCTGCAGCAGCTGCCGATCCGCATCGCCCAGCTTCGGGGCCAGCGCCGCCGACCGCTCGGCGATGAGGTCGAACTGGGATTCGATCCGGCGTGCGTACTCGTCCTTGACGCCGGTGTCGAGCGAGAGAATGTAGCTCTTCTCGATCTGGCGCAGGCGGATCCACGCCTTGTGGATGTGCTGGGCGTACTCGATCGTCAGCAGGTGGGCCGCGACGTCGCCGTCGCGGGCGGAGCCGTCGGACGGGCCCGCGCCCCCGAGGTCCTCGTTGGCCAGATGCTCCGTGCGGTCCACCAGCGACTGCAGGAACGCGTCCGCCTCGTCGTGCAGCAGATCCCCGCGCGTGCGGGAGAGGGCGTACGCCTGGCCGTCGCTGTTCTGACGAGCCAGCTCGATCACCCGGTTCGAGACCTGGATGAACTCCTCGTACGCCTGCTTGAAACGACGGAACTCCTCGAGCGTCTGGCCGGAGACGACCTTCTCGAGCTCGTCCACCAGCTCGCGGGTGTGCGCGTGGGCCGCCTCGGCGAGGTCGAAGTGCTTGTCGAAGTCCGCGGGCGAGTCCGAGAGCAGCATGCTCTTCTCCTCGCGGTGCGCGCGGGTGAAGTTCGCGCGGATCCGCCCGGGGAGGGACTGGGCCTCGGCCGTCACGCCGACGATGTGGTTCAATCGCTCGTTGGCCGCCGCCAGGCTCCGCCAGGCCATCAGGCCGATGCCAGCGGAAACCAACGCGAGCAGCAGAACGACGCCAAGCAGCTTGGTGCGGATGCTGGAGAACAGACTCATCGTGGACCTCCGGGGTGCGTGGACCGGTTCGACCGAGCATCGACCGGAGGAGGGGACAGCGTGAGGTTTCTTCCCCCGGCAAGCCTGCGCAACGCACGGACATGCGGGCGCAGCACCCGATCCGGTGGAACACGGAATTTCCCATGACTTTGTCGATTTTCGCCGAGTGGAGGTGATCGCCGGACAGTCTTTGTACAACCCAGCAGGGAAAATCCGCCCCCGGGTCGGATGCCGGGGCTTTCCCGCCGCCGGGCTATCATCCGGACCACCTTCCGAAAGGGCGACGCATGGCCATCCTCGTCAACAAAGACACCCGCGTCATCTGCCAGGGCATCACCGGCAGCTTCGGCGCCGTCCACACCAAGGGCTGCTTCGAGTACGGCACCCGGATGGTCGGCGGCGTGACCCCGGGCAAGGGCGGCACGAAGGACCCCAACGGACTGCCCATCTTCGACACCGTCCGCCAGGCCGTGGACGCGACCGGGGCCGACGCGACCATGATCTTCGTGCCCCCGGCGTTCTGCGCCGACGCGGTGCTGGAGGCCATGGACGCCGGGATCCGCCTGATCTGCTGCATCACCGAGGGCGTGCCCGTCAACGACATGATCATGGTCCGCAAGGTGCTCGACGACCGCAACGCCGCCGCCCGGGGCATGGACTCGGCCCACGCCCGCGAGCTGTACACCCTCATCGGGCCGAACTGCCCGGGCATCATCACCCCCGGGCCCAAGACCGGCGAAGGCACCGCCGCCAGCAAGTACACGAACGCGGGATGCAAGATCGGGATCATGCCCGGCTACATCCACACGCACATCTCCGAAGCCAAAACGGGCAAGGCCGTGGGAATCGTCAGCCGATCCGGCACGCTGACCTATGAGGCCGTCTGGCAGACCAGCCGCCTGGGCCTGGGACAGTCCACCTGCGTGGGCATCGGCGGCGACCCCGTCCGCGGGCTCAACCACATCGACTGCCTGCGGCTGTTCCAGGAAGACCCGGACACCCACGGCATCATGATGATCGGCGAGATCGGCGGCGAGGACGAAGAGGCCGCGGCCGACTACATCAAGAACCATGTGACCAAGCCCGTGGCCGCCTTCATCGCCGGACGCACCGCGCCCCCCGGCAAGCGGATGGGCCACGCCGGCGCCATCATCTCCTCCGGCGCGGGCGGCAAGGCCACCGGCACGGCCGAGTCCAAGATCGACGCCCTCCGCGAGGCCGGCGCCACCATCGCCATGAGCCCCGCCGACATGGGCGCGGCCATGGCCGAGGCCATGGGGCTGACCCCCGCCCTCGCCCGATAACCGGCTCCTGCCGGTTTACCCGCACCCGAGCGCGGGTTCCTGGGGAGGAGCACTGTTGCTCCGGCGTGATTCCGCCGATGCGACCCCCCGGAATGTGGCCCGCCGCCAGCCGAGCCCGACGCCGCGCCGACGCCGCCCCCCGGAGGCGGTCCGTCGTCGTGTCCTGGACGCGCCGGCACCAGCACTGCCTGATCGTGGCGCTGATCTGCACCCTGACCGTCGGCGCCATCTGGCACCGTTCCTGGCAGACGGCGCAGCGGGACCACGAGCGGCGTCTGGACCGGACGGCGGACATGATCAGCGCGGAGATCCGCTCGCAGCTGCAGGACTACGAGCGGCTGCTGCACATCGCCAAGGCTCTGTTCGACGCCAGCCAGCACGTGACCCGCACGGACTGGGAGATGTTCTGCCGTGGGCTCGACCTGGCGGGCCACTACCCCGGCATCTATGGCATGGGGTACGTCGCGCGGGTCGAGCCGGGGGAGATCGACGGCTTCGTGGCGCGGGCGAGGGACGACGGCGCGCCGGATTTTCACATCCGCCCCCACCGCAGCGCCGACCGGGACAACACGGGGCAGCCGGCGTACGTCGTGCTGTATTCCGAGCCGGCCGAGCGCAACGCGACCGCCCTGGGCGTGGACGTGGCGACGTTCTCACGCAACCGCCGGGCCTATGACGAGTCGGCGCGGGACCGGGCGGTCCGCATGGTCAGCGGCATCACCCTGGTCCAGGCCGACCGCGCCGGGCAGGGCCTCGTCGCCACCCTGCCCGTCTACGACCCTCCGACCGCGCAGGGCCGCCTGGTCGGATGGGTGGCGGCCGCCGTGATGATCGATGAGTTCTTCCGGGCGGCCCGACGGCCCGCGTGGGACGGTCATGCGCTCGAGGTGACGGTGTATGCGCAGGACGGGCCGCGCACGCTCTACCGCACCGCCCCGGGCAGCGACGGCACCGAGGCCGGTCCCGTGGTCGCCGGGCTCGAAAGAACCCGGGACATCGAACTGTTCGGCAAGACACTCCGCATCGCGACGACGCCCGCCCGGGCGGACCTGCGACGCCCCGATCTGACCGAGGCCAACGTGGTGCTGCTGGTCGGATCGCTCGCGACCGCGCTGCTCACGCTCATCGCGTGGTCCGCCACCCGGACCCGCCACCGCGCCATGGCGCTGGCTCGGCAGATGACCGAATCGCTGCGCCTCAGCGAGCAGCGGCTGCGCGAACTGGCCGCCCGCGCCGAGACGGCCAACCACGCCAAAAGCGAGTTCCTGGCCAACATGAGCCACGAGATCCGCACGCCGATGACGGCGATCCTCGGCTACACCGACATCGTCCAGGGATCGGAGGCCGAGCCCGCGGAGCGGGCCGACGCGCTGCACGCCATCCGGCGGTCGGGCGAGCACCTGCTCTCGATCATCAACGACGTGCTCGACCTGTCCAAGATCGAATCGGGCCGGCTTGAAGTGTCGAGGCAGACCGTGGACCTGGGCGTGCTGCTGGGCGACGTCGTCAGCGGGCTGCGCCGGCAGGCCGAGCGCAAGGGCCTGGTCCTGACCGCCGGCCTCGACGCACCGGTGCCCGACCGGGTCATCACCGACGCGCAGCGCGTCCGCCAGGTGCTCATCAACCTGACCGGCAACGCCATCAAGTTCACCGAATCCGGGACCGTCAACCTCGCGGTCTCGTACCGGCTCGGCCGCCTGACGGTCCGCGTCCGCGACACCGGCGTGGGCATCCCGGAGGAGAAGCTCGAGCTGGTGTTCCAGCCCTTCGAGCAGGCCGACAACTCGATGACGCGGCGTCACGAGGGCACGGGTCTGGGGCTGACCATCAGCCGCAGGCTCGCGGGGCTGCTCGGCGGCGAGCTGACGGCCACCTCCCGCGTCGGGCAGGGCTCCGAGTTCGTGCTGGACATCCCGGCCCCGCCCGCCGAGAACGCCCGCGAGATCTGCAGCCTGCCCGTGGCCCCGCTGGCGCCGCCGCCCCCCGCCCCGGCCCCGCAGACGCGCGGCCTGGCCGGCGCCCGGGTGCTCCTGGCCGAGGACGGCCCCGACAACCAGAAGCTCATCTCGTTCATCCTGCGCAAGGCCGGCATGCAGGTCGACGTGGTCTCCAACGGGCGCGAGGCGGTGGACCGCATCGCCGCCGACGACGGCTACGACCTGTTCATCACCGACATGCAGATGCCCGAGATGGATGGCTACGCGGCGGCGCGCCTGCTCCGCACGCGCGGCTACGACCGCCCCATCCTTGCGCTGACCGCGCACGCGATGCAGGGCGATCGGGAACGCTGCCTCCAGGCCGGCTGCGACGACTACCAGACCAAGCCGATCGACCGGGCGGGCCTGCTGAACGCCATCGAGCGGCTGCTGGACCGCGACGCACCAGCCGGCGTGGGCCGAGCCGCCTAGGCGGCACGCCGTGGACGCAGCACCGAAGCGAGCACCACCACCAGGCCGAGACCGACGACCAGCGCGATCACCAGCCCCATGGCCAGGCGGAAGGCCCGCCCCAGCAGACGGTCCGCGGCGTCCTCGGCGGCCAACAGCCGCCGCTCGACGAGGGCCAGGCGCTGCTCCAGCACGTCGGGTTCGGTCGCCCCGGTCAGGGAACGCGTCAGCGCGCCCAGTTCCTCAGCGGCCCGCGTCGTCTCGCGGATCGCCTCGGGGTAGTCCTGGATGCGGAACGGTTCGGCGTCCGGGTCCTTCGGTTCATCCAGGCCGAGCCGGGACGCCAGATCGGAAAACGCCGCGGCGGTCTCCTGCACCGATTCCGACAGCGTCGTGCTCGCCTCGACCGCGCCGCGCAGCTCCACCAGCGTTTCGCTGAGCCGCGCCTGCTCCGAGGCGAGCTGTTCGAGCGTCGCCAAGCGCTCGGCCCGCAGGCCGGCCAGCGCCTGCTCGATCGCCGCCCGCCGCTCGGCCGCGATGATCCCGGATGCCTGCTCCAAGGCGGCTTGTCGTTCGGCCGCGATGAGGGACGGGAGTTGGGCCCGCATCGCGGCCATCTCTGTGGTCGCCCGCTCGGCGGACGCCGTCGCGCTGACCACCGCCGCGAGCAGATCCCGGACCTCCGGCTCGCCGGCGGTATCGATGAGCAGCAGTTCGGCCTGCCAGCTCAGCAGCACCGGCATCCGCTGGAGCGAGAACATCGCCCGCTCGGCAAAGAGGCGGGCCTGCTCGATCTCGCGCGTGGTCGGGTCCAGCCCCGCCAGCGGATCGATGAACAAAAATCCCAGCACGTTGGACGGACGCCCCGATTCCGCCCCGACTGTGGTCACCTGCCGCGCCGCGGCGAACTCCGAGAACCGCACGTATGCCGCGTAGCGCCGCCCCGGGTTCTCCTCCATCCACGCCGCGATCAGCCGGTCGATCTCCGCGAGCTGCTCCGGCGTGAGCGAGCGCTCCGCCAGCGTGCGGATCTGGCGTTCGGACTGTTCGAACAGCTGGCGCAGACGCGTGGTCTCGGTCCCGAAGAACCCGGCCGTCATGTCCCGCTCGATCAGGGCCCGCTGCAGCGTGATCATCACCAGCATGTCCACCAGCGCGATCCGCGGGTTCTGGGCCGAGGCGATCAGCGTGGCGCCGTGGGCGATGGTGTACTTGAGCCGGTGGGCCGCCACCCGCGCGTCCATCGGCAGCGGCAGCGTCTCGATCTGGTCCATCGCCTCCGCCAGACGCACCGTCATGTCGTCGGCGAAGTCCATCACCTCGGTCTGCACCCGCCGGGCCTCGGCCAGCGTGAGAACGGCCGAGACATCCGCGACCACGGGCGACGGAGCCGGGGGCACGCCGAGCGCCTCCGCGGCCGCCGCCTCGGCCGACGGGTCCGCCTCCGGCGCGGGCGCGTGCTCGGGCATCGAACAGGACATCAACCCGGCCCATCCGCATATCACCGCGGCTGCTCGGATGCGTGCTGGATGGAGGATCATCTTTCCATTGTCACGCAACCATCGAGCAAGATCAAGGGTGTGAAACAGAGTTCATCCGGACGCGGCCATGCTGAGCCCCTGACGTTGCATGCGGCCCGTTGATCAACGTTCGTCCTTGTACACCACCCCGTCCTTCATCACAAACACCACCCGCTGGTACGCCGTCACGTCCGCCATCGGGTCCGAGTCCAGCGCCACCAGGTCCGCCAGTTTGCCCGGATCGATGCTGCCGGTGCCGTCGGCTGCGCCGATCAGGTCGGCCGCGTTCAGCGTCGCGCTTTTCAGACAATCCTGCGGCG
>CAYNRF010000105.1:10250-10713 GCA_964399525.1 uncultured Phycisphaeraceae bacterium | reverse complement strand
GGGCCGACCGCCCGGAGGACGGCAACATCTACGCGATCGCCGCCGACGGCTCGGTGGCGAAGTTCTCGCCGCGGTGAGCCCCCCCGCCCCCCGCCCCCCACCGCCCCGCCCCGCCCCGTCCCTTTGGGGCCGCCCATCCCACGACAACCGGCCCGGAACCTTCCGGGCCTTTTTCTTTCCGGTTTCCTTCTCCGCCGGGCGCACAACAATCACCCGCCCCCCCAACATCCGAGGACCCCATGGCCGCCACCATGACCACGCCCAACCCCACCCAACCCAACACGCTCGACCTCGTCCCGATGCGGCGGGCGCTGCTGTCCGTCTCGGACAAGTCCGGGCTGATCGACCTGGCCCGCGCCCTGCACGCCCGCGGCGTGACCCTGATCTCCACCGGCGGCACCGCCAAGGCCATCGCCGACGCGGGCATCCCGGTGACCGGCATCGAGGACGTCACCGGCTTCCC
>CAYNRF010000105.1:0-10240 GCA_964399525.1 uncultured Phycisphaeraceae bacterium | reverse complement strand
GATGCTCGACGGACGCGTCAAGACGCTGCACCCGCTGGTCCACGGCGGCCTGCTGGGCCGGCGGGATCTGGCCAGCCACACCGAGGCCATGGCCGCCCACGGGATCGAGCCGATCGATCTGGTGTGCGTGAACCTCTACCCCTTCGAGGCGACCGTCGCCAAGGCGGGCGTGACGGAGGCCGAGGCGATCGAGCAGATCGACATCGGCGGGCCGTCGATGATCCGCTCAGGCGCGAAGAACCACGCGGCGGTGGCGGTGGTGACGGACGCGTCGCAGTACGCCGACCTGATCGCCGACCTGGAAGCCAACGACGGGAAGACCACGCTGGCCCTCCGCCGGCGGCTGGCGGTCGAGGCGTTCAGACGGACGGCCGCGTATGACGCGGCGATCTCCACCCACCTCGGCGGCGCGGACGATCTGACGCCCGCCAAACTCACGCTGGCCTTCGAGCGGGTCGAGGAACTCCGCTACGGCGAGAACCCGCACCAGCGGGCCGCCGTCTACCGCACGCCCAACGCCCCGGCGGGCACGCTGGTCAACGCCCGCCAGCTGCACGGCAAGGCGCTGAGTTTCAACAACATGAACGACGCCAGCGCGGCGCTGGAACTGGCCCGCTCGATGCGGACCACTTCGGGGCGGGTGTGTGCCGTGGTCGTCAAGCACACCAACCCGTGCGGCGCGGCCGCCGCGTCCGACGCTCGCACGGCGGTGGACATGGCCATCGCGGGCGACCCGATGGCCGCCTTCGGCGGGATCCTGGCGCTGACCGCCCCGGTTGACCGGGCCGCCGCCGAGCGGATCGCGGCCGAGGGCACCTTCTTCGAGGTCGTCATCGCCCCGTTGTTCCACGCCGACGCCGCCGAGATCCTGATGGCCCGCTGGAAGATGGTCCGCCTGCTCGAAGTGGGCGACGCCGCCCCCGACATCCGCGCCGAGCACAAGTTCATCCCCGGCGGCCTGCTGGTGCAGGAACGCGACCTGACCGTGCCCGATCCTGCCTCGTGGACGCACACCGCCGGGCCGAAACCGACCGACGAGACGCTGCGGGCCGGGGCGGTGCTGGAGTGCGTGTGCCGGGCGCTGTCGAGCAACGCGGTGCTGATCGGCGGCGTGGACGCGGGCGCGGTCCGCCTCTTCGGCGTGGGCGCGGGCCAGATGGACCGCGTGGCGTCGTGCCTGGGGGCCGTCCGCAAGGCGGGCGATCTGGCCAAGGGCGCCATCGCCGTGTCCGATGCCTTCTTCCCCTTCCCGGACGGGCCGCAGATCCTGATCGACGCGGGCGTGACAACCATCATCCACCCCGGCGGCTCGAAGCGCGACGAGGAAACGGTGGCGTTGTGCAACACGCACGGCGTGACCTGCCTGATGACCGGCGTGCGGCACTTCCGGCACTGACCATTCACCGCGGCGTTTCGACCGCCGGGCCGTCGGCCTTGGCCTGGGCCCGCTTCTCCGGATCGGCCGCCAGCTCGCGCCGGCGCAGGTTGCGCAGACGCAGGAATCCCACGCCGCCCGCGGCCGACAATGCCGCGCAGAACGCGAAGGTCCACGCCCCCGCCCCCGGCGAGAGCCACTCCAGCCCCTTCCAGATCCCCACGGCCAGGAACGGGGCGATCAGACCCCGCAGGCCGGTCAGCGTCACGTGCACGCCCATGTACTCGCTGGCCCGGTGGGCGGGAGCGAAGTCCAGGTGGCCCAGATTCCACGCCAGCACGCCCCCGCCGAAGGCCAGGCCCTGGATCATCGCCGAGGCATACAGCAGTTCCGGCACGCGGCTGACCGCGGCGATGGTCACGATGACTGATGAGGTCACGAAGAACCAGCAGTGGATGGCCCGGAACTCGATCACGTGGACCCGGTCGAGCAGGCGGGCCCACAGCGGGATGCTCAACGGCATCATCACCAGCGGCAGGCTGTTGGCGATCAGGATGCCGCCGAGGTACTCCAGCCGGAACAGGTCGCGCAGCGCGATGACCAGCACCGGGGTGACCATCAGGTTGCCCAGGCCCAGCAGCATCATGCAGGACATGTAGGACGCGTACCGCTTGTCCCCGCGGAGCAGGCGCACCACCGACATGGGATTCATGGAGGGCGCATCGGCCGCGGTGCCGCTGGCCTGTTCCTGACGGACCAACGCCGGACCTTGCCGCACCCGGACCTTGCTCCACGCCCACACGCCGATCAGCGCCAGCAGCCCCCCGACCGGAAAAAACAGTCGGAACGCCCGGTCGTCCAGGTCCATGGCCGTGCCCAGCCCCACGCCCAGCACCGCCACCGCCAGCACCTGGATGGTCGCCAGCTTGCCCGTGACACGCCCGCGCATCTCGCGCGAGTAGTTCTGCCGCCAGATCGTCGAGCGGATCGTGATGAACCCCGCCCAGCAGAACCGCGCCAGCAGCACCAGCACCACCAGAGTCCACAGCCCGCCCCCGGTCCGCGGCACCAGACCGATCCCGGCCACCATGACGATCATGGCCACCTGCAGGGCGTTGATGAAGCGGATTTTGTCCTTGCCGTGGGCCAGCTTGACCCAGGCGAAGCTGACGATGTTGGCAAACGCCGTCGACGCCGCCAGGATGGCCACCACCAGGTTGAGCATCCCCGGCGAGACCGCCCCCTCAAAGGCGATCTTGGCCACCACGGCGATGATGGTCGAATCCACCACCGCCAGCAGGAACGGCAGATAAAACGCGCTGACCAGTTCGAACCGGTAGTTCCGTGCGGCCAGGGTGGGCATCGACGCCGGCGAGAACGACCGCGCCCCCTTCCGGGCCGCCCCGCCGACCCGGGCCCCCACCGTGATCCCCGTGGAGACGAAGCCCCGACGGCGCCCGCCCGCGGCGGTCGCGGGGTCGGTCACGGACTCGTCGGCTTGGGTCTGGGGCACGGAGCATCATTGTGGGCCCGGGCATCCGCCGCAAGGGACGGGCGAACCCCAATCCGGCGGGGGCCGGACCTATCATCCTGCCAGCCCGGACTTTCCAGCCCCACAGCACCCCCCGCGCCCGGCCGGCCCCCCCGAAGGCCCCCGGCGCGATCCGCGAAAACACCCCAGCCGTGCATATCCGAAACTTCTCCATCATCGCCCACATCGACCACGGCAAGTCCACCCTGGCCGACCGCCTGCTCCAGGCCACCAACGCCGTCACGGCGCGGGAGGCCAAGGAGCAGATCCTCGATTCGATGGATCTGGAGCGCGAACGCGGCATCACGATCAAGGCCTCCGCCGTGACGGTGTACCACACCCACAAGGGCGAGCCCTACATGATCAACTTCATCGACACGCCCGGGCACGTCGACTTCGGCTACGAGGTCTCCCGCGCCCTCAAGGCGTGCGAGGGGGCCCTGCTGCTGGTCGACGCCTCCCAGGGCGTGGAGGCCCAGACGGTGGTCAACGCCTATCTGGCCGTCGAGCAGGACCTGGAGATCATCCCTGTCCTCAACAAGATCGACCTGCCCGGGGCCCGGCCCGAGGAGATCGCCGACGAGGTCGAGCAGGTGCTCGGCTTCGCCGCCGAATCGTGCGTGCAGGTGTCGGCCAAGACCGGGCAGGGCGTTCCAGAGTTGCTGGCCGCCATCTGCGAGCGTCTGCCCGGCCCGCCCAAGCCCACCACCGACAAGACCCGCGCCCTGATCTTCGACGCCGTCTACGACGACTACCGCGGCGTCATCGTCTACTGCCGCGTGTTCGACGGCTTCCTCCGCCACGGCGACAAGATCCGCATGATGGGCCTGGAGCGCACCTTCCAGGTGACCGAGCTGGGCAAGTACACGCCCAAGCCCGTCAAGTGCAAGGAAGTCGGCCCCGGCGAGACCTGCTACCTCGTGGCGAACATCAAAACCCTGGGCGACGTGCGCGTCGGCGACACCATCACCATCGACCACGACCCCGCGGCCGAGGCCCTGGCCGGCTACGCCCCGCCGCAGCAGATGGTCTTCTGCGACTTCTACCCGGCCACCACCGACCAGGCCGGCGGCAGCTTCGAGGAACTCCGCGACGGGATGGAGCGCCTCAGCCTCAACGACGCCTCGTACACCTTCCAGCCGGTCCACTCCGAGGCGCTTGGCTTCGGCTTCCGCTGCGGCTTCCTCGGGCTGCTGCACATGGACATCATCCAGGAGCGCCTGGAGCGCGAGGCCGGCGTGCAGGTCGTCCAGACCGCGCCCACCGTGTCCTACAAGATCACCATGCGCGGCAAGGGCGGCGAGATCCTCGAGAAGGAGATCCACAACCCCGCCGACCTGCCAAACGCCGGCGAGATCATCGACTTCTACGAGCCGATCTGCCGCGTCGAGGTGATGACGCCCAAGGAGTACATCGGCGAGATCATGAAGATCTGCATGGACCGGCGCGGCATCTTCAAGAACCAGATGTTCGTCTCGGCCAGCCGCGAGATGCTCACCTTCGAGATCCCGCTGGCCGAGATCATCTACGACTTCTACGACAAGCTCAAGAGCATGACCTCGGGCTACGCCACCATGGACTACGAGGTGATCCGCTACAACGCCGACGACCTGTGCAAGGTGTCCATCCTGATCAACGGCGACCCCGTGGAGGCCCTGAGCCTGATCTGCCACCGCGACCGCGCCGAGCAGCGCGGCCGCCAGCTGCTGATCCGCCTGCGCAAGCAGATCGACCGCCACCAGTTCGAGATCCCCATCCAGGCGGCCATCGGCGGCAAGATCATCGCCCGCGAGACCATCAAGGCCTACCGCAAGGACGTGACCGCGAAGTGCTACGGCGGCGACGTGAGCCGCAAGCGGAAGCTGCTGGAAGCCCAGAAGAAGGGCAAGCAGAAGATGAAGTCCATCGGCTCGGTGAACATCCCGCAGAAGGCGTTCATGGCGGTGCTGGATACGGGGGAGTGAGTGACGGGCGATCCGCGCCAACCCGTGGTGCTGGTCATCGCCGGACCGAACGGGGCCGGGAAGTCAACCTCGGCCCCCTTGCTTGTTCAGCAGACCGCCGGAATCGACCGGTATCTCAATGCTGATGCGATCGCACGTGGTTTCTCGCCGTTTCAGCCCGATCTGTCGGCGGTCGCCGCGGGGCGATTGCTGATTGCGCACATGACGGAGCTCCGGAACGCTCGACAGAACTTTGCGATCGAAACCACGCTCGCTGGTGTTCGGCTTGCACAGCACCTCTCGGATCTGCGGATCAGCGGTTACCGGGTTCACGTGTTCTACCTCTGGTTGCCCAGCGCCGACATCGCGGTCGCCCGTGTGAACCAGCGGGCGGAGCTCGGCGGCCATTCGATTCCGGAGGAGACGATCAGAAGACGGTATGTTCGAAGCCTCCGCAATCTCCTTGAGATCTATCAGCCCATTTCTGATTCATGGCGCGTCTTCGATAATGCGCTAGCGACACCTGCCCTGATCGCCAGAGGTGGATTGAAAACGAAACCTCTCATCGTCGATGCGCGAAAGTGGGCTGACCTCCGCGCGTCGGCTTTCAAGGAGCACTCCTGATGAAAGAGGACACCGATCGCATCACCCGCGGCCTCGACGCCCTCGAGTCCGACGAAATCATCAACGCCGCCATGCTCAAGGTCGGCCAGCGGGCCTTCCAGTACGCCGCGTGGACCCGCACCCTCATGTGGGTCTGGCAGGATGGCAAGGTCGTCGGCATCGACCCCAATGACCCCAACGCCGAACTGCCCGAAGGCTTCGAACGCCCGCCGCCCGGGCCTCCGCCCTGGATCGGGCTCTGAAGCCAGGCCACGCACGAACTCGCATCGTCGCTCGGCACGAACACACCACGAAAACTCGTCGCCGGGATGGATGCGTCCTCGGGCTTTCTTTGCCACCCCCCTTCCCCTCCGCCCCCGCATGGGATAATCTCCCGAAACGCACACTAACCGCCCCGAGGGAAGGGCGGACGGTGCGTTGCCCGGCCCGATCGGAGGGACCCCATGCCCGACGACGAACAGCCCGTGCAGTTGTTCACGACGATGTCGCCGGCGTCGATCGCCCCCCTCGCGGCCGATCCCGAGATCTGCGCCGTCGCCCGCGACGCCGATCTCCGCCTGCTCTGGTGCAACAAGGCCTACGCCGACAACATGGGCTCCACGCCCGAGCGCCTGGTCGGCACCACCCTCTACGACCTGATGAGCAAGGAGCAGGCCGCCGAACGCATCCGCCTGATGCGCGACGTGATCGACACGGGACAGATGCACGCCCACCAGCAGTTCTGGGTGGGCAAGCGCTGGCTGACCCGCGTCTGGCCGCTGGACCCCGCGTACTTCGGCCAGCCGGGCTACTTCATCCTCATCACCCGGTTGTCCGACACCACGCCGGCCGGCAAGGGCGACGTCCACTTCGTCCGATCCGCCGACCTGGGCCACCTCGACATCCTCTCACCCCGCGAGCTGGAAGTGTTCTACTACCTCGCGACGGGCATGTCCGCCGCCGACGTCGCCAAGGCCCTGTTCCGCTCCGAGAAAACCGTCGGACGCCACATCGAGAACATCCACCGCAAGATGGGCTACACGAACCGGGCCCAGCTCGTCCGCGACGCCGTGGAGAGCGGGCTGGTGACATTCACGAGTGACCAGTGGCGGCGGCTGATCGATCCGAAGCACGCCGAGGATTGATTCCCCCGCCAACCCCTGCTTCCCGGGGGTGCCCCCCTCCAGCAGCCGCCCGCGCCGCCCCACAAAGCGTCCGACCGCCCCGCTTCCGGCCGGCCGGACGGCATTGAATCCGCCATGCCCATCACCACCCACACCGTCACCGGCATGCACTGCGGCGGCTGCGAAGCCAAGATCCGTGCCGCCGTCAACGCCCTGCCCGGCGTGACCCGGGCCGAGCCCCACGCCGCCAGCGGCACCCTGACCGTCGAGTCCGACGCGCCGATCGCCCGCGACGATCTCGCCCGGGCGCTGGGCGACGCCGGCGACTACGAGCTCGGCGATCCCGTCACGGCCCCGCCCACCGAGCGGGGCACCGTGCACCGCGGCACGACCGACATGGCCGCGGGCGGCACCGGCGCCAAGGGCTATCCCGCGCTGGGCATCTTGGTCGGATACATCCTGACCGCCTCGGTGCTCGCCGCGCTGCCCCGACCCACCGTCGAGGCGGTCATGGCCAACTTCATGGGCGGCTTCTTTCTGGCGTTCTCGTTCTTCAAGTTCCTGGACATCCGCGGGTTCGCGACGGGCTTTGCCCGCTACGACCTGCTGGCCGAACGCTGGAAACCCTGGGGATACATCTACCCGTTCGTCGAGCTCGCGCTGGGGCTGGCCTATCTGACCACGTTCTGGCCGGTCGCCACCCACGCCGCCACGGTGGTCGTCATGGGGTTCGGCGCCATCGGCGTGATCCGCAGCCTGATCCGCAAGGACCGGATCAAGTGCGCGTGCCTGGGCACCGTGATCGATCTGCCGCTGGGAACGGTCACGCTGATCGAGGACCTCGGCATGGCGGTCATGGCCGCGGTGATGCTCGGATTGCATTTCAACGTGTTTGGGACGGCGTAAGCGGGTAAAAACACCCTTACTTGGGTACAAAGTCCTCCCCATTTCCTCATAGTCTTTGGGAAAAATCAGGCCCCGGCCCGATTCTTCGGGTAATGTCCCCACGTTCATCGGGACGTGGGCACATCCTCGCGCTCCCCATGCCCGCGACCGCGACGAGGAGCCGCTGTGCCCGAGCCGGACCTCGAACTCTTCACGCCGATGTCACCGGCGGCGTTCCGCCCGCTCGACGGCGTGCCGGGTTGGTGCGGCATCGCGCGGGACGAGCAGTTCCGGCTGGTCTGGTGCAACGACGAGTACGCCCGGCTGAACGGGCGACCCGTCGATCGGATGATCGGGCAAACCCTCACGGACATCCTCCCGGTGGCCCTCGCTGAGGAGCGCATGGCCTTCATGCGTCCCGCCCTGTCCGAGGGGACCATGGTCGCCTATCAGCAGGTCTGGAAGGGTGTCCGCTGGCTGACCCGGGTCTGGCCGCTGGATCCCGCGGCGTTCGGGCACCCCGGCTACTTCGTGATCATGAGCAGACTGAACGAGCCGCTTTCCAGCGAACCCTCCATGGGAGGGGTCCGCCTCACCCGCTCGGCGGACCTGGGGGATTTGGCCGTGCTCTCGCCGCGCGAGCTCGAAGTTTTTTACTACCTCGCCGCGGGGATGACCGTGGGCGACATCGCGGTTGCGATTCATCGCTCAGAGAAAACCATTGGCCGCCATGTGGAAAACATCCACCGGAAGATGCTGTACTCGAGCCGCGC
The DNA here is from genome assembly GCA_964399525.1 of uncultured Phycisphaeraceae bacterium. Lineage (GTDB taxonomy): Bacteria > Planctomycetota > Phycisphaerae > Phycisphaerales > UBA1924 > UBA6054. Next base: position 2,006 of record CAYNRF010000105.1, on the reverse strand, counting down.
CGAACTGGTCCGGGATGCCGTCCAGCGGGGTTTTGTCGCGTTTTCGGGCAAGGACTGGCTGGATCTCGTGGATCCGCGGCGGGACGGGCGTTCTTCCGGGCGCTCGACCTAGTGTCCGAATAATCGTGGGGCCAATTCCCAGATTTTGGACAAATCCATCCGACGCATGGGGTGTTTCGGCATGGCGCATGATTCAGATCGGATAAGATTTCAGAACCTTCCCTCAGGATTCTCACCCTCCCCCCCTTTTCCTCAGGGAAGTCACGGAGAAGAAACATGACGCAGACCGACATGCTCAAACCGATGTCCCCGGATTCCTTCGAGCCGTTTGACGGCATGCCGGGCTGCGCGGCGGTGGCGCTGGACAACGCGATGCGGATTCTTTGGTGCAACGAAGAGTTTGCCCGCGTGCACGGATCGACGCCGTCCCAGGTGGTGGGCAGCGATCTGGCGTCCAAGCTCTCCGCGCCGATGGCCAAGGAGCGCGAAGCCCTGGTCCGTCCCGCGCTCGACGACGGCAGATCGGTGGTCTTTGTTCAGCTCGATCGTGGCATCCGCTGGCTGACCCGCGTCTGGCCGCTCGACCCCGATGCCTTCGGCAAGCCCGGGGTGTTCATGGTGCTCAAGCAGGGGGTGACGCGGCGCGATCCCAACGTGACCGCCCCGACCTTCCCGCTGGCCAAGGTCGGCGACCTGGGCGAGCTGGACATCCTCACGCCGCGCGAGCTCGAGGTGTTCTATTACCTCGCCGCCGGCATGACCGTGGCCGACATCGGCGAGCTGCTCCACCGCTCGCCCAAGACCGTCGAGCGTCACCTCGAGAGCCTCCACCGCAAGATGAACTTCAAGAACCGCGCCGAGCTGGTCCGCGAGGCCGTCGAGCGCGGCCTCGTCGCCTTCAGCCCCGAGGAGTGGAGCTGGTTCGTCAACTGCAAGCGTACCGCCATGTGACCAACGGTCACCGCCCGCCGGCCGAGCGCGGGGAAGGCTCATCCCAGCGTCGCGCCCTGCGACACATAGAAACTGCCCGCGTCCGCGCGGGCTTTTTCATGCCCGCGGGCCGCCATCGCCTCGGACCAGCCGGTCACCCGCGGCGCGCCCCGGGCCGTCAGATAGGCCCGGTACGACGCGTCGTACGCATCGACGCCCGCCAGCAGCGTCTCGTCGCTCGGGTACGCGTCGTCGAACAGCACCGCCTCCGCAGACAGCCGCGGACGGGGCGCCGGATCCTCCTCGGGCAGGCCCACGCACAGCCCGAAGAGCGGGTAGACGCCCGGCGGCATTGCCAGCAGGTCACGCACCCGCGGGAGATCGTTGCGGATTCCGCCGATGTAGCACACGCCGTAGCCCATCGACTCGAACGCCAGCGTCATGTTCTGCGCCATCAGCGAGGCGTCGATCACCGCGACAAGAAAGCTCTCAAAGGTGTCTGCGAACGGCGCGCCGGCCCGGTGACAGATCACGCGATGGCGTCGGGCGTCGCCGCACACCACCAGGAACGCCCCGCAGCGGGCCACCTTCTCCTGCGGCCCGCTCAGCTCCGCCAGCGCCGCCCGCTTGGCGGCGTCCCGGACCCGGATCACCGAATAGGCCTGGACGGCCGAGCTGGTGGACGCCATCTGTCCCGCCCGCACGGCCTCGACCACATGGGCGTCCGGCAGGGCATCCTCGCGGAAGCGACGGATGGAACGGTGCGCATGGATCTGGCGGAGGGTGTCGTTCATGTCCAAGATTACGGCCGCGCGGCCCCCGCCGATGCTGCTCCTCGCCCCCATCGCTCATCCCCCCGCATCGCACCGTTCGTGCGGGGATGCCGGTCGTTCCCACCCGGCACCGGCCGATTCCCCCGCGCACGGGCGGACGAGCGCACCCCACCGCGGCCCGGGCGATACACTGACGCCATGGACCGCCGAACCCCGCCGCACGGACCGCACCCGCCCTGCTGGCCCTGCTGGCCCTGACCGGCCTGCCCGCCTGCTCGGACGCCGACAGCCAGGGGGCCAAGG
>CAYNRF010000104.1:0-10743 GCA_964399525.1 uncultured Phycisphaeraceae bacterium | reverse complement strand
ATGCACCCGCACCCGTGCCTGCGGGAAATAGTCCGCCATCACGCCGCCGCGGAACCCGAGCACCAGCGTGGTGGGGGAGAGCACCTCGTCGACCACGAAGGTCGGGTGGTCGAGGTGGGCCGTGAAGTAGATCGGTGCGTCCGTTTCGGCCGCCGCGGCCAGGCGCAGCTCGATGTTCCCGTGCCGGTCGTGCCGCACGCCCACATCCGGCCGCTCGTCCAGCCACCGCTCGATCCACGCGACCACGCGTCCCTCATGCCCCGCCGCCGAGGGGATCATGGTGACCCGCTTGAGCCAGTCCAGATGCAACGCACGACGCTCGGAAGACACGGTGGGGTTCGCCATGCCCGATGGTAGGAAGCCCGCCAAAAAGGTGCGCCCGCATCACGCAGTACTGCCCGGCCGTAGTGATCCTCAGACCCACCCGCCCGCTCACGGGCACCCCGCCCGGAACCGGTCGACAAACCGCCCGATGTCCGCCGGCGTGACCGTCCCGTCCCGGTCCGCGTCCGCCGCCGCATCGCCCGCGATGTACGCATTCAGGAACGCCGCGATGTCGAAGAAGTCCAGCCGCCGGTTGCGGTCGGCGTCCGCATCGTGGAACGCCTGCACCGTCAGCCGCTGGTTCACCGCGACATCGTACAGTACCGTGCCCGACCCGTCCGCCCAGCGGATCTCCACCGAGTCCACCGTCGCCGCATTTCCCAAGCCGAAGTGCAGCGTCTGCTCGCTCTGGCTCAGATAGGTCGTGCGTGAGTCGAGCAGCTGCATCCAGGTCCGGTCCCCGGCCGTGACCCACACCCGCGTCCCCACGCCCCGCGGCGCAGCGCACGGGTGCATGGAGGTGTCAAAGTCCAGGCGCAGCCAGTTCCCCGTGCCGGTCGAGTCGTTGCGGTACAGCCGCCCGACCGCGCCGTTGTTCACCGCGAACATGTCCACGCGCCCGTCATTGTTGTAGTCAAAGTGCACCAGCCCGCGTCCCTGCCCGGTCCACGCCACCCCGGCGCTCTGGGCGCGATCGGTGAAGGTCCCGTCGCCGTCGTTGAGGTACAGGCGCATCGGCGTCCCCGGCCACCGCGGCCACCCGCCCACGGCCGCCAGATCCGTCCACCCGTCGTTCGTCACATCAAACGCCGTCACGCCCCACGCCCAGCCCGTGTCCCCCGCCCCGCTGGCCACGCCCACATCCTCGAACCGCGCCACGCCCTCGATCACCCCCAGCCCGCGGTACAGCGTGTTGGCGCACCCCGGCGAGCCCTTGGGCAGATAGATGTTCGTCATGAACCAGTCCAGCCGCCCGTCGCCGTCCAGATCGGCCAGCGTCGCCCCCATCCCGTTGCAGTCCTGCGTGATCCCCGCGTCCTGCGTGATGTCCTCGAATGCGAACGTCCCGTCGCTCCGCCGCCCGCTGTTGCGGTACAGCCGCGAGGTGAAGAAGTCGTTGGTCAGCAGCAGGTCCGGCCAGCCGTCGTCGTCGATGTCCGCAAAATTCGGCGTGAACCCGCGCAGCGGGAACTGTTCCTGCGGCAGGATCGCCGACACGTTCGTGAACGTCCCGTCCCCGTTGTTGCGAAACAGCCGGTTCCCCCCCGGGAAGAAGATCCACGTCGACACGAACAGGTCCAGATCCCCGTCCAGGTCATAGTCGCCGAACGCCGCCCCCATGCCCCCGATCACGCCGAACACATTGGCCACACCCGCCTGCTGGGCCACATCCACGAACTGCCACTGCCCGTTCGCGTCCGGCCCGAGGTTGCGATACAGCTTGCTCTTGCCCACGGCCGCCGGGAACGGGAAGTCTCCGTAGTTGACCACGTACAGATCCAGATACCCGTCCCCGTCATAGTCACCCACCGCCACCCCCGCCGAGCGGCTCCACTTGTTCACCCCCCACGCGGCCCCCTGATCCGCGAACGTCCCGTCGCCCCGGTTGATGTACAACTTGTCCGGCCCCGTCCCGCCCGACGGCACGAACAGATCCAACCACCCGTCGTCGTTGAAGTCCCCAACCCCCACGCCCCCCGCCTGGATGGCGTTCTCCGCCGGATAGCCCGTGTTGGGGATGAAGGTCGCGTTGGAAAGCCCGGCCGCGGGCGTCACCAGCGTGAACCGCGCCTGCCCCGACCCTTCGTCCTGGGCCAGCGCCACGCCGCCGCCCCCGGCCACGCCCGCCAGAGCCGCCAGCACCACTCCCCGCTGGATAATCCGGTCCGTCATGCCCACAGCATCTCCCATGACCGGGGTTCGATCAAGGGATTTCGCCGGATGCCGCCCGTTTCGCCCCCCAAACAGCGGCCGGGCAGGGCCAACCCCCGGGTTATCGCCGCCGCCGCGCGACCAGCAGGCCCGCGCCGGCCAACAGGCCGATGCCGCCCGGCCCAGGCACGGTCAGGATGTAGAACGAGAGATCGGCTCCTCCCGTTGCGTTCGGACGAACCACCAATCCCGAGAGCGTCTGCCCGTCGGACGAAAGCACCCCGGTTGTCACAGAGACGCCATCCCCCAGCACAAGCCCGGCGTCGGCAAACAGGTCGTTCACGGAAAGGCGGCGTCCGTCTTCGTACATCAGAAGCATCTCGCCGCCCATCCCGGGGTCGTTCCAAACACTCACGAGCATCGTTGACCCGTCCAGTGAAAGGCCAAGTGCTTGCGTGTATCCGTAGCCCTCCACGCTCAGTTCAGAAAACACCCCGTCGCGGACCATCCAGGCCCGATCATTGCCGTAGGTCCACCCGCCCGGCTCGTCCCAGGAAGTCTCATTCCCGAGAACCACAGATCCGTCGCCGCTCATCGCGATCGCGTTCGATCGCGTATACGCGGCGGACGAGAGCGTGGGGACCTCGGTCAGGCTGCCGTGGTCAAAGATCACCGCCCGGCGCGGACCGCCGACATTGTAGTAATCATCACGCAGATCCGTATTGAATACGAAGGTCTCGTCCAGACTTCCTTCGACAAGCTGGGCGGGCGTGCTGTAGCGGTCCGGCAGCGTGGCGAGCGTGGTCGCGACCCCGTTCCGCCAGCGGTGGAGCGTGCCCGCTGTGATGGTGTGCTGCTCGGATTGGCTGTAGAACACGGTGGAGTTGTCGGAGCCCAATGCCGCGGAATGCACCCGCATGCCCGGTGCTGATTCGATCCGTGCGGCAGAGCCACCGCGGCTGAGCACAAACGCGGATGCCCCGGACATTTCGTCAGCGTACAGAATACTCGACCCGTCCGCCGACAATCCGAGCGCAAGCTGATTCTGGTACAGGCCGTGCAGAGCGGTCCAGACTCCGGCACGGTATGTGTAGGCACCAATCGTCGCCTTGTCAGTGATGACTGTGGCCGCCAATGTAACCCCGCCGTCCGCAACCGCGACGGCAGACCCGCCTAGAACTCCATCCGGCATCGGGACTTCGATCAGATCAGCGGCACCCGCCGTGCCGCACGCAATGGCCAAAGAAGGGAACACTGTCAAGTAGTTCTTCATCCCAAGACCATCGACCCACCCCCGCCAAACGCTCCAGAATCTCAGATGCAACCCGTGCTACCGCCGTCGACGAGCGGCCATCAGGCCCGCGCCGATCAGCAGGCCCATGCCCCCCGGGCCGGGCACCGTCAGCGTGAACATCGAGAACGACTGTTCCCCAAAGGCATCAACGCGGGCGATCCACCCCGCCACCGTCCGCCCGTCCGCCGCGATCGCGTCGGCCCAGGCGTGCCCGTACACACCGAAAGAGATGCCCGCCTCCATCAGCAGCGATTCCACCGACTCCGTCCGACCGTCCGCGTGGACCAGCACCGATGCCGGCCGGTCGTACGCCCCGTCCGTTGCCACGCCCGCCGCCAGCAGCACGGACCCGTTCGAACTCATCCCCCGCACCACCAGTTGCTCGAACCCGTCGACCACCAACTCCGACATCACGCCCGACCGCCACACCCACACCCGATGGTTGAACCGATCCGCGTCATCGGGCCCGTCCCACGCCGACTCCAGACCAGCTATGACCGATGCGTCCGCGCTCATCGCAGACGCCGTCGATTGGACAAATGTCGCTGACGCGAGCGTGCCCAACTCCTGCAGCCCATCCCCGTCCACCCGCACCACCCGCCGCGGACTGCCGTACGCGTCATACACCCCGATGTCCGCGCTGACCACGAACACATCCCCCGTCCCGCCCGCCAGCATCCGCGAGTTTGCGATGTACCGATCCGGCAGCGTCAGCACCGGCGTGATGGTCCCGTCCCGCCACCGGCTGATCTCCAGCGTCCCGCCCGCACCGCCCCCGCTCGAGGCGAGCAGCACCGACCGCCCGTCCGACGACAACGCGGCCGCATGATCAGTCGGCAGCGTCACGCTCCCGAACCCGCCCCGCAGGAACAGGCCGCCATCCGGCGAGACCGCGTGGCTCAATGTCACGCCCCCATCCGCCGAGAGACCCAGCAGCCTCGAAGGCCCAGTTTCCGGATGAAGCGCCGACCATGCCCCCTGCCGGTACACAAACCCGCCCCAGCTGTAGGGTTCGAACCGCACCAGCGTCGCCCCCACCACCCCGCTGTCCGAGACGCCGATGACACGCTCGGCGAGGTGTCCGTCCGGGAAGGCAAACTCATGCACCTGCCCAACGGCATGCGACGTGAGCACGGCGACCGCACACCAGATGGATTGATTCATCCCCCACCCATCGTCCCACCCCCGCCAAACCCTCCACTTTCTCCGATGAAACCCGCGTCAAACGCCCGCGCTCGGCCCCAGCCGCCCCTACTCCGCCGCCACCTTCTTCTTCCGCGTCCGCGGCGCCTTCGCGCCTCCCGCCCCCCGCTCCGCCACCGGCGTCACCCGCTGGGCGTGGATGGCCGTCGAAACCCCCCGCGCCTCGTCGAAAGTCCGCACCGGCCCATTCTTGATCCGCTCCCAAGCGGTCGCCGCGTTCGAAGGGGAGAACTCCGTCCCGATGAACCGCCGCCCCAGCGCGTGCGCGATCACCCCCGTCGTGCCGCTGCCCAGGAACGGGTCCAGCACCAGATCCCCCGGGTTGGACGTGCTAGCGATCACCCGGTGCAGGTACGCCTCGGGCAACTGGTTGTCGTGCTTGTCGCGCCGTTCCTTGTTGTTGCCCTGCACGCGCCCCCAGTACGGCCCGTACCACACATCCATCGGCACCCGCATCCCCGGCGGCATGCCGTCCTTCTTCGACTCCGTCCGCGCATCGCCGTAGATGGCCCGCCGGTCGGAGGTCTCCAGCACGGGGTCCGGGTTCCACGTGCGATTGTCCGGGTCCTTGCAGAAGTACAGCGCGTGCACCTTGGAGTTGATGAACCGGCTCGTGGTGTTCTGCCCGAAGCGGTAATGCCACACGCACCAGTTGACCATCGTCAGCCCGCGCGCCTTGCAGTGCACCACGATCTCGGCCGCCCAGTCGTCTGGGATGTTGATCCACATCGACCCGCTGTCCTTGAGCCCCCCGATGCACAGGTCGATCCACTGGAAGGTGAACGACCGCGACTGCCCCATCGCCCGGTCCGCGTCGTACCGATCGCAGTACTCATCCTCCGCCAGCCGCTTGTCATCCCACGCGTCCCCCGCCCGGTGCCGGTCATAGTCCCGCGCCCAGTTGAACGGCGGATCGGCGAACACCAGATCCAGCTGGCGGTTCTTCACTTCCGGCAATCCGGCCAGGATCTCCCGGCAGTCCCCGATGTGGACCGTCGCCATCACCCCGCCCGACCCCGTGTGCGTCCAGGGACCACGGGCGCGCGACGACTTCCGGACGGGCTTGGCGGTGGTGGTGGGCATGGCAGCAGAGGATATGCCCTCCCGTGCCCGAGCGCAAGTCCACCTTTCAACGCCGCATGATCCTCTTCAATCAGCGAGCATCCCCGCATCCCACATTCATCATCCGCAGGAACTCCACCACATCGAAGAAATCCCCGAAGCCGTCGTTGTTCAGATCAGCGGGCCACGGCAGCCGCCGCACGAACTCCACCAGATCCACCCCGTCCACCACGCCGTCGCAGTTCAGGTCGATCGTGCAGGCATCGGGAAAGCACGACAACCGCACGACGCTTCTCGCGGAGTTGATATCCCCGCAACGCACCCCGTATGGCCCCTTCGACGCGATGTACAACTGGCCGTCTCCGCCCCCGACGATCGCCCGCGGCCGGCCCGAGATCGCGGCCGTGTCGACCAGGTTGTACGATTCCCAATCCGACCCGTCCCAACGGAAAGGTCCCACCTCGACCCCAAGCGAACCATTCGTGCGGCGGCGTGTCGTCGACCCGACCGTGTAGATCGCAGACCCCCGCCCGTCGTCATGCACGGTCACATCAGATGTGAAACCTCGGAAACTCGCCTCACCAACCCCCTCCCACGCACCCCCGTTCCATCGGTACATCAGATGACTGTCGAAAGGACTCCCCGAGAGCGCGTACAGCCGTTCGCCATCTCCCTCATCGAACACCACCAACTTGCGCGCAGACTCCGGCGGCCCATCGCCCACCGCCGACCACGCCTGCCCGTCCCACCGCGCCACAAAGGCGGCGGGAACACCGCCCACCGTCGCAAAGGAACCCGCCGCGTACAGCGCCGGCCCGCTGCCGTCGTCGAACACCTGCAACCCCTCCACCTGCCCATCGACGCCGCCACCGACCGCCGACCACCCCGTCCCGTCCCATCGCGCGATGTTCGATCCGTCCGGCAAGTCAAACGCGCCGGCGGCGTACAACGCCGGGCCCGAGCCATCGTCGTACACGCCCATCGCCCACACGGTGCTCGGCAGATCGCCCACGACTTCCCACTCCCCCGCCCGGAATCGCGCCACGCTCGACTCGCTGGCGGTTGAGGTCCCGCCCGCGTACAACGCCGAACCCGTTCCGTCATCAAAGCCGATCAACGCCAGCGCGCGGCGCCCCGTGGTGCCCCGAACCTCGGTCCAGGTGCTCCCATCGAACACCCACACCCCGTTCGACGCGGGGAACCCAGCGTACAACCGCCCCCCGTCTCCCAGATCGATCCATTCCAACGCCCGGACATGCTCCGGCTTGCCCGGCCACCCCGTGCCCACAAGTTCGCACGGCTGCGCCCCGGCCAGCGTCACGCACCCCAGCCAAGACCCCGCCACCACGAGTCCGAGCCGTGTCCCACGCTGTGCCATGCCGATCTCCAGAGAATGACGGTCCAACCAAAACGGCGAACACCCCTCGGCCCGCCAGCCGAGAAGCCCCCTATCCGTCCGCCTGTCGACGCGGTTCCCGATCCATGAGGAAAAGCCATCCACAGAGCACCCAGACGCGAGGTGTACTCACGCCGGCTCACCCACCAGCACCCGAACCGCCCTCCCATCCACCTCGCCCGTCAGCACAGCCAGCCCCCGCCCCATCCCCAGCTTTGCCCGCGCCCTGCGCGACTTGAACAGCCGCTCCGACTCGCTCCGCCCCAGCGCCGCCCGCACCCGCGACCCCAGCGTGTCGATCCGCTCGATCCGCACCACCACGTCCACCGCCCGCGCCTTGGTGATCTGCACGCCCACCCGCACCGGCTCTCCGGCCGCGGCATCGATCCCCGCCGCCTCGATCGCCTTCGCCCATTCCCGCGGCGCATACCCGCCGTCCTGGTTGTAGCGCACCACCTTGAGCTTGCGCAGCGCTGCCGCGGGTTTGGACGCGCCGCCCGCCATCACTCCGCCGCCCCCGCGTCCACCGCCGCCTCCGGCATCGCCAGCACCTGGTCCACCCGCGTGCCGTCCATGTCCACCACCTCGAAACGCCACCCCGCCCAGCGGACCGATTCCGACGGCGTCGGGATCCGCCCGAGCAGCGTCAGCACCAGCCCCGCCACCGTCCGCGCCTCGGGGGCTGCCTCCGCGTCGTCCGGGTCGATCCCCAGCGTCCGCGCCGCCTGCTCCACCGGCATCCGCCCGTCGACCAGCCAGCTCCCGTCCTCGCGACGCACCGCCCGCGGCCGCGCCATCACATCGGCCCGCGACAGATCGCCCACGATCGACCGCACCACGTCCGTCACCGTCACCAGCCCGCTCGTCCCGCCGTACTCGTCCACCACGATGGCCACCGGCCGGTCCGCCTCGCGGAACCGCTCGAGCAGCACCAGCGCCCGGCAGGTCTCGGGCACGAACAACGGCCTGGACGTGATCCGTTTCAGCGGCTGCGGCGTGCCTCCCGACCCGCCCAGGTACCCGCGGGCAATCAGCGTCTTGACGGAAACGAACCCCAGCACATCGTCCATGCTCTCGCCGTACACCGGGAACTGGTTGTGCGGCGAGCCGATCACCCGCTCGCGCACCTCGGCCGCGTCCATGCCCGCTTTCAGCCACACGATGTCCTGCCGCGGCGTCATCAGGTCCGAGGCGCACAGATCATCCGTGCGCATCGTCCGACGCACCAGCGCGTGCTCCTGCTTGGTCAGCACCCCCATGCTCGCCGCCCGGTTCACCAGCGACGCCACATCCTCCTCGGACACGTCGTCCCCGGCCGTCGGCCGCACGCGGAGCACCCGCAGCACCGCCTCCGTCGACCAGGTCAGCGCCATCGCCGGCAGCACCGCAAGCCGCGACAGCACGAGCAGCGCCGGCGCGATCAGCGACGACATCCGCTCCGGGAACGCCAGCGCCAGCCGCTTGGGCACCAGCTCGCCCATCACCAGCGAGAAGTACGTGATGCCCAGCACCACGACCGTCAGCGCGATCAGATCGCTGTACGGCTCCAGCGCCGGCGAGCGCGCCACCCACGCCCGCACGTGCCCGGAGATCGCCTTCTCGCCGTACGCGCCGGCCAGGATCCCGATCAGCGTGATCCCGATCTGCACGGTCGACAGAAACCGCGTCGGGTGCTCCGCCAGCCGGATCGCCGCCGCCGCCCCCCGGTCGCCCCGCCGCGCCCGTTCCGCCAGGCGGGAGGGCCGCGCTGTCATCAGCGCCAGCTCCGACATCGCGAACACGCCGTTGAGCAGCAACAGCACCATCAGCACGACCACAGCCGTCAGCATCGGCAAGCATACGCCCAACCCCCGTGCATTCCGTCCGCGCACCTAACATCGCCCGTGATCACGCCCCCCCCCGCGGACCTCTCCGTCGCCATCGTCTGCCGCAACAACGCCGACACCATCGGCCCCGTCCTCGATTCCGTCCGCGGCCTCGCCGCCCAACTCGTCGTCGTCGACTCCGGCTCGACCGACGCCACCATGGAACTGGTCCACGCCTGCCGCGCGTGGGCGGAGGTCGTGCTGCTCGAGACCCACTGGCGCGGCCACATCGCCACCAAGCAGCTCGCCCTCTCGGCCTGCGCCCGCCGCCACGCCCTCGCCCTCGATTCCGACGAGCCGCTCACGCCCGAACTGGCCGCGTCCGTCCGCGACGCCTGCGGCCGCGATCTGCCCGCCGCCCGCGTCAACCGCGTCGTCGAATACCGCGGCCGCCTGCTCAGGCACTGCTGGCAGCCCGAGTGGCGCCTCCGCCTGGTCCGCACCGACCTCGTCGCCGACGGCCGCGCCCGATGGGCCGGCCTGGACCCCCACGACAAACTCGAAGTCGCCCCCGGCACACCCGTCGAGGACCTCCGCGGCACGCTCGTCCACCGGTCCTTCGCCTCGTTCGAGCAGCATCTGGCCAACCAGCTCAGACTCCAGGCCGTGTCCGCCCGGTCTCTCCGGGCCGCCGGCAAGCGCGGCAGCCCCCTCCGCCTCCTCACCTCGCCCCCCGGCGCGTTCTTCAAGCAGCTTGTGCTCAAGTCCTCGTGGAAGGACGGCCGCGCCGGCTGGCTCGCCGCCGGCACCTCCGCCGCGGGCGCCCTCATGAAGCACATGATCCTGCTCGAACAGACCGCGGAGCCCGCAAACCCGCCCCCAGACAAGGGTTCCTGAGACCCCGCCTATCATGCGGCACCGGGATCCGGCCTCGAAAGGTCGCCCGGCCCGTGTCGGAGCCGAGGAGGGTGGACCCCTCCGGTTCGGCAGCATTTCAGAGGACCCCATGATCGACGACCCCCAGACGGTCGCCCTCGAGGCCGAGACCTCGGGCGAGAACCTCCCCACCGATCCCACGACAACGCAGTCCGCCGACGCGCCTCCCAAGAAGAAGCGCCGCCGCCGCCGCGGCAAGAAGCCCGCGTCCGAGGCCGCAGCGGCCGGCGGGACCGAGGACGCCGCCGACGCCGAGTCCGGCGATGATGCCGATGATGCCGACGATGCCCCGGAGCACGCGTCCGAACCGTCCGGCGAACCCGGCGACGATGCGCCCCGGAAGAAGCGCCGCCGCCGCAAGAAAAAGTCCGGCGCCCCCGCCCCCGCCGCCGATCACGACCCGGAGACCGAGTCCGTCCCCCCGCCCCGGCGCATGACCACCAAGCCCACCGCCGGCTGGTCCGCCGAGTCGTTCATGCTCGACAAGACCTTCAACGACCTCGGGCTCAACGAGGACATCCTCGCCGCCATCCGCGGCCTCGGCTTCGAGCACCCCACCAAGATCCAGGCCGAACTCGTCCCCCTCGCCCTGACCGGCAAGGACATCCTCGGCCAGGCCAAGACCGGCACCGGCAAGACCGCCGCCTTCGCCCTGCCCCTGCTCCACATGGTCCAGAAGGGCGACCGCTTCAGCGCGCTCATCCTCGCCCCCACCCGCGAACTGGCCGTGCAGATCAAGCAGGACTTCGACGACCTGGGCGCGAAAACCGGTCTCAAGGCCCTGGCCATCTACGGCGGCCAGTCCATCCGCGTGCAGGCCGAACGCCTGGCCAAGGGCCCCGAGATCATCG
>CAYNRF010000103.1:0-10817 GCA_964399525.1 uncultured Phycisphaeraceae bacterium | reverse complement strand
CGCGGAGAACGCCTCGGTGCGCTCGTTCCGGCTGCCCAACCTGCTCGTCCAGTTCCTGGCCCTGCTCTTCTTCCTGGGCCTGCTGGCGCTCGGGCTGGTGATCTTCATCCCGCTGGCGATCTTCGCCGGGGCGCTCTTCCTCATCATGCTCGGCGTGGTGTGGGTCCGCCTGAAGTTTACGAAGGCCCGCCAGCCCAACGGGCCGCTGGACGGGCGGCGGAATGTGCGTGTAGTCAACCGATCGCGTTGATCCGCTCGCGCAGTTGATTGGTGACCTCTCCCACCTCCCCGCTCCCCACCGGTTCCGCCTCCACCGCCGTCACCGGCAGCACGCCCCAGCTCGAGTTGGTCAGGAACACCTCGTCCGCGTCGAGCACATCGCCGATGCCCATCATCCGCCGCTCGATCGTCAGGCCCATCTTCTTGGCCTCTTTCAGCACCCGCGCCCGCGTGATGCCGGGCAGCACCGGGCTGGGGATGGCACCCTTGCCGCCGATTTCCTGTTCCTCGCCGCGGGCGATGGGCGTGACCAGCGTGCCGTCCTTGACCGAAAAGAGGTTGGACACGCACCCGCCGCACACGTGGTTGGAGACCTGCAGCACGATGGCCTCGCCCGCGCCGCGGCCCGCGGCCGTCTGGAGTTCGCGCAGGCGCCACCAGTAGTTGAGCGTCTTGTGCCCGGCCGTCGGATCCAGCGGGTTGGCCTTCGCGTCGGCGATCACGGCCATCACGCCCTTGGTGAACATCGCCTCCGGATACCGCGTGGCCGGCTGGGCGTCGATGATGACCGTGGGCGTGTGGGCGCCCCGCCCGGTGGCACGAAGCAGGTTCAGATCACCGCCGGTGATGGTCAGGCGGACGCGGGACCGCTCGTGCCCGCTGCGCCGCACGGTCTCGGCCACGGCCTCGCCCAAGGGCCCGGTCTTGAGTTCGGTGCTCAGGCCCAGGGTGCTCGCGGATGCCTGCAGACGGTCGAGATGCTCGTCGAGCGAATCGACCACTACGCCGTCGCCGGTGGCGCGGGCCGTCATGGTCTCGAACAGACCCACCGCGTGCAGCACGCCCGCGTCGGCCGCGGAGACCCGCGCCTGGTCCCGCTCGACGAACATCCCGTTGACGAAGATCTCGGCCATGCCCAAGGCTAGGGGCCCGGCCCGCTCCCGGGGTCAGGCGCGCGGGGATGGATCGGACTCATCCTCCACCGGCCGGTCGCCCCGGGGCTGGGCGGGAGCGGCCGCGGAGTAGTCGATGATGTGCATGTCGGCCATCTCGTCGAGCGCGCCGGCCTCCCAGCCGCGCTTGCCGTAGAAGTAGACCGACCGTGCGATCAGGTGCGAGGCGATCGGGGCCGTCAGGAACAGGAAGGCGATGACCAGCGTGGCCTGCAGCGCGGTGATGGCGTCGCCGAAGTGCACGGCCACGGCCACGATGATGAACGAGATGCCCAGCGTGCCGGCCTTGGTCGAGGCCTGCATCCGCGTGTAGATGTCCGGCATGCGCACGATGCCCACGGCCGCCAGAAGGCAGAAGATCAGGCCGACCGCCAGCGCCGCGACCCCGAAGACCTCACCCTGCATGGCGGGCCCGCTCTTCCTCGGCCTCGCGCCCCTGGCGTTCCAGGTACAGCGCGAACGCGGCCGTGCTCATGAAGGTCAGCAGCGCGACGACGACGGCGACCATCAGCAGTTCCGGACGGTTGGACTCCATCGCGACGATGCTGATCGCCCCGGCCGCGAAGAAGGCCAGCAGGTCCAGCGCCACGACGCGATCGGCCAGCGTCGGCCCCCGCAGCAGCCGCCAGAGCGTCATCAGCATCGACACCCCGATCACCGTCAGCGCGACGTCGTACACCGGGAACCCGTAGAGCATCGTGCCGGGGGCGCCGGCCGGCGCGGCCCCGGTCTGCACGGTCTGGACCAGCGTGGCGGGCATCATCGCATCAGCTCCAGGAGGCGGCGCTGGAAACCGTCGTGGATCTCGCGCTTGATCTTCTCGGGGTCCGTCGCGTCCATGCAGTGGACGATGAGCTGGCGGCGGTCCTCGCTGATGTCCAGCGACAGCGTGCCGGGCGTCAGCGTGATCAGGTTCGCCAGCACGGTGATCTCCATGTTGGACATCCCGGCGATGTCCACCGCCACGATGCCCGGCTTGAGGCGCGAGAGCGGCGAGACGGCGTAATAGGCCATGCGGATGTTCGCCGCGATCATCTCCTTGGTGAAGAAGCACAGGAATCCCAGGATCTGGAACACGCGGCGGAAGTACGTCGTCTCGTGGGCGTCGTCGTCGTCGCGGTAGTGCAGGCCCAGACGCCACGCCAGGGCGAGCATCAGATAGCCGACCACGAAACCCACGAGCAGGTTGTACGGCGTGGGCGGCCCCAGCGCGATCGCCCAGATCAGGGCGAGCAGGATGTTCCAGACGAAGGTGGTCACGGCGCCACCCCCCCGTCCCCCCCGACCCCCCCGACCCCCCCGACTCCCCCGGCCACGCCGGACGGGCCCGCGTCGCCGACGCGGTTCATGGCCGCGTCCTTGTAGGCCGTGCCGTCGAGGATCTGGGCCGCCCCGATCTCGCCCAGCCCGATCGCGCGACCCGCCAGCAGCCCGATGGCGATCGTCACGCAGGCCAGGAAGGCCGAGCCGAGGTACTGCCAGCGCATCGGGCCCACGGTGGGGTCACGCCCCGGGTCGTGGGCCTCGGCCCCCTCGGGCGACGGCTTCCAGAAGACGTAGATCCAGATCTTGACCATCGAGAACAGCGTCATGGCCCCCACCGCCAGGGACACCGCCACGATCCAGTAGGCCTCGGCCTCCAGCCCGGCCCGCACCAGCACGAACTTGGACCAGAAGCCCGACAGCACCGGGATGCCCGCCAGCGAGAACGCCGGGATGAGGAACAGCACGGACAGGCCGGGCCGGGCGGCGTACAGCCCGCCGATCCTGTCCAGGTCGCCGCTGCCGCAGATCCGCTCGACGATGCCCGCGACCAGGAACAGGTTGGCCTTGACCACGATGTGGTGCAGGATGTAGAAGATGGTGCCGGTCATCGCCAGCGTGCCGGCGGCCGTCAGCGTGCCCGTGGGGTCGCCCTCCCGGGCGGCCTTCGCCAGCGCCGCGCCGGCGATGCCCAGTCCCATCAGCATGTAGCCGATCTGGCTGATGATGTGGAACGAGAGGATGCGGCGCATGTTCATCTGCGCGGCCGCCGAGACCACGCCGGTGACCATGCTCAGCCCGGCCAGCCACAGGATGATCTGGTAGACCGTCGCCGCGTCCGGGTGCGTGGGCGGGAACATCAGCCCGAAGAACCGGATCATCACGTACACGCCCACCTTGGTCAGCAGGCCGGCGAACACCGCCGAGATGACCGAGGGCGGGGTGTGGTAGGAGGCGGGCAGCCAGTAGAAGAACGGGAAGGCCGCCGACTTGATGGAGAACGCCACCAGGAAGATGGCCGCCACCGGGGTGAACATCCCCGGGTTCTCCGCGGCCGCCAGACGCTCCGACAGCAGGGCCATGTTCAGCGTGCCCAGCATGGCGTAGGTCAGCCCGATGGCGGCCAGGAACAGCGTCGAGCTGATCAGGTTGAGCGTGACGTACTTGATCGCCCCCTCGATCTGGTCCCGGCGCCCGCCCAGGCTGAGCAGCACGAACGAGGACATCAGCATGACCTCGAACCAGACATAAAGATTGAACAGGTCGGCGGTGGTGAACGCCCCGGAGACGGCGGCGAACAGCCCGCACAGCAGCGCGTAGTACGCCGAGTCCTCGCGGGCCCGGTCGATCCCGCCCAGCGAGTACACCGCGGCCCCCACCGCGACGATGGCGTTGAGCAGCACCATGATCGCCGAGGTCTGGTCGATGACCAGCGCGATGGCCACCTCGGCCGGCCAGCCGCCCAGGCGGACCGCCAGCACCTCGCCGGCGGAGGTCCGAACGAGGATCGCGACCGAGGCAGCCAGCAGCGATCCGGCCACCGCCAGCATCACCACCCGCTGCAGCACGAGCGCGCGCCAGAACACCAGGCACAGCACCAGGCCGGTCATGGGCAGCATCACGGGCAGGCTGGCCAGCAGCTGGGGGCTCATCGGTCGGTGGTCCTCATCTGGTCCAGGTCGTCGCAGCCGACCTCCTCGTAGGCCCGCTTGACCAGCACGGCGGCGAACGCCAGGATGGCGAACGAGATCACGATCGCGGTGAGGATCAGCGCCGGGGGCAGCGGGTCCGTGTGCGGCCCGGGCATGGCCGTGTCGCCGGGGCGGATCAGCGGCGGGTTGCCCCGGGTCAGACCGGCGGCGGTGAAGATCAGCAGGTTCGAGCCGTGGCTGAGCAGGCACAGCCCGATCAGCAGCTTGATGATCGAGCGGCGCAGCATCATGTACAGCCCGGCGGCGTACATCAGCCCGATCGTGATCGCCATCAGCAGGTGCATGTCAGACCTCCCCCCCCGTCCGACCTGTCCCGCCCGCCTCCGCCCCGGCGGCGGGCCGGGCGTCGGCGTTCATGCCGCGGTAGTCGGCGATGCTGAAGAGGATCAGCAGCACCACCCCCGCCACGGTGAAGTACACGCCCACGTCGAAGATCAGCGGCGTGCCGAACTTGACGCCCTTGATCGGCTCGAAATCCGTCCAGATGGCCTGGAACACCGGCCAGCCGATGAAGAGCGCCGGCAGGCCCGAGGCGAGGGCCAGCAGCAGACCGATGCCGATCAGCGTTTCCGGGGCCAGGGGCAGCAGGCGGCGGGCCTGATCGGGCCCGAACGCGAGCATGTGCAGCAGCATCGCCGTGGCCGCGGTCAGCCCGCCCACGAACCCGCCGCCGGGCTCGTTGTGCCCGCGCAGCAGGATCACCACCGACACCAGCAGCAGCAGCGGCAGCAGGAAGGCCGTGCCCGTCCGCAGGATGATCGAGTTCACGCCCGACCCCCTTCCCCGGCGGCCTGCGGCCCGGCCCGCCGCGCCCGCACCCGCGTCCGCGTGCACAGCAGGGTCGCCACGCCCACGCCCGCGATCCCCAGCACGACCAGCTCACCGAAGGTGTCCGCCGCCCGGAAGTCGACGATGATCACGTTGACGATGTTGCGCCCCTTGGCCAGCGGGTAGGCGTTGTCGGAGAAATAGCCGGACACCGTGGGGGCCAGGTCGGTCCGCGCCGCCAGCAGCACCAGCACGCCCATCACCGCCCCGAAGAGCAGGCTCAGCGCCCAGTCCGCGGCCTTGCGCAGGCGCCCCGTGTAGTTGGAAAACTGGGGGAGGTGGTAGAACACCAGGACGAAGATCAGCACCGTCAGCGTCTCGATGGCGAACTGCGTCATCGCGACGTCGGGCGCGCCGTAGTAGACGAAGATCAGCGCCGAAGCCACCCCCGCCACCCCGAGCGCGGCCACCGCGGCCAGGCGGTAGCGGAAGATCGTGGCCGCGAGCCCGGACACCATCATCATCACCACCAGGATCATGCCCAGGAACGTGGGCTCTTCCTCGGTGGGCATCAGCAGGCCGCCGGCGATCCGCCCCGCGCCCAGGCCGACGGCCAGGCCGAGGAACCCGAGCATGGTCGTGCGGATGTAGGTGTTCAGCGAGCCGTTCTGCAGCACGCGCGTCTGCACGGCGCCGGCCCGCAGCGTGGCGTTCATCAGGGCCTTGAAGACCACGGGGCCCGACACCACCGGTTCGAGCCGCTCGAGCACCGACGTCGAGCGTCGCAGCACCGCCCGGACGGCGTACAGGCCCACGCCCAGCAGGATCGCCAGCGTGCTGCTGCTCAGCAGTGTCCCGGCGTTGAGCAGATGGAAGGATGAGGTCAGGGCCTTCTCGGGGGCCTGACCGGTCACGGCCTGCGTGGCCGCCCCGACCAGCGGCGCGGCGAACAGACCCGGCATCAGCCCGGCGACGACGCCCGCCGCGCCCAGCGTCACCGGCCCCAGGAGAAGCGCGGCGCCCGCCTCGGACGATTCGGCCGCGGCCTCGTTGGGCCGGCCCGCGAACGGCTTGAAGGCCACCAGCAGCGCCGCGGTCGTCATGAACACGCCCATCGCCACCACGCCCGCCACCAGCACGGTGCCCAGCTCGGAACCGGCCAGCGGGCCCTTCATCAGGTACTTGGCGGTAAAGCCGAAGAACGGGGGCAGCCCCGCCATCGACGCTGCGCCCAGGGCCGCCGCCGCGAAGGTCACCGGCATGACCCGCATCAGGCCCGAGAGCTTCTCGACGTCCTTGACGTGCGTCTGGTGCTCGACCGTGCCGGCCACCATGAACAGCGTGCCCTTGTAGAGGGCGTGGGCCAGCAGGAACCCCATGGCGGCCTTCTCGCCCGGCCCGCCGATGCCCAGCAGCATGACCATCGCGCCCAGCGAGCTGACCGTGGTGAACGCCAGGATGCGCTTGAAATACACCGCCCGGGCCGCCAGGAAGGCTGCGTAGACCATCGTCACGCCGCCCACGATCTGCAGGGTCCATGCCCACTCAGCGGTCCCGCCCAGCACGGGGCTGAACTTGGCCAGCAGGAACACGCCCGCCTTGACCATGGTCGACGAGTGCAGGTACGCGCTGACCGGCGCCGGGGCCTCCATCGCCCCGGGAAGCCAGAAGTGGAACGGGACCTGGGCGCTCTTCGTGAAGGCGCCCAGACAGACAAGCGTCAGGATCGCAACGTACAGAGGATGGTCGCCGAGCACCACCCCGCGGTCGATCATCTCGCCGAACTCGAAGGTCCCCGCCGCGATGCCCATCAGGATCAGCCCGGCCATCAGGGCCAGCCCGCCCAGCCCGGTGACGATCACCGCCTGCAGGGCCGCCGTCCGCGCCGCGGCCCGGTCGTGCCCGAACCCGATCAGCAGGAAGCTGGTGACCGAGGTGAGTTCCCAGAAGATGAACAGGCCGATCAGGTTGTCGCTGACCACCAGGCCCAGCATCGACGCCATGAAGGCGATCAGATAGGCATAGAACCGTCCGAGGTGGTGATGGCCCGCCAGGTACCCCCCGGCGTACACCGTCACGAGGGCCCCGACGCCGGTGACCAGCAGGGCGAACATCAGCGTCAGCCCGTCCAGCCGGGTCGACAGGGAAATATCCAGCAGCTCGACCCACACGAGCGGCTCGGGACGGACGACCTGCCCCGCCCCGACCGACCCGATGTGCCCGGCGTACCAGATCGCCCAGCCGGCCGGCACGGTCGCCAGCACCCATCCCGCATACCTGCCGGCGGCGCGCGCCACCCACGGCGCCGCCAGGGCCAGCAGGAACAGCGAGATGACCGAACCCAAGATCATGGTCGAGATCCGGACCGACCCGGCAGCCCCCATCGGAGGGCGGACGAGACGGCGTCAAGGAAGCGGCGCACCCAGAGGCAAGCCACCGAACGGCACGAACCCGTCCCGATGATCCGGCCCGCGGCCGGGACCATGCGTTGGGGCCCATGCTATCGGCCACCGGGGGCCCCGACCCCTTCGGATTCGCAACAATCGGCACGGTCCCGTCGGGTCCTGAAGCGAAGGATCGTGTTCAAAAAAGGACACGCCCGCCGGTATTTCCGCGGCGGGCGTGCATGCAGATCGACTCTCGGGAGCTCCTACCCACCCGGCGTCGAACTCGATCATAGGAAGCGCCGGTCGCCAGGGGACCGCACGACCGGCGCGCCGGCCGCCTTGTTTCCTTCGCGCGGTTCGCACGCACGCGCCAAGGCACCACACGAGGCGACCGTTGTTTCTCTCTCTCGCTCCAGCCAACTGTCGCCGGCAGAGCCGGCCATGAACCGGGAAAAGAAGTGCCCCGAAACGGGGTGGTCAGCGAGGCCCGAACGGCCTCGCCATCCCCTACGGGCCCGGCCCGGGCACGGTTCCGCCGGACGGCCCCGGCCCCGATTTTTTTCGCGTCGCCTGCAACCTTCCCGCAACCACCGTTTGAAGGGGGAGGACCGGGGGGGACGGGGGCCCGGAGGCACCGCGGGCCGATCCGGGTGGCGGCGGGGCCGACGCCGGCCGGGAGGGGCAGGAGCGCGGAACCAGGAGGGGTCGGGGGAGGGGGCGTGGGGGGTGTGGGGGGGGCAGACAGGACCAGCCGGGCTGCTCCGGCCCGGCCGGTCCGGTGACGGCCGGCCGCCGCGGCGCACCCCCGGGCGGCTCTCTCTCCGAACGCCCGGGCCGACGGCGGCGACCCGCACCGGTCCCGCCGCACAGGCCGCGACGGGACCCACGCACCGACGCCCCGGGCGAACCGGGAAGTTCCTACCCACCCAGCGTCGAGGCGTCGTTCTGTCAAGCACCGGGCATCAGGGGATGAATGCCCGGCGCGCTCGGCCGGAGGATGGCAGTCCACGCGGTTCGCACGCACGCGCAGACACCCCGGCCGTCATCTCTGACTCTCACTCCAGCACACGCACCGATCGAATATGCAAGCTTCTTTGGTGCCCCGAACCGGGGCGTTCAGCGAGACCCAAACGATCTCGCACAGCGATACGCCGCCGACGGAACCCGGTTCCATGACGGCGAACGGCCGAGTGTCGGGGGCCTGAAAACTCGGGAAATGTGCCCACGGGCCGGCGCAAGAACCGCCGCGCGTCAGCACCACACACACGCAAGACCAGCACGCGAACCGTTGCAAAGACCGGCGTCACGCCGCGATCGATCCGATGCGTCGAGTCTGCCACAACAAAGGCGGCCCGTGCAGATCATGCACGGGCCGCACACGTTGGTCTCCCGCCGGTTCACACCGCCGAGCCCTGCCCCTCCGCCTTGCGGAACGTCAGGCCCGAGCCCGAGCCGCCGCCCGCGTCGACCACCACGGTGTCGCCGGGCTCGAACTCGCCGGCCAGGATGCGACCCGCCAGCGGGTTCTCGATCCGCTTCTGGATGATCCGCGCCAGCGGGCGCGCCCCGTACGCCGGGTCGTAGCCCTCGGTGGTCAGCTGCTCGAACGCCGCGTCGGACAGCTCCAGCGTGATGCCGCGCGATACCAGACGCTTCTTGAGCCCGCCCAGCAGGATCTCCGCAATCCCCCGCAGCGTGCCCTTGCCCAGCTGGTGGAACACCACCACCTCGTCGATGCGGTTGAGCAGCTCGGGCCGGAAGAACGGCTCGCGCATCCCGACATTCAGGCGCGCGCTCATCTCGCCCGACTCGATGTCCGGCTTGAGCCCCTTGGCGTCCAGGTCCGCGCCCGGCCCGCGCCGGATCAGGTCGCGCACCGCCGCCTCGATTTCCCAGTCGTCCGCGCCCTGCTCGGCCATGTTGAGGATCTTCTGGCTGCCGATGTTGCTGGTCATCACCACGATGGTGTTCTTGAAGTCCACCGTGCGCCCCTGCCCGTCGGTCAGACGACCGTCGTCGAGCAGCTGCAGCAGCACATTGAACACGTCTGGGTGCGCCTTCTCGACCTCGTCGAGCAGGATCACCGCGTAGGGCCGGCGCCGCACGGCCTCGATCAGCGCCCCGCCCTCGTCGTAGCCCACGTACCCGGGGGGCGCGCCGATCATGCGGGACACGGCGTGCTTCTCCATGTACTCGGACATGTCGATCCGCACCAGCGCGTCCTCGGTGTCGAACAGGAACTCCGCAAGCGCCTTGCATGTCTCCGTCTTGCCCACGCCCGTGGGGCCCAGGAACAGGAAACTGCCGATCGGCTTGGTCGGATCGCCCAGCCCCGCCCGCGAGCGGCGCACCGCGTCGGCCACCAGGCGCAGCGCCTCGTCCTGTCCCACCACCCGGTGCTTGAGGAACTCCTCCATCCGGATCAGCTTGTCCCGCTCGCTCTCGACCAGGCGTGATACCGGGATCCCGGTCCACTTGCCCACGATCTGCGCGATGGCCTCGGGATCGACCTCCTCGCGGATGAGGTTGTCGCCCCGCGCCCGGCGCTCGTCGATGCGGGCCTCGGCGGCGTCGAGCTTCTTGTTCAGTTCCGGCAGGTCGCCGTACTGGATCCGCGCCGCCCGCTCCAGCTCGCCCTGGCGCTGGGCCTGCTCCAGCTCGGTCTTCTTCTGCTCGATCTGCGCCTTGATCTCCGCCGCCGCGGCCAGGTCCTTCTTCTCTTCGTCCCAGCGCGCGGTCAACGCCCGGTTCTTTTCCTGCAGACCGGCCAGCTCGGCCTCCACCCGGTCGATCTCCCGCTTGTTGGCGTCGGTGTTCTCCTCGAGCTTGAGCGCCTCGCGCTCGATCTCCACCTGCATGATCCGCCGACGCAGCTCGTCCAGCTCGATGGGCATCGAGTCGATCTCCATCTTGAGCGAACTGGCCGCCTCGTCGATCAGGTCGATGGCCTTGTCCGGCAGGAACCGCTCGGTGATGTAGCGATCGCTCAGCGAGGCCGCCGCGAGGATGGCCGCGTCCTGGATCCGCACGCCGTGGTGCGTCTCGTACCGTTCCTTGAGCCCGCGCAGGATCGCCACCGTCTCCTCGACGCTGGGCGCATCGACCAGCACCTTCTGGAAACGCCGCTCGAAGGCCGCGTCCTTCTCGATGTGCTTGCGGTACTCGTCCAGCGTGGTGGCGCCGATGCAGCGCAGCTCGCCCCGCGCCAGCGCCGGCTTGAGCAGGTTGCCCGCGCTGACCGCGCCCTCCGCGGCCCCCGCCCCGATGATCGTGTGCAGCTCGTCGATGAACAGCACCACCTGCCCGTCGCTGGCGCTCACCTCACGCAGCACCGCCTTGAGCCGGTCCTCGAACTCGCCGCGGTATTTCGCGCCCGCGAGCAGCTGCCCGACGTCCAGCGCGATGATCCGCTTGTCCTTCATGCCCTCTGGGCAGTCGCCGTTGACGATCCGCAGGGCGAGGCCTTCGGCGATGGCGGTCTTGCCCACGCCCGGCTCGCCGATCAGCACCGGGTT
>CAYNRF010000102.1:0-10905 GCA_964399525.1 uncultured Phycisphaeraceae bacterium | reverse complement strand
GGTTCGGGCCGGCGGGGACCGGCAAGACATACCTGGCGGTGGCCGCGGCGGTGCACCTGCTGCGGGAGGGGGCGGTCTCGCGGGTGGTGCTGTGCCGGCCGGCGGTGGAGGCGGGGGAGAAGCTGGGCTTTCTGCCGGGCGGCCTGGAGGAGAAGGTCAATCCGTATCTGCGGCCGCTGCTGGATGCGCTCCACGACATGATGGAGTACCGGGATCTGCGGCGGTTTCTGGAGTCGGACGTGGTCGAGGTCGTGCCGCTCGCGTTCATGCGCGGGCGGACGCTCAACGGGGCGGTGATCATCCTGGACGAGGCCCAGAACACGACCAGGGGCCAGATGAAGATGTTCCTGACCCGGATGGGGCACGGGTCGAAGATGATCGTCACTGGGGATACGACCCAGATCGATCTGCCGGATCCGGCCGAGTCGGGGCTGATCGACGCCGTGCGGCGGCTGCGTCGGGTGCCGGGGATCGGGATGGTGGCGTTGAGCGGGCAGGACGTGGTGCGGCACAAGCTGGTGCAGCGGATCGTCGATGCCTACGGGGCGTCGGACGACCACCGGGCGTACCGGGAGGCGGTCGAGGCGGCGCTGCGCGAAGATCCGGGCGCGTTGGACGGGCGGGCCGCGCGGCCGGGCGGGGATGGGGTAGGCTAAGGGGCCCATGGCCAGAGACACGAACAAGGCTGGGCGCCGGACGACCTCGCGGGTGAACATCTCCACGCGGGGGCTGCGCTGGCGTGACCGGGTGCTGGCGCTGGCCGACCAGGAGGCCCTGGGGTGGGGGCTGCTGGCCTGCGTGGTGTTCATCGCCGTGGTCGGTGCGCTGACGGCCTGGACGATCGAGCAGCCGCGGGTGGCGGTCGGCCAGATCATGCGCGAGACGCGGCTGGCCCGGGTGGAGTTCCGGACCGAGGACATCCAGCGGACGGAGATGCAGCGGGAGGCGGCGCGGCAGAACACGCCGCGCATCTACGCGGCGGATCGCCCGGTGCTCGACGAGCTGCGGACGTCGATCGCGAACCTGCCGCTGACGCTGGCGGGCGTCGAGGCGCTGGATCAGGTGGACCAGGACATCCGCCAGAAGTTCGGCCTGACGGCGGACCTGCTCGCGGCGGTGCGTCTGCTGGCGCAGGACGAGGCGGGGCTCGCGGCGTGGCAGAGCCGGGTGGCGGTGCTCGACGAGATCCTGCGGCGGCGGCCGATGCTCAGCGGGCAGGGCTGGCAGCGCGTCACGCAGGAGGGCCTGAGCCCGCAGATCGAGCTGCGTGGGGTGACGCCCGACCAGACGACGCGCCAGTTCGTCAGCCGCGACGAGGCGATCAACATCGAGAACGCCGAGATGCTTCGCCGGGAGGTGGAGCGGATCGTGTTCAACGCCGGGTTCGAGGCCCCCCTGGACGAACTGGTCCGCAAGCGTCTGGCCAACACCACGCCGAACTACACGCCGCGGCCGACCTTCGCCTTCGACGCGTCGGCGACGAACTCCGCCCAGCAGGCCGCGGCCGACCGGGTCGAGGCGGTGGGCCGGACGGTGGCGGTGGGACAGAAGATCTACGGCCGCGGCGAGACGCTCGACGCGGACCAGTTCGCCCTGTTCCTGCGCGAGCGGGAGGAGTTCGTCGAGCGGGGCGGGCTCAGGACGGTGATGATCCGGCGCGCGGGCATCTTCGGCTTCGTGGCCGTGCTCACGGTGCTGATGGCCGGGTACATCTCGGCGTTCTGCCCGAAGATCGCCCAGCGGCCGGCGCGGGTGTGGTGGCTGACCCTGACCCTGGTCCTGGCGATCGGCTCGGCGTGCGTGTTCGGGGTCTTCGATCCGCGGCTGATGTGGCTGGCCGCGCTGACGCCGGTGATCCTGGTGACGGTGCTCCTGTGCGTGGCGTACGACCAGCGGACGTCGCTGGCGGTCGGCTCGGTGACGGCGGTGTTCGTCGCGATGGCGCTGGGGCTGCACGTGGGGATGCTCGCGCTGATGATCGTGGGCATCGCCTCGGCGGTCAGCCAGCTGCGGGAGATCCGCGAGCGGCGGACGCTGATCCGCATGTCGTTCGCGGTGGCGATGGCGCTGTGCGGGGCGGCGATGCTCGACCAGCTCATCGAGCTGCCCGCGATCGGACCCAGCGCTGCGGCGCGGACGGCGGCGATCCTTTCGGCGGGGGCGCAGTCGTTCCTGTCCGGCCTGCTCGTGGGCGGGATCGCCCTGTTCATCCTGCCCTTCGTGGAGAAGGCGTTCGACATCACGACGGGGATGACGCTGATCGAGCTGCGCGACCCCAAGCAGCCGCTGCTGCGCGAGCTGCAGCAGCGGGCGCCGGGGACGTACAACCACTCGCTCAACGTGGCGTCGATCGCCGAGTCGGCGGCCGAGTCGATCGGGGCGGACTCGCTGCTGACGTACGTCGGGTGTCTGTACCACGACATCGGCAAGATGAACAAGCCGCAGTATTTCGTGGAGAACCAGTCGGGCGGGCCGAACAAGCACGACAAGCTCAACCCGGCGATGTCGCTGCTGGTGATCGTCGGCCACGTCAAGGACGGCATGGAGATCGCGCGCAAGCACAACCTGCCCAGGAGCCTGCGGCACTTCATCGAGGCCCACCACGGGACGACGCTGGTCGAGTACTTCTTCCGCCGCGCGGTGGAGAAGGCCGAGCGGGGGGACCGCAACGGCAAGGGCGCGAAGCCCGAGCCGGCGGCCGGCGAGAAATCCCGCGTGATCGAGGGCGAGGACGACCGGCTGCCCAGCGAGAGCGACTACCGCTACCCCGGCCCGCGCCCGCGGACCAAGGAGGTGGCCATCACCATGCTGTCCGACGCGGTGGAGAGCGCGACGCGGACGCTGGCCGAGCCGACGCCCTCCCGGATCGACGCCCTGGTGCGCGATCTGGCCAACCGGCGGCTGATGGACGGACAGTTCGACGAGTGCGACCTGACGCTGCGCGAGCTGTCGACGATCTGCGACTCGATCTCCAAGAGCGTGGCGAGCATCTACCACGGCCGGGTGCGGTACGCGAGCACCTCGGGCGAGTCGTCGCGCGCGGGCGAGGGCCGACGGGCCGAACCGACCCGCGCGGACGCCGACGCCCCGCCGAGTCCGCCCCCGGGCCCGACGGAACGACGGGCATGACCCCGTCGCGTCGTCCGGCACGCGTGTGTGGGCTGATCGCGTCGGGCGCGCTGGCGTGGCAGATCGGGTGCGCCGGCCCGGCGGCGCACCGGCACGACCGGTCGGAGGTGGCCATCGGCGTGACGGTGGACGCGCCCGTGGCGTACACGGGGGAGCGGGTGACGCCAGGGCCGTTCGACGAGGCGCTGGTGTCGTGGGACCTGCGGGTTCCGCCGCGCGGGGCGGCGCGGCTGGAGGCGCGGGTGCTCCACGGCGAGACCTGGACGGACTGGATGACGCTGGCGTTCCGTGGCGATCGCGAGGTGGCGTGGTCGGCGCCGCCTGTGCGTGCGGGCTCGCTGGCCAAGGTGGACGTGGACCTGGTGGTGTGCCAGACGCCCGCCGACGCGCTGGAGTGGCGGGTCGTGGCGCTCGGGTCGGGCCCGGTGACCCTCAACGGCGTGTGGGTGACCACGACGCGGATCGGCGGCGGCGGGCCGGCGCGGATGGGGCCGGAACCGGCCGCGGTGGAGCACGCGGTGCCGCACAAGGCCCAGCGTGACGGCGGCGAGGTGCTGGGCGGGCGGCTGTGCTCGCCCACCGCGCTGGCGATGGTGGCGGCGTCGCGCGGCGCGGACGTGTCGGTGGCGGACATGGCCGCGCGGGTGTACGACGATGAGTTCGACCTGTACGGCAACTGGGTGAACAACACGCTGGCGGCCTGCGAGCTGGGCGTGCCGATGCACGTCACCCGGATCGGGTCGTGGGAGGAGGCGGCCCGTTTCATGCGGCGCGGACCGATCGTGATCTCGCTGCCGCCCTTCGACGAGCGAGAGCTGACCGGGGCGGGCTACTCGTCCGCGTCGGGGCACCTGATCGTGCTGCACGGGTTCGACGGGCGGGGCGGGGTGCTGGTGCGGGACCCGGCGCACGGGGATGAGGCCGAGGCGGCGCGGGTGTACCGGCGGGCCGAGCTGACGCGGCTGTGGCTGATCGAGAACAAGGGGACGGCGTACGTGCTCAGCGCGGACTGAGCTCGGGGGCCGGTCAGCGGCTCTTGCGTTTGCGGGGCTTGGGCTTCGAGGGGCCGCGGCCGGAGCCGCCTTTGGTCGGTTGGGGTGTGCTGGCGGAGAAGCGGCCGCTGGCGCGCTTGGTGCCCATCTCGGCGAACACGAGGGCGAAGAAGCCGATAACGATCAGCACCATGGCGACGATGAGCGCGATGATCAGCCAGTTGGGCATGGGGCCTCCCTGCGGGGCAGCATACCACGGGGGCGTAGGAAACGGAAGTGTGGAGTGCACGATGGGCAGCATGGGCGACGGACGGGCCGGGCGGCTTGTGCGGAAAGGGTGCTGATGCGGGCGGTGGTGCAGCGGGTCGAGCGGGCGGAGGTGCGGGTGCACGGCGATGCGGGCGTGGTCGTGGCTGGATCTATCGGGCGCGGGCTGGTGGTGCTGCTGGGCGTGGAGGTGCGCGACACCGAAGCGGACGCGGCGTGGATGGCGTCGAAGATCGCCGGGCTGCGCGTGTTCGAGGACGACGGGGGCAAAATGAACCTGGGGCTGGCCGAGATCTCCGGCGCGGGGGGGGCGGGGGGGGCGGGGGGAGCGGGGGTGCTGCTGGTGCCCAACTTCACGGTGGCGGGGTCGGCGGTGAAGGGGCGGCGGCCGGACTTCATGAACGCGATGAAGCCGCCGGAGGCGGAGCGGTTGTTCGGGCGTGTGGCCGGGCTGATGCGCGATCAGGGCGTGGGCGTGGAGACCGGGGTGTTCGGGGCGGACATGCGGGTGGAGCTGGTGAACGACGGGCCGGTGACGCTGGTGTTGGAGTCGCCGGGGGTGTGAAATCCCATGATCACTCGATGCCCGTCGAACGGAGCCAGGAGCGGATGCGGCCGGCCTGGGAGCTGAGGAAGAAGAAGAGGGTGTCGTGGTCGCCGCGATGGACGATGCGGGCGGTGTGGGCGTGCGCCTCGTTGACGCGCAGGGCGCCCGTGGTGGGGACGATGGTGTCGCGGGATGCGTACATGTGCAGCATCGGAATATCGCGGATCGCCGCGACGGCTTTGACGGGGTCGAGGCGCACGCAGGACTCGTACGCGTGTTGGAGGATCTCGATCTGCTCGGGGGTGGGATCGGGGCCGTCGGCGGGGCGCAGGGCGATTCCGCCGTTGGTCAGGGTGCTGGTGCGGGCCATGGTGAGCAGGTCGCCGCCACCGCCGACGAGAACAACGCGGAGCGGTCGGTCGGGGAAGACCTCGTGCAGGCGGGCGGCGACGGCCGGGGCGGCCAGGGCGCCGGCGCTGAAGCCGATGACGACGACAGGACGATCGGCCAGGTCCGGGTGGAGTTCGTCGATGGCGGCGACGAGCGCTTGGGCCGCGAAGGCGTGCTCGGCCAGGCGGGTGTCGGCGGCGTCGGCGATGCGGGCGGCAAGTTGAGCGAGTTCTTCGGGCCCGTCGTCCGGGTTGATCTCAAAGCCGGTGGGCGGGTCGGGCAGTTCGGTCGCGATGCGCTCGCGGGCCTGGCGGCGGAGGTCTTCGTTGGCGCGGCGTTCCTCCGGGGTCGGGCCGGGACCGCCGGCGCGGCGGCGTTCGCGCCACGCAGCCGGCGTGCGCGGGGCCTCGCGCGACAGGCGGCGGGAACGTTCGAGGTCGCGATCGAGGATGGCGGGGGCGTTGGGGGCGCGGACGCGGATGTCGGTCTCGATGTGAGCGACCGCCCAGCCCCAGCGGCGGAAGCGGTGCAGCACGGCGTGCTCGAAGGAGTTTTCGTACAGCGAGGTCAGATGAAGCACCAGACCGGGGGCGTTCTCGGGCACGGCGTGGGGGGTGGCGAGCTCGAGGCCTTCCTCGATGGCCCAGGTACGGTCGAGGCGGGTGCGGGTCAGGCCGGGGCGGCCGGTGGCGGTGCTGGTTCCCGGGGGACGCATGCCGCGGGCGCGGTAGACCTCGTCCGCTTCGTCGCGGGCGGCGAGGGCGGGGGCGGTGAGGAAGCGGCCGGACCGGACAAAGAACTCGAGCCGCAGACCCGGGATGAACTGGTAGGGGCCGCGTGTGGGGGTGGACGAGGGCGGCTCGTCGGCTTCGGACCAGAGGCGGAGCAGGCCGTGATCGGTCAGGCGGGAGCGATGGACGCGGATGCCCGAGGATCGGATGGAGGCGATGATCTGCGCGGCCTGTTCGTCGGTCAGTTCGGGGCGGGCGGCGCGGTAGGCGTCCGCGTCGAGGATGTAGTCGGGCAGGAACTCGGGCGGCTGGGCGAGGTGGCGGAGCGGGGCCGCGTCCAGGGCGGGCCATTCGAGGGTGGTGGTGGCGGTCTGGGCGTCGGCCGGAGAAATGGAAGACCGGGCGGGCGGGCGGTAGGTGTAGCAGCCGGGCGCCGCGAGCATGACGCTGATCGCAAGCGCGATTGCGGTCCGTGGTCGTGGACGTGGGCGGGGGGGGTGCATGGCAGCGGGTCAGTCCGGGCGTGAGCCGAGCACGCGGACCACCGCCTCCGCGGTGGCCGTGGCGGAGGCGGGGTTCTGGCCGGTGACGAGTCGGCCGGAGACGGCGACCTTTTCCTGGAAGTTCGGGGCCTCGACGAATCGGGCGCCGCGCTCGCGGAGGGTCGACTCGAGCAGGAAGGGAACGACGGCTTCGAGTTCGACGGCGGTCTCCTCCTCGTCGGTGAAGGCGGCGACTTGCCTGCCGGCCACGAGGTACGTGCCGTCGGACAGGCGGGCGTTGACGAGGGCGGCCGGGCCGTGGCAGACCGCGGCGATGACGCCGCCGTTCTCGTAGACGGTGCGGATGAGTTCCTGCACGGCGGGATCGTCGGGGAAGTCCCACATGGTGCCGTGGCCGCCGGAGAAGAAGACGGCGTCGTAGGACGCCATGTCGAGGTCGGGGATGGCCGCGGTGGTGCGGGTGCGATAGACCAGATCGGCGTCGGCGAGGAACGCGGCGTTGATCGGGTCGGTCCGGTCGACGCCGTCCATGGGCGCGAACCCGCCTCTGGGCGACACGAATTCGATCGTGTAGCCCGCGTCGGTGAAGACGGCGTAGGGATGGGTGGCTTCGGAGAGGTAGAAGCCGGTGGTGCGGCCGGTGTCGCCGAGCTGGGCGTGGTTGGTCAGCACGATGGCGACCCGGCGGGGCTGTTCGGAGGGGCCATCGGCCGCGGGACGGGTCTGGGCGCAGCCGGTCAGCAGGGCGGCCGAGGCGATGATGAGCATGTTCCGCATGGTTCCTCCCGGGGGGGTCGATTCCTGCGGTCCATGCTAGTCCGGGGTCATCGCCGTGACGGCTAGTCTTTGGCCATGTCCAAGGCGCTGATCACCGTGCTGCTGCTCATCGGCTCGAACTGCTTCATGACCTGGGCGTGGTACGGGCATCTGAAGAAGACGGGGTGGACGATCCCGGTGGCGATCGGGATCTCGTGGCTGATCGCGTTCCCGGAGTATCTGCTGCAGGTGCCGGCGAACCGGATCGGGCACATCTCGCAGGGAGGGCCGTTCACGGCGGCGCAGCTCAAGATCCTGCAGGAGGCGATCACGATGACGGTGTTCATCGTGTTCGCGATCGTGGTGCTCAAGGAGAAGCCGCGGTGGAACGAGGGGGTGGCGTTCGTGCTGATCTTCGCGGGGGTGGTGGTGGCGATGATGGGGCGGGCGCCGATGATCGAGCCGCCGGTGGAGTCGGGGGTTGAGGCCCGGGAGTAGCGTCGTGGCCGGTGCCGGCGCCATACTCTCGGCTTCCAAGAGCACGATCCGGGAGTGCGTCAACGGCGTGTGCTCTTACTGGGCCGAAGACCACCGCACCGTGTTATGGCTGGTCGTCCCCGTACCACTGTTCCAGCACCCCCCGCCAGTCCTCCATTGACGTCACCTTGATGAAGGCCTGGCGGACTTCCTCGCCGCGGGGGTGGTGTTCGGCGAAGCGGAGACCGAACTTGCGCATGGTTTTGCCGGTGTGCAGTTCGGGGTTGCGCATGGACTGGTTGGCGGCCAGGGCGAGTTCGAAGTGTTGTTCGAGGACGCTGCGTTGTTCGGGGATGGTGGGTTTGCGGGGTTCGCGGCCTTCGAGCAGGTCGCGGGCCTGGCGGAAGATCCAGGGGTTGCCGATGCAGCCGCGGGCGACGGAGGCGCCGGCCACGCCGGTGTAGGCGATCATGCGGAAGATCTGGTTGACGTCCCACACGTCGCCCGAGCCGAACACGGGATGGTTGGGGCGGCGCTGCACGAGTTCGCGCAGGGGGTCCCAGCGGGAGGGGCCGACATATTTCTGCTCGACCGTGCGGCCGTGGACGGTGACCCAGGCGCAGCCCATGTCGTACGCCGCGTCGAAGATGCGGTGCAGGTTGTCGACCATCTCCTGCGTGTCGTCGAAGGACCGACGCAGTTTGACGGTGACGGGCACCTCGGCGGGCAGGGCTTCGCGGACGGCTTCGAGCAGTTCGATGGCGCCGGTGGGGTCGGTCAGCCAGTGGCCGCCGCGGGACTTGGTGGAGATTTTCTTGACGGGGCAGGCGAGGTTGATGTCGATCGCGGCGAAGCTGCGGGGGGGAAGAGACGAAGAGACGGAGAGACGAAGAGACGAAGTGGGATCGGCCAATGCGCCGGTGGTTTCGGGCTCGTCCTGGGCCGGCAGGGTGGTCAACTGCTCGCCGCCGGGGAGGCGCAGCTTCTCGCGGAACCAGTCCGGCGCCTGGTCCCTGTAGGCGACCTTGCGGTATTCCTTGTCGCCGCGCTGGCCCTGCTCGACCATTTTGAGGGCGGCGGCGGCCATCTCGGCGGGTTCGGAGCCCATGATCTGGCCGATCAGGGGGTGGTCTTCGACGCCGCCGGGGATGTTGTCCTCGATGTCGCCCAGGTCGGCCTTGGCGAAGCCGCGGCCGCCGGCGAGGAGGGTGCGGTCGAGGAGGGCCTCGGTGACGCAGATGGGGCAGCCGTGGCGGCGGGCGATGATCCGCATGGGGGCGTCGGAATAGCCCGCCAGGCCGGCCTGGAAGAAGGGAGCGTCCCACTCGGGGATGACGGCCCGGACACGGGGGTCCATGCCGCCGGGGCCGTGGCGGGCGACGAGGGCCTCGGCGACGGTCCGAGGGTCGATGTCCTGGGCTCCTTCGGCGATGGCGAAGGAGGGCGGGGTCGCGTTGTTGGGCTTGCTGTTGCTTTGGCAGGACATCTGATAGAGGATAGGGGCGTGCCTGAAAACCGCCGAACCCGGACCGTGCCCCTTGCGGGCTGCCTGACCCTTGCCCTGCTGGCCGGGGGGCCGGCCCTGACGGGGTGCCAGCTCTTCAGCGAGAAGCAGTCGGCCGAGCCCGGGCCGAGCTATCCCGACGCGCTGCCGCGGGGGACGACGGCGGAGGTTCAGGTGTTCCGCGAGGTGACGACGCTGCGGATGACCAACACGACGGCGCGGACCTTCGGGCCGGGGCGGCTGTGGCTGAACCAGCAGTATTCGGCCGAGGTGGGCGAGTTCCGGCCGGGGGACACCTGGTCGCTGGACCTGCGGAACTTCGTGGACGAGTTCGGGGATGTGTACCGGGCGGGCGGGTTCTTCGCCCAGCGGGACCCGGCCAACGTGGTGCTGGTGGAGATCGAGAGCGGGCCGGCGGACAACCGGGAGCTGGTGGGGTTTGTGGTGGTGGAGAATCGGTTGAACTGAGGGCGGCGGGTTGGGGTGGCGTGCCAAGACGCACGCGGTTTGGGGGGTGCGCTTCCGCTCCCTCGCGGTCGCGGCTTGTATCATGGCTCATGGCACGCATTGTCGTCGTTGGTCCGCATCCGGATGACCAGGAACTGGGCATGGGCGGCACGATCGTGCGGCTGGCGCGGCAGGGGCACCATGTGCTGCTGCTGGACATGACCAACGGGGAGCCGACGCCGCTGGGCAGCCCGGAGGAGCGGGCGAAGGAGGCCGCGGAGGCGACGCGGATCCTCTCGCCGGATCCGGCCGAGCACCCGGGATCCGTGCCGGTGCGCCGGATGCTGCTGGGGCTGCCCAATCGGACGGTCGAGCACACGGTCGAGGCCCGGCACCGGACCGCGGCCGTCATCCGGGCGTGGCAGGCGGAGATCGTGTTCACGACCTATCCGGTGGACGCGCACCCGGACCATCGGGCGGTGACGCGGATCGTGGAGGACGCCCGGTTCGACAGCAAGCTGAGCAAGGTGAACATGCCGGCTCCGATCGATCAATGGACGGGCGAGGCGCTGGAAGGGCCAGGCGTGGAGGACGGCGGCGGGCAGACCCGGCCGTGCTATCCGAAGTGGATGTTCTACTACTACGCGACGCACCTGAGGTGGGTGGCGGACCCGAAGTTCGTCTTCGACATCTCGGACACGCTTGAGACGAAAATGGATTCAGTCCGAGCGTACCGCACGCAGTTCGTGCTGCCGGAGAAGAACCGCAAGGCGCTGGACTGGATCCGGGCGGCGGGGGTGTACTTCGGCTCGCGGATCGGGACGGAGGCGGGAGAGCCGTTTTACACGCAGGAGCCGGTGGGGCTGGGGTCGTTGGATTCTCTCACGATGTGAATCAATCGCCCACGCGTATCGCTCGCCCGGTCCGCGCCGACTCCCTTGCCGCATCCAGAATCCGCGCCACGATCACGTTGTTTTCCAGGCTTGAGAGCGGGTCGACCGGGCTTTGGCCGCGGACGACTTGGCGGAGGTAGGTCCATTCGTCGCGGAGCCAGTCCGGGCGTTTGTCGACGGTGTGCTTGTCGGCAGGCTGGTCGGGTTTGCGCACGGTCAGGTTGTCCCACTTGGCGGCGTGGTAGGAGCCGCCGGGGGTGAACAGGTCC
>CAYNRF010000101.1:0-10914 GCA_964399525.1 uncultured Phycisphaeraceae bacterium | reverse complement strand
CTCATCGAGCAGCTGCCTCAGCTGGTCGCCGAGCAGGTCAAGGCCATCAGCAACCTCAAGATCGACAAGATCACCGTCTGGGACTCGGGCCGCGGTTCGCAGGTCGAGTCCAAGGGCGCGGGCGGCGCCCGCTCCGCCACGGCCGACTTCCTCGCCGGCATGATCGGCTCGCTGCCCCAGGTCCACGAGCTGGCCAGGCAGGCCGGCGTCGAGCTGCCCGGGGCGTTGGGCAAGGTGATCGACCACGACGGGCCGCCGGCCCGGCCCGCCGACGCCTGACCCGCGCTCACGCACACGACCGGCCACGTGCCGACGGCGGGCGGTCCCCACGGGGCCGCCCGTCCGTGTTTCACACGCGGAACCGGGCCGTCGTGGCGTTGAGATGGTCGATGACCCGGCTCAGCTCGTCGCACGCGCCGGCCGACTGCTCGGCCGCGGTGTTGACCTCGCGGATGGCTTCGGCGATGCCCGCGATCTCCCCGGCCACCTGGCCGACGACCTGCACGATCTCGTCGAGCGACCCGGCGGCCGTCCCGGCCAGCCGCCCGTTCTCCTCGGCCTGGGTGACCGTGACGCGCATCCGCTCGGCGGCGCCGCGCGAGTTGTCGCGCAGGTCCTCGATCGCCTGGCGGATCTCGCGGGCGGCGTCCAGCGAGCGATCGGCGAGCTTGCGGACCTCGTCGGCGACGACGGCGAAGCCGCGCCCGTGCTCGCCGGCCCGCGCCGCCTCGATGGCCGCGTTGAGCGCGAGCAGATTGGTCTGGTCGGCGATGTCCCCGATGGTCTGCACGAACCCGGCGATGGTGTCGCTGGCGGCGACGAACTCCGAGACCGCGCCGGCCGACTCCTCGATCTGCGTGCGGATCGAATCGATGTTGCGGATCGCCTCGCCGATCACCCGCCCGCCCTCCCGGGCCGTCCGCGTGGCGCCCTCGGCCCGGTCCATCGCCGATCCGGCGCGTTCGGACATGTTCGCCGTGATGCCGCTGGTCTCCTCCGCCGCCCCGGCGATGCGCACCGACGACAGGCGGCTCTGCTCGGCCGTCTGGCGGATGTCCTGGAGGGCCTCGCGCATCGACTGGAGGAAGCCGTCGACCGCGGCGGCCAGCCCGTCCAGGCCGCTGTCGGCCTCGGCGCGGATCCGCCGGGTCAGGTCCTTGCGCGTCTCCATGTCGGCCAGCTGCTGGCCCAGCTCCGAGGCGGTGCCGGTCACCATCGCCGCCGTGCGGTCGAGCTGTTCCTCGCGCTCGGCCGCCGCCATCATGTCGCCCAGCGCCCCCCGGGTCATGTAGATCAGAAAGCCGACCTCGGTCACCAGCCACACCGCGTGCTCGATCCAGCGCAGCCGGCCGGCCGTCTCGATGCCGTAGATCGACTGCGGCCAGAAGATGCCCCGGCCCGCGTGGTCCACGGCCGCCACCACCGTCGCCGCGATCAGCACGCGCCAGTCGCGGTACAGCGCCAGGATCGCCATCGACACGAAGTAGTGGAAGTGGAACTCGATCCGTCCCCCGCCCGTGTGGACGAACAGCCCGCCCATCATCGCGAACGCCACGCCCACGCACAGCCGCGTCGTCACCTCGCCCGGCCTCGTCCAGGCGAGGAACGCCGGGAACCCCGCCACCAGCCCGCCCAGCACGATCGAGGCGATCAGGTGCGTGTTGGGGCTGGACGAGTCGCCGATCCATGTCCGCGGGCTGACCACGAAGGCCAGACCCATCAAGACCACCCACTGGGCCAGCAGCGTCACGCCCAGCACGCGGTCGGTCCGGGCGCACAGGGCCGCGAAGGCGGCGTTGAACCGCTCGCTTGCCGGGCAGACGCCGGTGATGGTCGGTGCGCGGTCCCCACGACGGGCGGTCACGGTGTGCATGGTTCATCCCCCCGGGTGCAGGATCCGAGGTCGTTGTCGGGCGCCGGCGGGTTGTGCAGCGGGCAGCCGAAGACCGGTGCCTGCTCGGCCGCCGGGCGTCGCCCCGAGAGCAGGGCGCTCAGCGCGGCGGCGCCGGTGTTCGGTCCGTTGTGGGCGCGCCAGGGCGTGATCCCCCCGGAAAAGCGCAGCCGTCCGGAAGGGTCGAAGACACAGACATGGCCGCTGGTCAGCGCGCCGAAGCGTTCGGCGATCAGGCCGTCGACGTCATCGATCACCCGGGCATGGTCCAGCGCCCCCAGCCGGCGCACGACGCCGGTCTGCGCGAACGCCGCGTCGTCCGCGGGTCGGTACCCCAGCACCATGAGTTCGTGCGCTTCCGAGGCTCCCGCCAAGACCCCGGCCAGCTCGTCGGCCGACGCGCGGGTGCACGGGCACCGCGGGTGGGCGGCCAGCACCACGGTCCAGCGATCGTCGGACCGGACGAGAGAGTCCGGCAGGTCCGCCGGCCAGACAGGGGGCGTTGTGCCGGCCCCGCCCGCACGGGCCGAGTGCGCGGCCAGCAGCCCCGAGCCGCCGCCGAGCAGCAGCACCCAGACCGACACCGCGATGGCTTGGCCGCGACCGATCCGCATGAGCGTCTCCGCCCTTGAGATCGGCGGAGACCGGGGGCAACTTCGCCGGCCCGCACCAGGGGATCCTCGGAATGCGAGGTTCCCCCGACAAGGGGAGACGATTTTCCCGTCAGACCCCCTCGAACAAGGGGTGCTCGCTCGGCGGCCGGTCAGTCGTCGAAGTAGGCCTGCGCGTCGTCGGGCAGGTCGGCGAGCAGGGCCTGGGTGTCGATCTGTTCGACGCTCAGGTCGAGGTCGAACTCGCCCGTCGCCTGGTCGGGCATGTGGAGGGTGTCCTTGCCGCTGCCGGTCGTGCCCGCGGCCCGTTTCTCCACCCGGCTCTTGGACCGCAGGATGATGCGGATCGGCACCTCGTCGAACGGCAGGGTCTCGCGGAACCGGTTGAGCAGGTAGCGCTCGTAGTTCTGCGTGAAGCGGTCCGGGTCGTTGACCACCAGCACGATGGTGGGCGGGTAGGTCTTGACCTGGCTGGCGAAGTACACGCGGGCCTCCGAGCCGTACCGGTTGGTGGGGCCGCGCTCGCCGACGATCTCCCGCACCACGCGGTTGAGCTGGCCCGTGCCCACGCGGGTGGCCGCCTGCTGCTGCAGGTCGAAGGCGACGTCCAGCGTCTCGCGGATGTTCAGGCCCTCCTTGGCGCTCATGATGGCGATGGGCGCAAAGCTCAGGCCCTTGAGTTCCTTGCGGATGTACTCCTCGTACCGCTCGGGGGTCGCCGCCCGTCCGCGATCGTCGGCCCGGCCCTCGGCCAGGTCCCACTTGTTGACGACGATCACCACCGGCTTCCAGCTCTTGACGATCATCTGCGCCAGGTGTTCGTCCACCTGCGAGATCGGCTCGGACGCGTCGAGCAGCAGCAGCACCACGTCGCAGCGGTCGATGGCCCGCTGGGCGCGGTCCAGCGCATACCACTCGATCTGGTCCTGGAAACTCTTCTTGCGTCGCAGGCCGGCGGTGTCGATGGCCACCACGCTCTTGCCGTCGAACTCGAACTTCACGTCGATCGCATCGCGGGTCGTGCCGGCGATCTCCGACACGATCACCCTGGGCTCGCCGGCCAGCGCGTTGATCAGCGTGCTCTTGCCCGCGTTGCGCTTGCCGACGATGGCGATCTTGATGTCCGCCTCCGGCTCCGGCCCGTCCTCGGTCAGCGGCACCAGGTCGTACAGCTTGTCCAGGAAGTCACGACGCATGTACTTGGAGGTCGAGCTGATCAGCAGCGGCTCGTCGAATCCCAGGGCGGACAGCTCGTACCCGTGCGGCTCCCACTTCTGCCCGTCGCACTTGGTGCCCACCACCCGCACCGGCGTCTGATCGTGCTTGCCGGTGCCCCTGGCGTCGCGCCGGCCCAGCTTCTGCTCGCGCAGCATCCGGGCGATGGCCTCGTCCTGCGGCGTGATGCCCGCCTGCACGTCGACCGCGAAGAGGATCAGGTCCGCCCCCGACACCGCCGCGGCGATCTGCGCCTCGATGTCCTTGGTCAGGCTGGCCAGGTCCTCGCCCACCTCGTTGTACCGCCCGTCCTCGGCCACGTACACGCCGTAGCCCCCGGTGTCGGTCAGTTCGACCGGCTTGACCGGGCCCACCTGATCCGGCGGCTGCAGGTCCACGATGACGGACAGCCGGTCCCGGGTCACCCCCGGCGTGGGATCGACGATGGCGATCCGCTCCTGGGCGATCAGGTTGAGCAGCGAACTCTTGCCCACATTGGGGCGACCGACGATGGCGACGCGGGGGACTGGCATAGCCCCAAGTCTAGGCGTGAAAAGCGGATACGCAAGGGGCCCGCGACCGCCCAGGGCCGCTACTCCCGGCGCCCGCCCCCCGGCCCCGGAGGGGCCCACGGATGTGGCCACGGGTGGAGCGCAGCGGAACCCGTGGTTGCGATGGACCCCCTTTCTTTGCCCCGGAGGGGCTATGGAACCCCCACATCGCCGCTCAGTCGAACACATACTTCGGGTCAAACTCAACCCCATGAGCCCGAAGGAGCTTGAGAAGCTCGGTCTTGAAGTCCTCGCGCCGGTGATGTTCCGCCTGACCCGCAATGTACCGCTTCACGGCATCTTCCTGCGACTTGCTCACGGTGAATGCGCCGTATCCCTCCTGCCA
This sequence comes from uncultured Phycisphaeraceae bacterium, assembly GCA_964399525.1. GTDB lineage: Bacteria > Planctomycetota > Phycisphaerae > Phycisphaerales > UBA1924 > UBA6054. The sequence goes on along the minus strand of CAYNRF010000101.1, from coordinate 6,300 downwards.
GGCAAAGTCGTGCAGATCCGGGAAGGTCTCATGCAGCCAGCGCGACGAACGGGCCTTGATCGAACGCATCAGATCCGACACAGCCAGATCCGTACGCATCCGAAGATACAGATGAACATGGTCTTCGGCGCCTCCGATGGCACAAAGCGTGCATCGTTGATCCCGCGCAATCCCGCCGATGTAGCCGGAGAGCCGGTCAGCGATTTCGTGTGTGAGCCAGCGACTCCGGCCCTTTGTCGAAAACACGATGTGATACAGCAGTTCTGTATAGGTTCCCGGCATCGCATGCCTCCGTAGCCCCTCCGGGGCAAGAATACCGCGAAGATACCTGTTCCACGGGTTCCGCTTCGCTCCACCCGTGGCAACATCCGTCGGCCCCTCCGGGGCCGTTTGGAACGACTCATCACCACCGATCTCTGGTCCATTTCGATCGCGATGCCCCCTTATCCCGTCATCACCGGCCCCACCGCCGGCGGCAAGACCGCCCTGGCCGTCGCCATCGCGCAGCGGCTCCGCGCTCGTGACATGCCCGCCGAGGTCGTCACGGCCGACGCCTTCCAGATCTACCGCGGCATGGACATCGGCACCGCCAAGCCCACCATCGAGGAGCGGCAGGGCGTCCCGCACCACCTGATCGACCTGGTCGAGCCCACCGAGCGGTTCACCGTGCACGACTGGCTGCAGCGGGCCGAGCCGCTGATCGCCGACCTCCACGCCCGCGGCGTCACGCCCATCGTGGTGGGGGGGACCAACCTGTACGTCAAAGCCTTCCTCGACGGCATGTTCGAGGCCCCCGAGACCTCGCCCGAGGTGGCCGCCGCCGTGCGGGCCATGACGCAGGCCCAGCGCCGGGCCGAACTGGCCGAGGTGGATCCCAGGGCCGCCGAGCGCATCCACGCCGCCGACGAGCGGCGCACCATCCGGGCGCTGGAAGTCTTCCGCCAGACGGGCACCCCCATCACCACCCTGCAGGCCCAGTGGGATACCGATCACCCGGCCCGGCCTGACGCCCTGCTCGTCGGTCTCGACTGGCCGACCGAGGCCATCAACGCCCGCATCAACGCCCGGGTCAAAGCCATGATTGAGGGGGGCCTGCCCGAGGAGGCCCGGTCGCTCTGGGCCGCCGGTCGTCTGGGCCCGCAGGCCCGCGAGGCCATCGGGTACAAGCAGCTGATCCCCTACCTGGAGGGACGGCTGTTCCTGGATCTGGCCGCCGAGCAGATCAAGATCGACACCCGGCGTCTGGCCAAGAACCAACGGACCTGGCTCAACCGCTTCCGGGGTCGCCAGGCCGTCGCGGGCGGGGTGGAGCGGGGCCTGTGGATCCGCGCGGAGGACAAAACTTCCGCCCAGATTGCGCAAATCGTTGTGGATCAAATGTTTGCAACACCCCCACAGGGGTGTTGACGCCCGGATCCGCCCGTCCGCGGCTTGACTCGGCCCCCCGGTCCGGCTTCCCTGTCCTCCCGGACCCGGGGCTCAGAACGCGCCGGGCTGGATCCCCCATGGCCAAAAAGACCACCAAAAAGACCACCAAAAAGACCGCTTCCAAAGCCGCGGGCGATGCCGCACCCGCCAGGGGCGGCCGCTCCGCCCGTGCCGGGGCGGGGTCCAGGCAAACCTATAAAGCAGGCGAGGCCACCGGCAAGGACCTGGTGATCGTCGAGTCGCCCGCCAAGGCCAAGACCATCAACAAATACCTCGGCGGCAAGTACCACGTCATGGCCTCGATCGGCCATGTCCGCGACCTGCCCGCCAAGAACGCCAAGGGCGACAAGTCCCCGGTCCCCGGGGTGAACATCGAGAAGCGGTTCCAGCCCTCGTACGAGATCCTCAAGGGCAAGGAAGCCGTCATCAAGGACCTCAAGCGCGCCGCCAAGGACGCGCAGGCCTCCGGCGGCCAGGTCTGGTTCGCCACCGACTTGGACCGCGAGGGCGAGGCCATCGCCTGGCACCTTGCGCAGGAACTGGGCATCTCCTCCAAGGAAGCCAAGCGGGTGATCTTCCCCGCCATCACCAAGGCCGAGATCGAGCGCGCCTTCAACAACCCGCATCCGATCGACGAAGACCGCGTCAACGCCCAGCAGGCCCGGCGCATCCTCGACCGCATCGTGGGCTATCAGGTCTCGCCGCTGCTGTGGAAGAAGGTCGCGCGCGGCCTGTCCGCCGGCCGCGTGCAATCGGTCGCCGTCCGCCTCATCGTCGAACGCGAGCGCGAGATCCGCGCCTTCGTGCCGGACGAGTCGTGGTCGATCAACGCCTACTTCAGCCTCGACCAGGCCGCCGCCGCCAAACTCGGGCCCGCCTGGCGCGACTTCCTCGCCGAGAAGGACGAGAAGGGCAACCCCCCGACCCTCAAGTCCCAGAACGCCTGGCTCGGCAGGAAGGACGCCATCCGCGCCGAGCTCATCGAGTTCGACGGCCGCAAGTTCGACCCGTCCATCATCAGCTCCGCCATCGTCCCCGAGCCCAAGACCCTCACCGCCGACGCCGTCAGCGAGCGCCTCGAGCAAGTCCAGGCCGCCTTCGGCCGCAAGGACGCCCACGACCTGACCGGCCCCGTCTCCCAGGTCGCCGAGGCCTGCGGCCTGCGTGACCTCAAGGCCCACACCCGCGAGGACCGGCAGGCCCGCGGTCCCGCCCGCTGGGTCCGCACCATCGAGGGCGTGTGCGACCCCGCCACGCCCTACACCATCGAGTCGATCGAGACCAAGCGCACCAAGGTCCGCCCCGCGCCGCCGTTCATCACCTCGACCATGCAGCAGGCCGCTTCGAGCCGGCTGGGCTTCGGCGCCCAGCGGACCATGCGCGCCGCCCAGTCGCTGTACGAAGGCGTGAACATCCCCGGCGAGGGCCCGGTCGGTCTGATCACCTACATGCGTACGGACTCGACGCACATCTCGGGCGAGGCCATCAACGCGGCGCGGGCCTACATCGGCCGCACGCACGGCGACACCTACCTGCCCGACAAGCCCAACTTCTACAAGTCGTCCAACAAGGACGCGCAGGAGGCGCACGAGGCCATCCGGCCCACCGACCCGGCGCGGCACCCCGACGCGCTCCGCAATGTGCTCCGCCCGGACGAGCACCGGCTGTACACCATCATCTGGGAGCGCTTCGTCGCCTGCCAGATGGTCCCCGCCGAGTGGGACCAGACCCAGGTCCACATCCGCGGCGGCGCGGGCAACAAGGCCCTCTTCCGCGCCACCGGACGCACGCTCGCCTTCGACGGTTTCTACCGCGTCTCCGGCGTGCCCGGCGGCGGCGACGAGCTCAACCTGCCGGCCCTGTCCGAGAAGGCCCGCGTCCATCCCTTCCACATCGATCCCCGCCAGCGCTTCACCTCGCCCCCGGCGCGGTATTCCGAGGCCTCGCTGATCAAGGTGCTCGAGTCCGAGGGCATCGGCCGCCCGTCGACCTACGCCGCGATCATCCAGACCATCCTCGACCGCAAGTATGTCGAGATGGTCGCCCGCGCGCTGCACGCCACCGATCTGGGCGAGGTCGTGACCGACAAGCTCATCGAGGGCTTCCCCCGTCTGATGGACGTCGGCTACACCCGCGAGATGGAAGGCCAGCTCGACAAGGTGGAGGACGAGCACCTGGACTGGATCCAGATGCTCGAGAACTTCTACGCCCGCTTCAGCGAGTCGCTGGCCCGGGCGCATGACTCGATGACGCACGCCAAGGCGGAGGTCCGGCCGGCGCCCGAGGAGTACCGCTGCGAGAAGTGCGGGTCCTCGCTGGTCTACCGCTTCGGCAAGAACGGGCGCTTCCTCTCCTGCGCCCGCTATCCCGACTGCGACTACGCCTGCCCGTGCGACCGCGAGGGCCGGCCCCAGTTCGCCGAGTTCGTGGACGTGAAGTGCCCCCGCACAGGGCGCCCCATGATCCGCAAGACAGGCCGCTTCGGCCCGTTCCTGACCACCCCGCTCGAGACCGGCGAGTCCCAGGACATCGGCATCATCCTCAACATCGACAAGAAGGGCCACGTCACCGCCCCCTCGGTCCCCGCCCTGCTGACCGACCTGCCCTGTCCGGTCTGCGAGGCGCCGCTCAACCTGCGCTCCGGCGTGCGCGGCCCGTGGCTGGGTTGCTCGCGCTTCCCCAAGTGCCGCGGCCGCGGCAAGTGGACCGAGCTGCCCGACAAACAGCGTGAGGCCCTCGAGAAGCAGCTCGAGGCCCACGAGAAGGCCCACCCGGTTCTTGTCATCCGCCGCTTCACGGACAACGCCCCTCTGACGGACGACAAGGGCAAACCGATGTCCAACGCCCCGAAGATTGACGACCTGGCCCTGCAGGCCGACCCGCGCGCCGTGGCGACGGCCTGAGCGCCGCGGCCGTCCGCCCGACTCTCCCCGGACTGGGGAGGTACCATCGCCCGACGTGGATCCGATCGCCCCACCCATGCCCAGCGTCCGATCCGCCGGTCTGCCCTTCGGCCCGGCCTTCGTGCGCCGCTGGACCCGCGAGCACCCGGATGCCTGGCTCAACATGATCGGCGCCCTCATCGGCCTGGCCACCGCGCTGGGCGCCATCGCCTTCGACGCCGGGCTGACCTGGGCCGAGCATTCCAGCGAGCACTGGCAGGTCGTGCTGCAGGACAAGGCCAAGGGCACCTGGATCCTCCCGGTCATCCCCATGATCGGCGCGCTCATCACCGGCGTGCTGGTCTACTGCTTCGCCCGCGACGCCGCCGGCCACGGCGTGCCGCAGGTGCTCGACGCCATCGTCCGCGGCGGCGGCAAGATCCGGGCCAAGACCGGCATCGTCAAGGTCCTCGCCTCCATCGCCACCGTCGGCTCCGGCGGGTCCGGCGGCGCGGAAGGCCCCATCATCCAGATCGGCTCCATGATCGGCTCGGTCATCGCCCGCGCCCTGGGCATCCGGCGCGAGCAGGTCGGCACGCTCGTCGGCTGCGGCGCGGCCGCGGGCATCGCGTCGATCTTCAACGCACCCATCGCCGGCGTGTTCTTCGCCGTCGAGATCCTGCTGCGCGACTTTTCGCTGCGCGTGTTTACGCCCATCGTCATCGCCTCCGTCTTCGCCACCGGGCTGACCCAGGTCATCCTGTCGGAGAACGAGGCCATCTTCGCCATCGAGCTGCCCCGGTATGTGTTCACCCCCGCCGAGCTGCCCGCCTTCATCGTGCTGGGCCTGATCTGCGCCGTGGGCTCCTGGTTCTTCACCGCCGTGCTGCACAAGGGTGAGGACCTGGCCGACAGGTACCTGACCGTCCACCCCATCCTGCGCCCCATGTACGGCGCCTTCGCTCTGGGCGTGCTCGGCATCGCCGCCCTGGCCCTGTTCCGCGCGGTCGGCTCCGACACCGTCGCCGCCGAGACCGGCGCGACGCCCAGCTTCTTCGGCAACGGCTACCACACCATCCGCCACCTGCTCGAGCCCGGCGCCTACGCCATGGGCGCCACCTGGCTGGCCGCGGGGCTGCTCATCCTGCTCACCTGCTTCAAGACGTTGGCCACCACCTTCACCCTGGGCACCGGCGGCTCGGGCGGCGTGTTCGCCCCGAGCCTGTTCGTCGGCGCCACCCTCGGCGGCGGCTTCGGGATCGCTCTGGAGGCCCTGGGCCTGATGCCCGAGTCGGCCACCCCCGCCCAGTACGCCCTGGTCGGCATGGCCGCCCTCGTCGCGGGCACCACCTTCGCCCCCATGACGGCCATCCTGCTGCTCTTCGAGATCACCCGCGAGCCCAAGGTGCTCGCGCCCATCATGCTGGCCGCCATCGTCTCGACCATGGTCAGCCGCAAACTGATGCGCGACTCGATCTATACCTTCAAGCTCCGCCAGCAGGGCGTGCGCATCGGCACCACCCGCGACCTCTCGGTGCTGCGCCATGTCCACATGTCCTCGGTGGCCAGCACGCCCCTGCCGCGCGAACCGGTTTATGCGTCTGATCCGTTGAGCAAACTCATCACCCTGCACGCCTACCACAACGTGCCCGACTTCCCCGTGGTCGACGCCGAGGGCAAGTACATCGGCATGGTCACCGGCGCCGACATGCGCACCGCCCTGATCGACCGCGAGGCCATCCCGCTGCTGCTCGTCGCCGAACTGATGCGCACCGACCTGCCGACCATCCGGGCCGACGAAACCCTCGACGCGGCCCTGGAGAAGTTCGCCACGCACGACATCTCCAGCCTCTGCCTGGTCGACGCCTTCGAGGGCAGCAAACCCATCGCCCTGATCACCCGCTCGAAACTGATGGCCCGCTACAACGCCGCGCTGGACGAGGAATGATCTTGTAGCCGCGCACAAGGCTTTGTAGCCGCGCACGAAGTA
>CAYNRF010000100.1:8071-11048 GCA_964399525.1 uncultured Phycisphaeraceae bacterium | reverse complement strand
CCCGGTGATCGCGCGCCAGCTCACGGGTGACCTGTGGTGCATCGGCTGCGGGTACAACCTGCGTGGTCTGTCCATCCGGGAGCTGTGCCCGGAGTGCGGCGTGCCGGTGCGGGCGACCATCCTCGGCGTGGTCGACCCGCTGGCCGACGAGCTGGCTCCCGTCCGCCACCCACGCCTGGTGGGCGGCGGGCTGGTGGTGTGGGCGGTGGGCATGTTCGTGGCCGTGGCGGCGGTGGCGCTGATGCGCGGGGCCGAGATCGGCCGCGAGCTGCTCGGCATGCGCTGGTGGCCCGGATGGGCGCCGCTGATCGGCACCGCCGGCCTCGTCGGCTCGGGCCTGGGCGCCGCGGTCGCGCTGATCCGCCCGCACGCCCGCGTGGGCCGCCTGGCCGCCGTGCGGGCCGCTTTCGGCGTCGCGGCGTTCATCCCGCTGACCCTGATCTACTTCAACATCTACGCCCGGGTGGACCGCAGCTCGCCCGCCCCGTTCCTCTCGCCGGGGCCCATGGAGGTCGACCGCTCGCTGCTGCGTCTGGGCATGTTCGTGTTCGTGGCGCTGGGGATCCTGGCGCTGCGCGAGCACGCCCGGGCGCTGGCCGTCCGCTCGGTGGTCGTCCGCACGGGCCGGGTCGATCGCCAGTCCATGACCGCCCTGCTGGCCAGTTTCGCCGTGGCGGCCGGGGGCGACGTGCTCCATGTGGCCGCCGGGCTGACGGGATCGGCCGCGGCCGACCTGATCGCGACCATCGGGACCGTCCTGCAGGCGGTCGGTTCGGTGCTCGTCGTGGTGGGGGTGTCGAACATCGCCGTCGATGCCCTGCGGCTCTGGCCCGTGATCGTCCGGCCCGGGGTGGGCCTGGGCGACGTGCTGGAAGGCAATCGGGAGAAGTCGCGGCGGACCGGCGCGTGAAACCCCGTGGGTCCGGCTCCGTACAATCAGAAACCCCCGCGCCGGGGGAGGAGGCCATCGGCATGTTCGGAAAGAATCAGGGATCGTGCACGGGTTCGGGGATCGGCCGCATGCTCGCCGCGGGGGCCGCCCTGCTGGCGACCGTCGGCCTGCCCGCCTCCGCGACCCCCTCGGTCGCCGTGCTCGAGATCGAGGGAACCCCGGCCGAGATGCAGACGGGTTTCACCTGGCTCGGCGACGGCGGCACGCAGACCCTGCTCGGGCTGATCGAAACGCTGGACACCATCGCCGTGGACGACGAGTTCTCCGGCGTGCTGATCCGCCTCAAGGACGCCGCGCTCGGCTACACCCAGGTCGAGGAACTCGGGGCCGCGATCCGGCGCGTCCGCGAGGCGGGCAAGCGGGTGGACCTCTTCGCCGAGGGCTATTCCACCACGGACCTGCTGCTCGGGTCCCACGCCGATCGCGTGCTGATGCAGTCCGGCGGCGCGGTCAGCTTCCCGGGCATGTACATGGAAGAGATGTTCCTCGCCGACACGCTCGGGTGGGTCGGCGTCAAGGCGCAGCTCGTCCAGGTCGGCGACTACAAGGGCGCCAACGAGCAGATGACGCGGACCGCGCCCTCGCCCCAGTGGGACCAGAACATCTCCTCCCTGCTCGACGCCCTGTACGCCAACATGCGCGGCGACATCCGGGAAGGCCGCGGCCTGACCGACGCACAGCTGGACGAGGCCATGAAGGTCTCCTGGATGGCCAACGGCGCCGAAGCGATCCAGTCCGGGCTGATCGATGCCGAGGTCGACCTGCCCACGCTGCCCGACTGGCTCAAGACCGCGTACGGGGAGTCGGTGCGCTGGGTCAACGACCCCTACGCCGTCCGTGAAGCCGGCATCGATCTCTCGAATCCCTTCGCCATCTTCAGCCAGCTGGGCAAGTCCAGCCAGATCGACATCGACCATCCGACGATCGCCGTCCTGCACATCAACGGGACCATCATCGACGGTGATTCTTCCTCCGGCGGCCTGTTCGGCGGCGGCACCTCGGTCGGTTCGCGGACCATCCGCAACGCGATCGAGCAGATCATGAAGGAGGACCTGATCAAGGGCGTGGTCGTGCGCGTCGATTCCCCCGGCGGCTCGGCCATCGCCTCGGAGGTCATGTGGCAGGGGCTCGAGCGTCTCAAGACCAGAAAGCCGGTCTGGGTCTCCGTCGGCTCCATGGCGGCGTCCGGCGGGTTCTATGTCCTGTCCGCCGGCGACAAGGTCTTCGTCAATCCGTCTTCCATCGTCGGCTCGATCGGCGTGGTGGGCGGCAAGTACTCCATGGGCGAGCTCTACGAGAAGGCCCAGATCCACATCGTCGAACGCTCCCGCGGGCCGATGGCCGGGCTCTTCGGATCGTCCGAAGCCTGGAACACGCACGAGCTGGCGCTGGTCCGCGACCGCATGGCCCAGACCTACGACCTCTTCACCTCGCGCGTCGAGGCGGGCCGTCCGGGCATCGATCTGTCGAAGACCGCCGAGGGCCGTCTGTTCGTCGGCTCCGACGCCGTCTCGCTGAAGATGGCCGATGAGCTCGGCGGCCTGGACGATGCCGTCAACCAGCTCGCCGCCGAGGTTGACATCTCCGACTTCGACGTCGTGCACTTCCCCGCCCCCCCGAGCTTCGAGAAGATGCTCGAGCAGATGCTCGGCGGGTTCGTGCAGGCCCCCGGCATGACCTCCTCCGCCGGGCTGGCGCCCGCCTCGGTCGGCGGCATGCTCCGCGGCCTGCTGGGCGAGCACCGCTACCGCGCGGTGGTCGACTCGCTCAACGGCATCACCCTGCTCCAGCGCGAGCCCGTCCTGCTGGTCAACCCACGCACGATCATCATCCGCTGAGCACACCCGCGACGCAAACGCGGATGCCGTCATCACCGAACGCCCGGGTCCGCCCGGGCGTTTTCCATCGCCCGGTCTCACCGTGCGTCGCGGGGAAGAACCCGCGAAGACTTGGCGTAGTCGGGGCAGTTGACTGCCCGTCGGCGCCGTCGGCTTGGTTGCGGATCGGCGTTGGATCTCCCTCCCG
>CAYNRF010000100.1:0-8061 GCA_964399525.1 uncultured Phycisphaeraceae bacterium | reverse complement strand
GAGGGCAGATGTGACACTGGTGGCCCGATTGAGACGGGCCTTGCGTTCGCTTGCCCGGATCCGGACAGAGTCCGGTCTGGTGGCCCGGCTCGGCGGCGTGACGCGATCGATCGGGGAACTGTGCCGGGGGTGTCGGCGTGGTTGCGGATCGGCCTTGGATCTCCCTCCCGGAGATGGGAACTGCCGGGAGGGGACGTGGCTGGGGGAAAAGCCATACCTGCCGATCATCTCCTCGGAGCGAGATCAAGATGCTGGCCTAGAGTTGACTGCGACCTTCGATCAGCCCCTGAGGACCCCCCATGGCCGACACTTTTCGTTGCCGCCTCGTGACCCCCGATGCCGAGCTGCTTTCTGAGCCGGTGACCTATGCCTCCGTTCCCGCCTGGGACGGCCTGATGGGCTTCCAGCCGGGTCGCGCGCCCCTCGTCGCCCGTTTGGGCATGGGTGAGCTCCGTCTGGATTTCCCGGCCGCGAAGGGCAGCGGTTCGAGGCATTTCTTCGTGGATTCGGGCTTTCTGAAGATGGGTGACGGCGAGCTGACGATTCTCGCTGAGAAGGCCGTGCCGGCCGAGCGTCTGATCGAGCAGGACGCGCGGGCCGAGCTCGCCGCGGCCGAGGCCCGCACCATCCCGGCCGACGCGACCGATCGCACGGCGGCGCAGGATCGTCTGACGCACGAACGCAACGCGGCCCGCACCAAGCTCCATCTGGCGCAGAACGTCAAGTCCCGCGGCATCTGAATCCCGCGACGGGACCGCTCCGGGTGTTCCCATCACCCGCCCGGCCGCCGCGCGGCCAGCGGTTGGCGCTTGCGTTCTGCGCGTCCTCTGTTAAGCTAGGGTTACCGCGTCGTGGCGGCCCCCACGGACGCGTTGCACGCGGCGTGCCTGCGTCCGTTCGCCGCCTCGGAGACACACCGGCCCGCTGAGACGCTCCTCCCCGACGGGGACACCCGGATCAGCCAGCCAACTTTGTCTGTGGCGCTGCCGTCCAGGAGTGCGCAGCGCCGCGTCGCCAAACCTGATCCGAAGAGACCGCGCCCGGCCCCACGCGATGTGGTGCCAGGCTGCGGCATGTCCAGATCACTCAGGAGAGCATCCATGCGCGGGAAACATCTGTTCGGCACGCTCCTTTCGCTGCTCGCCGCGGGCCCCGCCCTCGGCCAGGGCGTGCCATGCACGACGGACCAGATCCAGCTCAACTCGGGCTTCCAGCACACACCGGGGGGCGGCGGCGCCGTCTATCCCATCGGTGCCCAGGACGCCTGGTACCGAATCCTGTACGACCCCGACCCCGGCACCACCGAGCCACGCCCCGCGGGCGTGATCCTCAAGCACCCGGCCTGGGCCAACCCGGATCCCAACTCCCAATGGCTGGGCGCCTATCCCGGTTCGTTCGCCTCGATCAACGGGTTCTACGTGTTCGAAGTCTGCTTCTGCCTGAACGAGGGGTTCGAGAACGTGGTTCTGACCCTCGGCGCGAAGGCCGACGACGCGGTGAGCGTCTTCCTCAACGAGACGCTCAACGACGTCATCACCAACACCGCCACGCCCATCCTGCCCGTGGGCGACGGGTACACGTCGCCCACGATCAACACCATCCAGTTCACCGACCAGTCGCGGTTCCACGTCGGACGCAACTGTCTGATGTTCCGTGTGGAGAATCTCGGCGCGGTCGCGATGGGACTCGACGCGCTGGTCACGGTCACCGCCCCGGGCGGTTTCCTGCAGGACCCGGCCTGCTGTTCGAACGGGTCCGTCATCTCGGGCCAGAAGTGGAACGACCTCAACGGGGACGGCGTCCGCGATCCCAACGAACCGGTGCTGCCCAACTGGCCCATCACGCTCACCCCCGGCGGCACGATCCAGACCGACTCCAACGGCTACTACTACTTCATGGGCCTCAACCCGGGTTCGTACGTCGTTTCCGAAGGCTCCCAGTCGAACTGGGTCCAGACATTCCCCGCGTCCGGCTCGTACAGCGTCCAGCTGGGGCTCAACGAGATCAAGGACCACCTCGACTTCGGCAACACGTTCCGTCCGTGCGGGGAGCTGGTGGAGGAGGACATCGTCTGCGTCCCCGATGACGTCCTTGGCTGGAGCGGCTGCTACGACTACACGTTCTCGTTCGTCAACAACACGAACGTCCCGGTCCACTACATCCTCATCGCCGATCCGAACATCAGCCCGAACGTCGTCACGCTCAACCCGCCCGTGCCTCCGGGCGGCACCAGCGGACCCGTCACCGTCCGCATCTGCCCGCCCGACGACGGCACGGCCGACTGCTATCCGATCCGGCTGGTGCTGGCGGATCGGTTCATCGAGGAGTGCTGCACGATCGAGACATGCCTTGTGCTTCCCGACTGCGACTGCATCGAGTTCGGCGAGGTCTCGATCGTATCCTCGCCCGATGACCCCAACAGCTACTCGGTGTCGTTCACGATCACCAACCTGACCCCGGAAACGCTCGAGCACATGTTCATCGTGGCCGAGTCGCCCCCCGGGTTCTTCGTCGGACCGCAGTACATCGACATCCCGACGCTGCTCCCCGGACAGACGAGCGGCATGATCAAGATCAACGCGGGCCCGCTGACCGCCGGCCAGACCTACTGCGTCCGGGTGTCCGTGCACAACCAGTCGCTCATCGAGTGCTGTTCGGAGGTGCTCTGCTTCACGCCCAGCCCCAACGGCAACGGGATGCCCGACTGCGCGGTGGATCTGAACAACGACACGCAGGTCAACTTCTTCGACTTTGCCGCCTTCATGGCGTTGTTCACAGCGCCCAGCCCGCTGGCGGACTGGAACGGGGACGGGGTGCTGAACTTCTTCGATGTCCAGTCGTTCCTGAACGCGTTCTCCGCCGGTTGCCCGTAAAAAACAGCAACCGCCACGGCGACGCCCCCAGACCGATCCGGCGGCCGGGTTCGGAAGACCCCGGCCGCCGCTCTTTGGAGACCATCCATCCGCGTGCGCGTTCCGTCGCTGTATGATGCGACAGCGCCATGGGGATTTCGTCGCTGATACCGGCCGCCGTCTTCGTGCTGCACTGGGCCGTCGTGCTCGGCGTGGCCGTGCGGGTGATTTCCAGACGCCGCTCGCAGGGGGTGAGCCTGGCCTGGCTGGCCGTGCTGGCATGGATCCCCATCCTCGGGGTGGTCCTGTATGTGCTGGTCGGCGAGTCCTGGCTGTCCAGGCGGCGCGCACGGCGGGTGCAGACGCTGGAGGATGCCGCTCGGGCACGCTTCGAGGCCCTGGAGCCCTACGCCGCCACGGAGGATGCCCGGGTGCGCCCGTTCCTCGCGCCCCTGAACCGCCTGGCCCGGGCCACCAGCCCCATCCCGGCGTTGACGGGCAACTCGGTGGAACTGCTCGACGACGCCGACGCGTTCTTTCCGGCCATGCTCGACGAGATCGGACGGGCTCAAAAAACCATCAGTGTGATGTTTTACATCTACGCCCCCGGCGGGCGTGTCGATCTTGTGAGCTCGGCCCTGATCGCCGCAGCCCGGAGAGGGGTCCACGTGCGGGTGCTCGCCGATGCCGTCGGCTCGTCGCGTTTCTTCGGCAGCGAGTGGCTGGGCGACCTCCAGGCGGCCGGGGTCGAGGTGCGGGCCGCGTTGCCGGTCCGGCTCGCCCGGGCGTGGGTGGCGCGGGTGGACCTGCGCAACCACCGGAAGCTGGCGGTGTTCGACGGCGTCACGGCGCTGACGGGCAGCATGAACATGGCCGACCCGAAGGTCTTCAAGCAGCCCCGCACCCCGAGCCATCCGAGCGGGAACCGGCGTGCGGGGCCGTGGGTGGACATCATGGCGCGCGTGCGCGGGCCGGCGGTGACGGCGCTGGATCTGCTGTTCGGGCTGGACTGGTGCGCCGAGTCCCCCGACGACACGCTGGCGGCCGAACGGCCGGAGCAGCCCACCATGGCCGGCCTGAGCCCGATCCAGATCATCTCGTCCGGGCCGGGGGACAACCCGGACGACCTGCGGCGTGTGCTCCTGCAGTCGATGTACGCGGCGCAGGACGAGCTGGTGATCTCCACGCCCTACTTCGTGCCCGATGACACCATGCTGACGGCCCTGATCACCGCCGCCAAGCGGGGCGTCAGGACCATGCTGATCGTGCCGGAGAAGGTCGACTCGGTGATGGTCCGCCACGCGTCGCGGTCGTACTACGACGATCTGCTGCGGGCCGGCGTCGATGTGCGGCTGTTCCAGAGTGGGCTGCTGCACTCGAAAACGGCCGTGATCGATCGGCGGCTGGTGCTGCTGGGCTCGGCGAACATGGACCGGCGATCGTTGTGGATCAACTTCGAGCTGTCCCTTTTCGTCCACGACGAAGACATCGCGGAGCAGATGCGGTATATCCAGCAGCGGTATCTGGCCAACGCGCGATGTCTGACGGAGGGCGGCTGGGACGAGCGCGGGTTTGTCTCTCGGCTGGTGGACAATGCGGCGCAGTTGCTGGCGCCGATTTTGTGAGTGTGGTCCGCGGAGATTCGTGGGTCCGTCGGCGCTCGCGGCCGCTTGCTCGCGGGTGCGGCCTGTCGATCAGCGCATCACTTTGCGGGACATGACGCGCTGGAGGTCGCGCTGGGCGTCGCGTTCCGCGATCGCGTGGCGCTTGTCGTGGGACTGCTTGCCGCGGGCGAGGCCGACCAGGACCTTCGCGCGGCCTTCCTTGAAGTAGAGCTTGAGGGGGATGAGCGTGACGCCCTTCTGCTCGACCTGGCGGGCGAGCTTGAGCAGCTCGCGTTTGTGGGCCAGGAGAACCCGGTCACGCTTGGGCATGTGGTTGAGGGCGCCGGAGGGCTGGTAGTTGCCGATGTCGGTCTGGTGCATGACCATGCGGAGTTTGGGGCTCGTCTCGATGGAGATGTAGCCCTCGCCGATCGAGCAGCGGCCGTCGCGGATGGCCTTGACCTCGGAACCCATCAGAACGATGCCGGCCTCGAGCGTGTCCTCGATGAAGTACTCGTGACGCGCACGGCGGTTCTCGAAGGTGGGAGCGTCGGGTTTTTTCTTTGCTTTGGCCATCGAACGGCACGATGTTAGGCGTTTGCCTGCTTCCGGCCCAGACGTTGGGGGGGCATTCCCTTGCAGCGGGGGTTTTGGGGTCGTTATCCGGCTTTCATGACGCGTTCACCCCGAGGTCACCGCGCCGTGTTCGTGTGGAGTCGACCCACGTTGGATTTGATGAAAGGAGAACCAGCGATGACGAATCGAGACGACACGATCCGGCCCACCAACCTTCTCAAGGCGACCGGGCACCCGGTGGCGGGGCGACCGCTCCTCTGGGTGATCGGCGCTGCACTCGCAGCGCCTGCGGCGTTGACCATGACCGCGGCAGCCCAGCATTATGAATACGAGCCGGACGAGGGTTGGCACGAGGAGGAATGGTACGACCCGACCGACTGGTTCGACAACCGGCCGTACAACTACGAGTACGACTATGACGACTACGACTACGACTATGACTACGACTACGACAACCGGTACTACGACGACGCGGGCACCCAGAATCCCACCTATGGCACCCGTGGTTGGGACTGGGAGTACGGCGTCGCGGGGAACGACTGGGACGGCTACGGCTCTCTCCACCATGACGCCTATCTGGACGGCTATTACGACGGGTACTACGACGACGAGTTCGGCATCGATCACTGGGATACGGCATGGAGCGGGGCGTACAGCGTCTCGTACTCCAGCGGCTACTACGACGGCCACTACGACGCCCAGCAGGACTACGCATATGAGCCGACGTACTACCTGGTGATCGGCAACATGGACAACAGCAGCGAAACGCAGCGGCAGAGGTCCGGCGATGAAACCCGCCGGCGCGGTGACCGAGCCGACCGCAACGACCCGAACGCCCAGCGCACGGGCTGGATGGCGGCCGCCACGGACCGCACGCGCGGGACGATTCAGCGCATCCAGCAGGCCGATGTCGACTTCCGGCCGGAGGGTCACACGATCCTGCGGATCCGGATGGAGGACGGCGAGACCGTGACGGCCGATCTGGGCCCGCGGGTCAGCCCCGAGCGGCTGCCTTTTTCCAAGGGCGATCGCGTCACGCTGGCCGGAGACACGGTGTCCCGGGAAGGCCGCGAGCTGTTCGTGGTGGAGAAGATCCTGACCGGTGATCACAGCATCAAGCTCCGTCGCACCTCTCGGGACGGCTCCAACGGCCGCGAGGGGGCGAACCGGGACCGCTGGATGGAACCGCGATGGAACGAGCGCGGGGAGTCCGGGCAGCGTGAACGGGCCGACCGGGACTCGCAGAACGACCGGGAAACCCGCCGCTCAGGCGCAGACTCCAACGGGTCGGTGTCGATGACGGGCGAGCTCAGCAGGGTGCAGCGGGCCAACCGCTACGTGGAGGGGTACCTGGTGTACCGCGTCCAGCTCAACCACGGCAAGTACCAGCTCATCGCGGTGGATCCGGACGAAGCGTCGACGTTGCGCATCCGCCAGGGCGATCAGGTCAAGCTGACCGGCCGATGGGACACGATCGACGGCCAGCGGATGCTGGTGGTGTCCGATGTCCGTGGCCGGGTTGACCAGACCACGCCCTGACCCGTGCTCGCGGAACCTGCCGTCCGTCTGATGCCCGCCCCGCTCCGAGCGGGGCGGGCTCTTTGCTGATCGGCCCGGGCCGGGCACGCGCGCGGCGGGTCTGATAGTCTGGCAGGATGGAAAGCATGCTTCTCGTCTTTGCGACAACGGTGGTGGGTGTGGCCGGCGGCGCCATTGTGCTTCACCTCATCGGACGGATCGGGGGTGGGCCGGCCCGCTTCTGCTGCCGGGCTCCCGGGCTGGATCTGATCGTGACCTGGTTCACGGTGCTGCCGTGGCTGCTGGGGGCGGTGTTCTTCGGGTGGTGGGGGGTGCTGGGGGGGATCCTGGGGCAGGTGGTGGGGCTGACGGTGTGGGCGTGGGGGCACGAGTTCTCGCGCCGGGGGACGAGGAAGGGGCCGCGGATCGTCAAGGTGCTCAATGCGCTGGTGGGGCGGCCCAGGAATCACGCGGCGTTGTGGGTCACGACGCTGGCGGTGCCGGTGTTCTGGATGGTGCGGGTGGCGGAGCTGGTGGCGTACCCGCCGCTGATCTGGCTGGTGCGGTTTCCGCGGTACAGGCAGGGCGAGTGGATCAATGTGTCGCGGCAGAAGTTTTCCGGGCTCGTCGGGCACGATCTGGTGTGGTGCCTGTACTGCGACTGGATGACGGGGGTGTGGTCGCTGGGGACGGAGATGCTGCGGAACGTGGAGTCGTTCTGGTGCCCGATCCGGTTCGATGACGCGAAGAAGTGCGCCAACTGCAAGGTGGACTTCCCGGATGTGTTCGGCGGGTGGGTGCCGGCGGACGGGTCGATGGAGGATGTGGTGAAGGTGCTGAAGGAGAAGTATGAGGGGAAGGAGCGGTACTCGTGGTTCGGGCATCCGGAGCGTGTGCAGGTGACGATTGAGGGGAAGGGGGAGGGGGAGGTACGCTGAGGTGCAGAGGTCACGCAGAGGACGCAGAGGGGGGATGAGGTGTTCGGGCAGAAGATTCTTTTGAACGCAGAGTTCGCGGAGGTCACGCAGAGGGCGCGGAGGGGGATGAGGTGGTGAGGAGGGGGAGTTTTGAACGCGAAGATTGAGGGGAGGGTCGATGGACGCTGTAGTTTCGAGGGCAGGTGGGGTGGGGCGGGGTGTGGCGGGCGTGAATCAGGTGTTGGCGTTGGCCATCTGGATCGCGGGGTGTGTGGCGTTGGCGGTGCAGGCGGAGCCGGTGTATGCGTTCCTGTTTCTGGTTCCGTTCAGTCTGGGGCCGCACGCGGTGTCGCACGGGCTGTGCTTTGGGATCCGGTCCCGGGGGGCGGGGGTGGTGCTGGCGCCTGCGCTGCGGCTCTGCTACGGGGGGGCGGAGGGAGAGGGGAGTTGGAAGCTGCCGCTCGGTGAGCATGGAGACGTCCTCTTGCCAGGGGAGCGGATCCACAGCCGGACCTACAGGATCGGAGACCCTGCGACCATCGTGGTGAGCCGTTCCCATGGGGATCCGGCGACGGCGGCGCTGCTGGAGCGTCT
>CAYNRF010000099.1:0-11208 GCA_964399525.1 uncultured Phycisphaeraceae bacterium | reverse complement strand
CGGCGCGGGGGGGGGGGGGGGGGCGGTTGGGGGGGGGGGGGTGGTGGGGGGGGGGGGCCCCCCGGGGGGGGGGGGGGGGGGGGGGGGGGGGGGGGGGGGGCGCCGAATCGAGTCCCGCCCGCCTTACAGGTTGCCGCGGCGTTCCTGCTCGAGCTCGAGCGCCTCGAACAGGGCCTTGAAGTTGCCCTTGCCGAAGCTCTGGCTGCCCCGCCTGCAGATGATCTCGAAGAAGAGCGTCGGACGGTCCTGCAGCGGCTTGGTGAACAGCTGCAGCAGATACCCCTCATCGTCCGCGTCGACGAGAATCCCCAGCTCCTTGATGCGGTCGTGGTCCTCACGGACCGCCTCGTGCCCGTTCTCCACGAGCATCTTGTTCACGCGTTCCCAGACCAGCTCGTAGTACGAATCCGGCAGGCTCAGGAAGTCGACGCCGCGCCGACGCAGCTCGGCGACCGAGTGCAGCTCATCGTCCGTGCGCAGGGCCAGGTGCTGCACGCCGGGGGTCATGTGGTGCCACTCGAGATATTCCTGGATCTGGCTCTTCTTCTTGCCCTCGGCCGGCTCGTTGATGGGCATCTTGATCAGGTGGTTCCCGCTGGCCATCACCTTGGACATCAGGGCCGAGTACTCCGTCGAGATGTCCGCGTCATCGAAGTGCTTGAACATCTTGAAGCCCATCACGTCCTCGTACCACTTGACCCAGTGGTTCATCCGGCCTTCTTCGACGTTGCCGACGAGGTGGTCCACGAACATCAGGCCGCACGGGTGCTTGCGGTTGTAGTCGTTGACGGGCGAGTCGATCTTGCGGAACACGGGCATGAACTCCGCCCCGCCCCGCTTGACCTGCTCGATGTCGTAATGCCCGGTCCGCGACACGAACGTGTGGATCACCCGCCCGTAGGTCCTGATCGACGCCACGGTCACCGTGCCGCGCCCGTCCTTGATCACCCGCGGCTCCTGGGCCGACTCGCCGCCGTTGCGCATCGCCTGCTCGTACGCCGCCTCGGCGTCCGCCACGGTGAAGGCCACGTCCTTCACCCCGTCCCCGTACAGCTTGATCTCCTCGGCCGCCGGGTGCCGGTCGTGCAGCGGGCTGGTCAGCAGCAGCCGGATGTTGCCCTGCGTGAGCAGATAGTCCGCCTCGTCGCGGCTGCCGGTCGTCAGGTCGGCCACCTGGGAGATGTTGAACCCGAAGGTGTGCGCGTAGAAGTACGCCGCCTGCTTCGCGTTGCCCACGTACAGGCGGACGTGGTCCACATCGATCAGCGCAAGAGGATCCGCGGCCAGCGAGCGGCTGGTTTGGGTCGACGCGGTGGTCATTTGCGATGTCTCCAAGCTCTTGGGCGGTGCAGGTGCCGGCCGGTTCCGGCGGGAGCCCAGGTCCCTCGGCGAGATTTTATGCCCGGGCTTGACCCCGGACCAAACCCGGCCCGACGAACGCCCTCACCGGCACGCCAAGCCACTAGAATCGGGCATGAGCGACACCGCCCGGGTTCAGTCGGAGTTCGCCGAGGCCGCCCGGGTCGCGGCCGCCCTCGCCGCGGACGCGCCCGCCGCGGAGCGTGTGGCCCGCGTCGCCCGGTCCATCGCCGAGCGTGCCCGACGGGGCGGCAAGGTGCTCGCGGTGGGCAACGGCGGCTCCTGCGCTGACGCCGTCCATTTCTGCGAGGAGCTCACCGGCCGCTATCGCGCCGACCGCCCCCCGATCGCCGCCCTCGCGTGCGCCGACGCCGGCCACATCACCTGCACCGGAAACGACTACGGATTCGAGCACATCTTCGCCCGCTGGGTCACCGCCCTGGCGGGGCCGCACGACACCCTCATCGCGCTCTCCACCAGCGGCAACAGCCCAAACATCGTCCGGGCCGTCGAGGCCGCCCGCCACCGCGGCGCCCACGTCGTACTCCTGCTCGGCAAAGGCGGCGGGGCCCTCGCCCAGTCCGGCGACGAGACCTGGATCGTCCCCGGCCAGACCGCCGACCGCATCCAGGAGCTGCACATGCTCATTCTTCACAGTCTCGTCGGCGCCATCGAGCACGCCATGGGCTTCGCCTGATCGGTTCCCCGACCGCCGGGCGCGCCCCGGCGCCGCCGGTCGTGGGCCACGCCCGACCCATACACTTGGCCCATGGTCGGACGGATCGTCATCGCCGTGCTCCTGGGCATGATCCTGGGCATCCCCTTTGCGCTCACGCTCGGCAAGGACCGCCAGGCCGCTCCCGCCGGCGCCCAGCGTCTCATCGTCATCACCCCGCACGTCCCCCAGATCCGCGCCGAGTTCGGACGCGCCTTCTCCGAATGGCACCTCCGCGAGCACGGCGCCCCCGCCGTCGTCGACTTCCGCACCCCCGGCGGCACCAGCGAGATCCGCAAGCAGCTCGAAGCCATGTTCAGCAGCGCGGTCAAGAACCTCGTCGAACGCGGCCTGCTCGACCCGGACCTCCCCGACGACGCCCTCCTCCCCCCGGGCTCCATCGAGTACGACCTCTTCTTCGGCGGCGGCTCCTTCGACCACGGCCAGACCGCCAACCCCATGTCCATCGCCGTCCGCACCCCCGACGGCCGGAACGCCGTCGTCCGCATCCGCCAGTCCGCCCCCGCCGGCTTCACGCAGGCCGAGCTGGACGCCATCTTCGGCGAGAACCGCATCGGCCCCCAGAAGCTCTACGACCCCGATCAACGCTGGATCGGCACCGCCCTCTCCAGCTTCGGCATCGTGTTCAACCGCGAGGTGCTCGCCCGCCTCGGCCTGCCCGAGCCCACCGGATTCGTCAGCCTGACCGACCCCCGCCTCATCGGCTGGGTCGCCCTGGCCGACCCCCGCCAGTCCGGCTCCGTCACCACCACCTTCGACTCCATCCTCGGCAATCAGGGCTGGGAGCAGGGCTGGCGCACCCTCCGCGGCATGTGCGGCACCACACGCTACTTCACCAACTCCTCCACCAAGCCCCCCATCGACGTCTCCATGGGCGAGGCCGCCGCCGGACTGGCCATCGACTTCTACGGCCGCGGCCAGGCCCAGGTGATCGCCGAGACGGGCGGCGGCGACCGCGTCGGCTACACCGACCCCGCCGGCTCGGTCTACGTCGACGCCGACCCCATCAGCCTGCTCAACGGCGGGCCCAACCCCGAACTGGCCAGGCGCTTCATCCGCTTCTGCCTGACCGACGAGGCCCAGGCCCTCTGGCAGTTCCGCGCGAACGACCCCACCAACCCCTCCGGCCCCTCGGGCGAGCCCATGGGCCCCCGCGAGCACGAACTCCGCCGCATGCCCGTCCGCCGCGCCATGTTCGAACGCTACTTCGAGCACTTCATCGACCAGGTCAACCCCTTCGAGATTGTCTCCGATGTCGAAAACCCCGGCTGGCGCACCGGCGTCCAGGTCATGATGGGCGCCTTCGGCGTCGACCTCGCCGACGAGTGCCGCGCCGCCTACGCCGCCCTCGACCGGGCCCGCCGCTCCGGCGACTTCACGCCCGCCGAGATCGCCGACCTGGAAGCCCGCTTCTACGCCTTTCCCCAGACCCGCATCGAGTCCCTGCCCGCCCTGGCCGACGCCGCCGACGCGTCCGACCGGGCCCGGGCGATCATCGCCGAGCAGGGTTGGCGATGGGCGTCCGAGGTCCGTGCCTGGTCTCCCCCCACCCGGCCAACCGACCCGGAGGAGGCCGCCGCCATCGCCGAAGTCCGTGCCCTCGCCGACTTCGACCACCGCCTCCCCTTCACCCAACCCACATACAACGCCGTCCGCAACGAATGGCGCCAGCCCGGCCGCGAGGCACGCCTCCGCATCGAGTACACCCGGTTCTTCCGGGACAACTACCGATTGATCGTCGATACCGTCGACGGTCGATAAGGCCCGTATCTCCAACGCCGCACACCGGCGCGGACGCCAAGGAACCCCCTCCCCCATGCGACAGCACGCCCAGGCTCCGTTCTCCGTCATCGCCGACCCGGCCAAGCCGCCCCACGCCAAGATCGTCGCCACCCTCGGGCCGGCCTCGGATTCGGTGGAGATGCTCACCAAGCTCGTCGCGGCGGGGGTCAACGTCTTCCGGCTCAACTTCTCCCACGGCGACTTCGCCGCCATGGACCAGCGGCTGGCCCGCATCCGCTCCGTCCTCGAACGGACCGAGCGCGCCGTCGCGCTGCTCGGCGATCTGCAGGGCCCCAAGATGCGCGTGGGCAAGGTGCCCAACCTCGATCCCGAGGGCGGCGTGATCGTCCGGCCCGGGGATGACGTGATGTTCCGCAACGGGCAGGGGGACGCCATCATCGAGAACGGCGTGCCGGTGTTCGGGGCCACCTTCGACCGCCTTTATCACGACGTCGACCCCGGCGAACGCGTCCTGATCAACGACGGCGCCATCCGCATGCTCGCCGTCGACCGCGCCGACGGCTCCTGGCTCCGCTGCCGTGTGACCATCGGCGGACGCATCACCTCGTCCAAGGGCATCAACCTGCCCGAGTCCGACCTGCAGATGCCCGCCATCACCGAGAAGGACTGGGAGTGCGTCGACTGGGCGGTGCGCAACAAACTCGACTACCTCGCCCTCTCCTTCGTCCGCTCGGCCAGGGAGGTCATCGAACTGCGGGATCGGCTCGAGGAACTCTGCACGAAGGCCAACGTCGGCGACAAGCCCGGCGTTCCGCACCGCATCCCCATCATCTCCAAGATCGAGAAGCCCCAGGCGCTCACCAACCTCGCCGAGATCATCGATGCCTCCGACGGCATCATGGTGGCCCGCGGCGACCTGGGCGTCGAGATGGACGTCGCCCGCGTCCCCGTCGCCCAGAAGTACATCCTGGCCGCCTGCACCGAGAAGGCCAAGCCCTGCATCGTCGCCACGCAGATGCTCGAGACCATGATCGACAACGCCTCGCCCACCCGCGCCGAGGCCTCCGACGTCGCCAACGCCGTCTTCGACGGCGCCGACGCGGTCATGCTCTCCGGCGAGACCGCCATGGGCCGGCACCCCGACCTCGTCGTCGAGACCATGCGCCGCATCATCCTCGTCACCGAGAGCCGCATCGACGAGATCGCCCAGGGCGCCAACGTCCCCCACCGCCTCGACGAATACCCCTACCGCTCCGCCGCCCTGGCCCACGGCGCCCGCCACATCGCCAACGAACTGGGCGCCAAGTGCGTCGCCGTCTGGTCGCAGATCGGCGGCATGGCGCGCTACCTCAGCCAGCACAACTTCCGCGTCCCCATCTACGCCTACACGTCCTCGCCCGTCGCCGCCCGCCGCATGACCCTCCACGGCGGCGTCATCCCCATCTGCATCGAGCCCCCCGGCAAGGGCCGCCTCCGCGACTGGACCGACGAGGTCGAAGACCGCCTCCGCGCCGACGGCCTCGGCAAGGAAGGCGACGCCGTCGTCATGATCGCCGGCAAACCCCTCGGCGAGGTCCAGGCCCAGTCCACCCTGGCCATCCTGCGAATCGGCGACCCCGCCTCCGGCTTCCGAGCCCCCGGCGGCACCGAGTAAATGTACAAGCCGCGACTGCAAGGGAGCGGCCAAGCGACGCCCCTATCCCCTGCGGCCCGCAACCACAAAACCACCCGCGATCACCCTTCCGACCCCCCCGCCGTCACCCACCCCCCACCAGCGTCACCACCTCCACCCGCTGCCCCGCCACCAGCACCCGCTCCGCCCGCTCCCGCTTGGGCACCAGCTCCCGGTCCACCTCCGCCGCGCAGATCGCATCCGAAAGCCCCAGCCGGGCGATCAGATCTGCAACCGTCGTATGCTCGGGCAGTTCCATGGGTTGTCCGTTCACCACGCACAGCATGCCCGATCCTACGCGGGAGCCCGCCCGATGACCCCCCGACCCCCCGCCCCAGCCGCGCCCGCACCCGAAATCGCCCGCGAGCCCCTCCCGCTGGGCATCCTGGTCGGCATGGTGGGCCTCTGCGCCGCCGTGCTCATTTCCACGGTCGTCTGGGCCGCCGTCCGCCTGTGGCCGGAAAAGTCCTACGACACCTCCACCCCCGAAGCCGTCATCCGCACCGCCGGCCAGATGCTCGCCGACGAGCGGGCCGACCGCCTCGTCGAACTGCTCGAGCCCGTCCCCCCCACCGAGGCCGACGCCGAGCGCGCCCGCCGCATGGAGGACCTCTACATCCGCCTGGGCCGCGTCCTCGCCGCCGCCCAGGACCTGCACAAGACCGTCGAGAGCCGCATGCCCGAGGAACTCGAGCAGCTCGCCAAGGACCTCGAAGCCGCCGAGGCCCGCGGCGAGGCCACCTCGCTCCTGGCCGCCATCATGCCCGACCGCCGCGCCCTCGGCGCCAGCACGCGCAACCGCGCCCCAGCCGACTCCCCCGAACGCAACGCCGCCCGCGAGCGCGCCTTCGCCCAGATCCTCGCCGACCCCTTCGGCCGCCTCAACCGCACCGTCACCGACAATATCGACCGCATCGGCATCGCCGAGATCGGCTTCGACACCGTCGCCGTCACCTTCGACGGCCGCGCCGTCCTGCCCCCCCTTGGCCTGACCATGCGCCAGCACCCCGATGGCTGGCGCGTCGTCCCGCCCACCAACATGCCCATGGTCCGCCGCTTCATGCCCGACACCGAGGCCGAGTTCCAGGTCTGGGGCAGCCTGCTCGCCACCGCCGAAGCCCTGCTCGACGACCTCCGCCTCGGCGTCGAGTCGGGCCGCATCAGCAGCATGCAACAACTCAGCCGCAAGGCCGTTGAGGATTCCATCATCCCCATCGGGATGATCATGGTCGCCCTGGGACGCGCGGACGAGTGACCCGCCCGATCCGGGGACAGGCAAAGTCCTCCAGATCAGGTATCCTCCGCACATGAAACCACTGAATCCCACCCGTGCGGCCCTCACCGCGTTCCTGCTCATATCCGCAGCCGGCCTCGCATTCGCGGGTCCGCTGACAAATGAAGAACTGTTGGCCCTCCGCAGCGCGGAGCGCATCGCGGAACTGAACGCATCTCCTCAGAATCAGCCCCGCCGCGCCGAACGCCTCGATGAAGCGTTCCAACTCATGGCCCCCATCCTGGATCGCCCGCTCCCCGCCGACCGACAGGTATGGATCTCGCTCGGCCGGTGGGCCGTCGCCTTCAACGATCCCGCAGGCGGCGCGGTCGTGCTCGCCGGTCTTCGTCGCGATGTCCCGGACTTCATGACCGACGAGACGCTCGGCGAGATCGCCGCCAACCTCAACGCCAACACCCGTACCCGCCAACTCGCTCCGGAAGCGACCGCGCGCCTCGACGCGGGCGACACCCCCCTGGCCGCCATCCGGCACATCTCGTCCACCCTCGCCTGGTATCAACTGGCCGACAGGGCCGGCGGCATGGCCTTCCAAACCGATCCCATCGCCGGATCCGCGGCCTGGGCCGGGCTGGCCGCCGCCTTCGAAAACGCCGGCCTCTCCGATCTCTCCCAGACCGCCAAGACGCGTGCCGAGCAACGCCTCAGCGAGATCGAGGACCCCGCCCGCATGGCCAGGGCCCTCATCGACGCCGCCGAGGGCCAGATCCGCTTCAACGCGGTCAGCCCCGCCATCCGCAATCTGACCGCAGCAATCGACAAGATCCAAACCCTCCCGCCCGGCCCGGACCGCGATCGCCTCACGACCGACGCCGCCCGGCTCATGGCCCGCGCGGGCAAGGGAGAGGACGCCTCGACAATCGCCGCATCGCTCGCCCCCGACCTCGCCGACGAGGTCACGCTCGAAACCGCCCGATTCCACGCCCAACGCAACGAGATTCCCGCGGCCGTGCAGGCATCAACCCGCATCCGCAGCCACGAGATCACCGACCTCGCCTCCATCGCCGTGGTTCAAGCCCTCGCCAAAGCCGGCCGAACCGCCGAGGCCGAATCACGCGCCGCCGACATCACCGATCCCATCGCCAACGCCGAAGCCCAGGCCATGATCCTCGCCCACGCGGACGATGCCACGATCGATCCATCCGCATGGAGCCGGGCCCTGCTCAACGCCCGACCCAGCGAGCGACGCGCCATGGCGACGGCCCGAATCATCTCGGTCTTCGCCGATCGACTCCGGCCCTCCTCCGATCTTCAGGTCGCCATGATCCACGACGGCGAAACCGTGGACCGGACCGGACGCGTCGAACTCACCGAGCGCATCTTCCGGGAGAATCTCGCCCTCGGCGACGACGCATCGAACATCTACGGCAGCGTGCGCGAGTACGCCCCGAGCGATACCTTGTACCGCCTCGCCCTGCTCTTCCAGGCAGCCGACATCATGAAAAAGAGCCACAAGGACTAAACGCGTCCCGGCCAAGAATGCCCGCGCGTCAACCCTTGGCCACCCGCTCCATCTCCGCCGCCGACTTCGGCACCGCCGCCGACAGGTTCCGGTTGCCCTCCTTCGTGACCAGGATGTCGTCCTCGATCCGCACGCCGATCCCCTTGTGCGGCAGGTACACCCCCGGCTCGATCGTCACCACCATCCCCGGCTTGAGCTCCTCGTGGTACAGCCCCGGGTCGTGCGTCTCCAGCCCCAGGTGGTGCCCGATGCCGTGGGGCATGTAGTCACCATACCCGGCCTTCTCCAGCACCGCCCGCGCCGCCTTGTCGGCTTCGGACATCATCGCCCCCGGCTTGATCGCCTTGATCGCCGCCTCCTGCGCCTTGAGCACCGCGTTGTACACGCTCCGCTGCTCCTCGGTGAACTTGCCGTTGACCGGGAAGCTCCGCGTAATGTCCGCCGAATACCCGTTGATCGACGCCCCGCAGTCCAGCACCATCAGGTCCCCGTCCTTGGCGATCTGGTCGTTCTGCTTGTAGTGCAGCACCACCCCGTTCGCCCCCGATCCCACGATCGGATCGAACGCCACCCGCCTGGACCCCGCGTCCTCGAACCCGCGGATCAACTCCTGGTGGAGCGTCCGCTCGGACACCCCCGGCTTGACACTCTTCCACAGCCGCTCGATGCCGACCTTGGTCGCCGCGATCGCCGCCTCGATCTGCCTGATCTCCGCCGGGCTCTTGACCTGCCGCATGCCCACGATCAGATCCGACCGGTCCTCGATCCCGCACCCCGGGATGCGGGCCGCGACCTTCTGGAACAGCTCATAATCCGGCCCGATCGGCTGGTTGTAGTTCGCGATCGGGTGCAGCAGCGACAGCTTCTTCGTCCGCCGCGCCGCCTCGGTCAGCAGCCGCGGCAGCATCATCGTCCGCATCACGCTCTTGAACCCCGTCTTCTCCCGCAGCGCCTGCCCCAGCGGCTCGCGGAACCCGTCCCAGATGTCGTGCTCCGGGTTCGTCGGCCGCAGCATCAGGATCACGCGCTTGTCCGGATCCGGCGCGGTCGGATCGAAGAACACCATCCCCCCCACCTCGTCCAGGATCCCCGTCAGGTACAGGAAGTGGAAGTTCGGATCCCAGTCCCCCCGCAGCGGCGGCCCGTGCTCGCCCGCCATCACGATCCCCACCGACCCCTTCAGCGACTTGAGCACCGCCTCGCGCCGCCTGGCATACTCCGACAGCGCGATCCCTTCGAGCATCCGCATGCGATTCTCTCCGTCGGCCCGCCCGGGGCCGCTTCAGTCCAGTCCCAACGCCCCGCGGATCGCCCGCGACGCCTTCTCCGAACGCACCTCGGTCTTGCCGAACCCCGGCTTCCCGCCCGCGGCCACCGCCGCCGCCTGCGCGTCGGCATAGTTGCTGATCAGCATCGCGGGCACACCCCGCGCCGCCGCCTCGGCGATCAACCGCAGCCCCGACTCATCCGTGTACCAGCCGTCCAGAACGCGGTTGATGAGCAGCAGATCCGCCGCCGATTCCCAGAGTTTCGCTTCTTCCGTGTTCAGCCCCACCGAAACACCCGGCGCCGCGTCCCGCACGGCCCGCGTCAGCATCGACGCGTCCGGCCCGCAATGCCCCACCAGCAACACCCGCATCTCAGCCATCCGACTCCTCACCCGCGTCGCCCGTGACCGCCGACGCCACCCGGATCTCGTGCGCCCGAACGTCCACCACGATAGACCCCACCCGGAACGAGCGGGGCTCCGTCCGATGGTCCCCCACCGCCCGTGCCGCCGGCTCGACCACCCGCCACCCCGCCTTGTCCATCCCCACACCGCCCGCGTCCCGCAACGCCAGCCGCAGCGCCTCGCACCGCACCGCCATGGGCGTCGCCGCCAGCTCCTTGCGCCCCAGCACGATCCCCCGCCCGTCCTCCGCCTTGCGGGTCGCTGCGTTGAGCGCCAGCCGCGCCGCCCGCTCGATCGCCTCGGCCGCCAGCGTGCACACCGCCGCGGTCACCGCCGCCCGCTCCGCCGCGTCCGACCGGATCGCCCTGATCTCCGGGATCACCCGCGCCCGGATCGCGTTGCGCAGGAACGACTCGTCCCGGTTCGACGCGTCCTCCTTCCACGCCCAACCCGTGTCCGTGCAGATCCGCACCGCCTCCGCCCGCGACATCCCCAGCATCGGCCGCACGACGCGGATCCCAAACCCCTCCTCCCCCAGCGACCGCACCGCCCGGATCCCCCCCATCCCCCGCGGCCCCGCGCCGCGGATCAGCCGCATCAGCACCGTCTCCAGCTGATCGTCCGCGTGGTGCGCCGTCGCGATGTACCGGCACCCGTGCGCCCGGGCCATCCCCGCCAGCGCCGCGTACCGCGCCCGCCGCGCCAGCGCCTCCAGATTGCCTTTCCCGCCCCGCACCGGCGCTTCGGTTTCCACAAACACCAACCCCAGCCGCTCCGCCAGCGCGCGGGCCGCGTCCCGGTCCGCCAGCGCGTCCGCCCTCGGCCGCAGATCGTGGACCACATGCCCGATCACCGGAGCCGGCCGCACCACCGACAGCGCGATGGCCAGCGCGCTC
Source organism: uncultured Phycisphaeraceae bacterium (assembly GCA_964399525.1). Classification (GTDB taxonomy): domain Bacteria; phylum Planctomycetota; class Phycisphaerae; order Phycisphaerales; family UBA1924; genus UBA6054. The sequence goes on along the minus strand of CAYNRF010000099.1, from coordinate 377 downwards.
GAGTCGACCCCGGCCGAGCACGCCACCAGCGTCGGACGATCGCGGTCCGACGCATCGCGACCGCCCGCCAGCTGACGCCAGGCCCCCACCACCCGCCGCACCGACGGATGCCCCCGACCGGGTCGCCCGCCCCGATCGGGGGGGAAACCATGGCCGGCATCAGGCTGGAGCGGCGCACGCGGCACGCTCCGATGATACTGTGTACGCCGGGGCCGGCCCGACCCGCCCCGCACCGACCCAGACACCGTCCCGGAGCAAGGATCGCCCCGATGATGTCCACGCCCTTCGGCCCCGTCCCGCCCGCCACGGCCCCGGCGCCGGCCGATCAGCCGCCCGTTGTTCCGCCCGCCGATGGACCGGACACCTCCATCCGCTCC
>CAYNRF010000098.1:0-11243 GCA_964399525.1 uncultured Phycisphaeraceae bacterium | reverse complement strand
GGCTGATGTCGAGCCCGGCATCGAACATCGCCCTGATGCGCAGGCGCCGCGGCGCACGGTTCCAGGTGAGGCCCGACCAGCAGGCCATGGTGAAATGCACCTGCTCCTTCGCCGCGCGCGCCACCACGGCGGGATCGGCCAGGATGTTGTAGCCGTGGTCCAGCCGGTCGCAGCCGAGCGCGTCGCGGCAGAGCGTGAAATGCGTGGGCGGCGCCTCGAACTGTGACTGGTTGTCCTCGCAGACATGCGCGGTGCGCTTGAAGCCTGCGCGGCCGGCCTGGCGCCAGGCTTCGACCCACAGCAGCGGCGGACCGGCGCGCTCGGCGCCGTCGAGGCCGATGCCGACCACTTTCTCGCGCGGATGCTGGGCGAGCCAGTCGAGCATCTGCAGCGCCTCGGACGGCAGGCAGACGCTGCGGTCGATGCAGGCGATGAGCAGCGAGGAGATGCCGAAGTCGCGCTCGGCCTGTTCGCAGCCCTCGATCAGCCCGTCCACGATCTCGGGATAGGCGACGCCGTTCGGCGTGAAGTAGTGCGGGTTGAAGAAGATCTCCGCATGACGGACGCCGCCATGGCGGTGCATGTCCTCGAGGCATTCGTACGCGGCGCGGCGGAACTCTACCGCTTCGAGAGCGTCAGGCCGTTCTTCGCGGCGAGTTCCTCCAGCGTCGCCGGGCGGATGGCGCCGGCGATGTGCAGGTGCAGCTCGACCTTCGGGATGGCGTCCAGGTAGTCGGAGAAGGAGAGCACGGCCTCAGTTCCGGCTGATGTTCCAGAGGAACATGGCCGGTCCCGTCAGCACGCCGTTCAGCTCGCTGCGCCAGGCGGAGGCGGCGGTGAACTGGCCGAGCGGCATGTAGAAGCCGGCTTCCGCGGCGCGGCGATGGATCTCGTCGCTGATGCGCTTGCGCGTGGCGTCGTCCTGCGCGCGGGCGAATTCCACGCGCAGCCGCTCGACCTCGGCATCCTGCGGCCAGCCGGCGAAGCCGCCCTGGCGGCCGGCGCCGTTGACGAAGGGATTGAGCAGCGGCGACTGCATGTCCGGCACGGTGTTGGTGGTGTGGGCGAGGTTCCAGCCCTCCATCCGCGCGCGGCGGCCGAAATAGGTGTTGAGGTCCATGCTCTGCAGGTCCACGCGCAGGCCGAGCTGCGTCAGCAGCCCTTGCGAGACGAGGCCGAGGGCTGCGATGCCCGGCGCATCGGCGGGGTGGATGAGGACGATCGGCGTGGTGAGGTCCGCGCCGCTCTCGCGCAGCATGCGCTGCGCGGCGGCGAAGTCGGCGCGTTCCGGCATGCCGGCGGTCGTTTCCAGCGGCGTGCCGCAGCCGAACATGGAGCGGCATTCGCGCGCGAATTCCGGCCGGCCGGCGACGGCGGCAAGATAGTCCGCCTGGTTCACCGCCAGCATCACCGCGCGGCGGACCTGCACGTTGTCGAAAGGCGGATGCAGGTGGTTGAAGCGCATGATGCCCTGGTAGCCATAGGGGGAGACGGTAGCGACGCGCACCGCGCGGTTGCGCTCCAGGATGGGCAGCACGTCGGCGGGCAGGCGTTCGACATAGTCGATCTCGCCGGTGGTGAGCGCGCTGACCTGGGTGGAGACGTCGGGCATGGCGATCAGCTCGACGCGCTCCATCCGCGCCACCTTGCCGCCGCTGGCCCAGACCGCAGGCTCGCTGCGCGGGCGATAGGCGGGGTTGCGGCGCACCACGATGCGGTCGCCGGGGCGGTATTCGTCTGCGGCGAAGATGTAGGGGCCGCTGCCGATCACCTGCGGGATCTGCTGCATCGGCGGCGTGGCGGCGAGGCGCGCAGGCATCATCATCGGCACCATGGCACCCGGCTTGCCGAGCGCCTGCAGCACCAGGCCGAAGGGCTCGCGCAGCGTCAGGCGGAAGGTCTTCGCGTCCACCACCTCGAGCGCCGCCGTGGCGCGCATCATCGCGCCCCCGAGCGCATCGCGCGCGCCCCATCGGCGGATGGAGGCGACGCAATCCTCGGCGGTGACGGGGGCGCCGTCATGCCAGGCGAGGCCCTCGCGCAGGGTGAAGGTCCAGGTCAGGCCGTCTACGCTGCGCTCCCACTTCTCCAGCATCTGCGGCGTGGGTTCCCAACGGTCGTTGACGGCCACCAGCGTGTCGAAGACCAGGTAGGCGAAGTCGCGCGTCGTGAAACTGGTGGTGAAGTGCGGATCGAGCACGCGCGTCAGCGTTTCCGGCGCGACGCGCAGGGTATCCGCGCGGGTCGGCGCCTGCGCCGCGGCGGGCGTGGCGAGCAGCGTGGCGGCAAGCAGCAGGTGGATGGGGCGCGGCATCGGCGTCGGCTCCCTCTGTAGAGGCCCGGTGAGATGACCCCGGCGCTGGCGTGTTTCCGGATACGGTGCGGGCCGGATGGGGGCGCGTCAACCGCGTCCCGCCGGGCGCCGCGGCCGGATATGGCGGGGCGAGGCGCGACGGCGGGGATTTCGTCAGGGTTGCCGACCGCGACCCGGCTGGCTAGAACCCCGCGCCTGCGCTGGATGGGTGGCCGAGCGGTCTAAGGCGCACGCCTGGAAAGTGTGTAGACGTGAAAGCGTCTCGTGGGTTCGAATCCCACCCCATCCGCCAGTTCCCATGCGAGCCGTGCTCTCCGCCTGACCGGGCGCCGCGCTGAGTGGCAGGTTCCGTCGGGTCCTTGGAGACCGTTTGAGAACGCTGGGCGGGTCCGTTTCGCTGGTCTTTTCCGCCCCTGCCACATTGCGGGACTTGCCGATGCGACCAGTAACGGCTGCGCCCCGCGCCAGGCAGGGGACGAAAAACCGCCTGCGGATCCTCGGCCGCCGGTATTCTGAAAAGATCTCTGAGAGCGGACCTTTCGACCGGCTGGGGTCCCAACGCCACACTCCCCTTCACCGTGAGCGAGCAGCTTGTGAACAGGCGCATGAATGCGCCTCTGCCCGGCACGGAGTGGCCAGTGGAGCAGAGTTGTTCTGTATCGGTTCTAGAGTGACACCCCCACGCCCATCAGGGGTCCCGAAGCGCCCCGATCTACAGCCTCGCTCTCACGCGTCGGGCGTCCACGAAATGGGGTCAACTGAGCAACGACCGTCTTTCGCGCCTCGGCAGCCCCCTTGCGGCACGGCTTCACGGCTACGGGGCTGGACTCCGTCGCAGTTCCTCTTCGAGGTGGAGTATGCGCATCCGCGCCTCGATCAGCTCCATGTGCAGGTGCTGGGTGAGCCGCGGATCGTCCTCCGGCAAGGGATTCGGCGGCGTCGCGCTGCGGGCGGCCAGCCGCGCGTAAACCTGGTCAAACGGTGCCATCCGGTCCGCCATGAGTTCTGTCAGCAGGTCCGTGGGCGAGAGCGCGGGCGCATGCAGCTTCCGCGCTTCCAGATTCAGCGAGATCGCCACGCGCCCGCCGTGCTCGACCGGCATCCATCCGTTGGAGGCGTCCGGCACGTCGTGCTTCCACCAGGCGAAGTCGCCGAAGCCAAGCGCACGCAGCATGTCGCGCAGCATCGCCGCCGTGTAGCCGAACTGATGCGCTTCCAACGGGTTCTCGAGGCGCCCGACGCCGAAGATCAGTCCGGCCGCCGTCCAGCAGTTGCGCCCGTCCGCGATCATCCCGGCAAGCATCCCGAGATCCGGCACGGCCAGGCGCAGCCGCCCGCCGGGCGCGAGGATACGCGTCCACTCCGCCAGCGCCTTGAAGGCGACGGGCCAGGCGAGATGCTCCAGGATATGGCTGGCGCAGACCTCTGCGACCGTGCCGGCACCGATCTGTCTCAGGTCGGTGACGTCGGCGACGATATCCGGCCCGTGGGTCGGGTCGATGTCGACCGTCAGGTAGCCCGGAGGAGCGTAGTCGCGGCTGCCGAGATAGAGCTTCATGGGCGGTGCATGGCCCCTTCGAGGTCGGCGGTGGTGCTCTCGTCCAGCGTGTCCCCGGCCGCCATGCCGCGGCGGGCGAAGAGATGGAGCGCACGCGCGACGACCGCCTCAGGCTTCTGCTCATGCAGGCAGCGGGGCACAGCATATCCCTTCACGCAGCTGCTCATCCAGCTGCGCGTGAGCCACCAGCAGTCGCCGCAGACAGCCGGATCGATGTTGATGTTGCCCGGATAACCGAAATAGTCGCTCGGTGTCGGCCCGAAGAGAACGACGGCGGGCACGCCGAGGCAGGCGGCGAGATGCACCAGCCCCCCCTCGTTGTCGATGTGGGCGACGGCGCCGCCGAGCAGCCCGACCACCTCCGCGATGTTGGTCCGGCCGATCAGGTTCATGTCGCATTCGGCAATGGGCTCGCTGGTGGAGGTGCCGAGCTGGACGAAGACAAGATCGGGGTTCCGTTCGCGCAGCAGCGCGACGACCCGGCCGAAATGTGGGTAGCACTTGGTGGCGCGCTGGCCGCTGATCGTGAAGTCGGGGTCGAAGCCGTTGTGGATCGTGACATAGGACGCGCCGGCGAGACCGAAGCGCGCCGGGCCGGAGTCATCGCCCACGAGTTCCATCCGGTCGCCGCCGTACTGCAGCCCCGCCATGGCGTGCAGATGGTTGCGGCGGCTCGACCCGGCGAACACCGCGCTGCGCGCAAGGCAATTGTCGCGGAAGGGATGGCTGGCGATGAAATCCTCGATGTCGGCCCGGGATCGACGCATCTTGTCGAGCATGGCGACCAGGGCGGGCGCCTCGCGCAGCTCCTTCCAGCGGATCGTGTCCAGATAGGCGACGATCGTCTGGTTGGCGCGCAGCGCCAGCGGGTACTCGCGGCGCAGCGGCTCGAACAAGGCGTCGTGATAGGCGCGCCGGAAGCCCGGCACCTTCGCGAACACGAAGGTGGCCGTGTCGGGGCGCGCCATGAAGACGTCGAAGCGCGTGCCGGGCGCGGCGGCGACCAGGTCCCGCATGAAGCGCGCGATCACGACCGTATCGCCGATGCCGCCGGTCAGGCACAGCGCGATGGCGGGCGCGCCGGCACTGGCGGCCTGGCCCTCCCGCACCTGCTTCCGCGCATGGCGGGCGCCGAACAGCGACAGCTCCGCGCTGGCCAGGAGCGCCGCCTTGCGGGCCAGGCTCCGGAGCGCGAAACAAAGCGCAGCCACGAGGCCGCGATCCCGCGCGACATCGCCGATGGCGCTCAGGAAGCGGTTCAGCCTCTCGAGGAACATCTCGGTCGTCCTGACATGCACGGCCCCAAGCATAGCAGGCCCCGGCGCAGGATGCGCCGGGGCCTTTCAGGATGCGAGGAGGGGACCCCGCCCCTATCTCACCCGACCAGTTGCCAATCGGGTGTCGAGCCGGCCACGGGGACGGCAGAGGAGAAGGTCCCGCTTTCCATCTCCCAGGCCAGCACCAGGCCGCTGCCGGAATTCTGGAACAGGATGTCGTCGGTTCCGTCGCCATTGTAGTCGCCGGTGCCGACGAGCGCCCAGTCGGGACCGGCGCCGGCCACCGCCACCTCGCGGCTCAGGGCGCCGTTCGCCATCTCCCAGTTCAGCACCGAGCCACTGTCGTGGCGGAGCAGGACGTCGTCCGTGCCGTCGCCATTGAAGTCGCCGGTCCCGGCCACGCCCCAGTCCAGGCCCGCGCCGCCGACGAAGGATTCGGTGGAGCGGGCGCCATCGGCCATCGTCCAGTTCAGCAGCCAGCCGCTGGTCTCGTGCCGCAGCATGATGTCGTCGGTGCCATCGCCGTTGAAGTCGCCGATGCCGACGAGGTTCCAATCGAGGCCCGCACCGGCCACGTTGATGGAGGCGCCGAAGGTGCCGTCCGCCATCTGCCAGTTCAGCACCCAGCCGCTGGTCTCGTTGCGGAACAGCAGGTCGTCGGTGCCGTCGCCGTTGAAGTCGCCGGCGCCGAACACGACCCAGTCGGGCCCTGCGAGTCCGACCGCGATCTCCCGGCCGAGACCGCCAGCCGCCATTTCCCAGTTCTCTACCAGACCGGTCGCGGTGTCGCGGAGCGCGATGTCGTCGCTGCCGTCGCCGTCGAAGTCGCCGGTGGCGACGATCTCCTGCGTCGCCGCTGCCGCTGCCACGGGGATGGCGCCGAACAGCGCGGTGTCCTGCATCTCCCAGTAGAGCACGAGATCGCTGGTGGCGTTCCGGAACAGGACGTCGCTGGTGCCGTCGCCGTTGAAGTCGTTCCGGGCATCATCCGGCGCGGTGATGTTGGACTGCGAGAAGAAGAAGAAGTCCAGCAGATCCAGTGCCTCGGTGACGCCCTGGAGCGTGGCCAGGAGGGTGCCGTCCAGCGAGACCTGCAGGTCGCTGCCCACGATCTGTTGCGTCACCACGGTGGCGAAGGTGTCTTCGCCGACCTCCAGTCCGACCAGCGCCAACCGGTCCACGCCGACCTCGAAGTCGGTCACGGTGCTCGCGACGACGTCCGCGTTGAGCTCCGTGCCGTAGGAAAGGACGAAGAGGTCCTCGCCCGCGAGGCCGGTGAAGGTGTTGCCGCCGAGGCCGGCCAGCACATCGTCCCCGGTGGTGCCGTCCACGGCAGCGCCGAGCGCGGCGATGGCCACCTCCTCGTAGGACATCACGAGTTCGGCGCTGTAGATCGTCACAGGCTTCTGGTCGCCCTTGAGGTAGAAGGCGACGTCGAAGTTCTGCGTCAGGTTCAGCCCGTTCTCGCTGACCGTGCCCGCTCCGTTCTGCCAGCCCGCGCTGACCATGAAGGGCGACGCGCCTTCCCAGTCGAGCAGGTTGATGACGGTCTGGGTCTCGGCGCCGACCTCGTATTTCACCTCGTCCTTGGTAGGAGGCGGGGGCTGGGTCGGATCCAGCGGGATCACCACGCCGGGCAGGTCCTGGCCGAATTTGTCGGCCTTCAGGCGCCAGCGCGGGCCGACCTCGTAGTCACCGGAGACCGGGTCGAGCACGGGCTCGAAGGGTTCCCGGTTCATCGTGGTGTACCAGGCGTTGGTGAAGCCCTCGAGCAGATCCTCGGAGAGCGCGCCGATCTCGGCGAGCGTCGTGCCCTGCACCGCGGCGGCGATCGCCGGGTCCTTCAGCACGGTGCCCGCGGGATAGAGCGTGCCGTCGCCCGCGTAGTAGTCGTCCACCGTCACCCACTTGCCATCGGGCAGGATCTCGTATTCGGGCAGCGTGCCGATCGCCGCCTCGTTCTCGTAGTCCTCGGGGCGGATCTGGTCGTTGGGGTTGTTGGTCAGCGTGTGGCGCACCACGAGCTCGGCCTGGGTGACGCGGAACAGCGGCAGCAGCCCGGTCCCGTCCGGCGACGCCCATTCCGTCGGCAGCGCGAGTTCGGCCTCCATCCGGATGTCGTTGGGGCGCTTGATCTCGTTGCCCCAGCGGTAGAGCAGCTTGCCGTCGTCCTTCAGCGTGACCGAGTAGTCGTTGCTGACGGCGATGTCCTGGGTGATGGAGTTCTCGTTCGGCAGCAGCACGTCACGGATATCGACGGCGCCGTCGCCGTTCACGTCGCCGACGATGGGCAGCACGTCCGAGATGTACTGCCCGTCATAGGTGCCGCCGATGAGCATCAGGTTGTCGTCGAGCGGGTAGAGCGCGTCCGGGTCGCCGGGGTAGCGCTGGTCGGACAGCACCGCCTGCATGACCGAGTAGTGCTCGCTTTCCGCCTTCACCGCGTCGCCACCCATGCCGACGAGCCAGGTGCCGAGCAGCGCGGGCGTCTTGAAGGTGTCGGTGGGCGCGTCGGACACCACGATGCCGAGCTGGTTGCCGATCGCGTCCTTCAGGTCGCCGGCCCAGCCTTCCGCGTATTCCGGATTGAGGACGAAGTCCTTCTCGACCGCCCCGTCGAAGTCGGTGACGATGAAGCCGAACTCGCTGTTGATCGGATAGAGCTCGACGCCTTCCTTGGTGATGCGCGGCGTCGCGGTGAAGTCGATCACCGGCGTGTCGCCGGGCTGGACGCGGCCCTGGGTCAGGCCGTCGAAGGTGCCGGTCACGTCCCTCGTGCTGAACACATGGACCGAGCGGAAGTCCGGCGTCGTGTTCAGGGGCTCGTCGATGTCCTGCGGGGGCGTGGTGTTGCCACCGCCCTCGCCGCCCCCTTCGCCGTCACCATCGCCGCCGCCGCCACCACCGCCGCTGCCATCGCCGAGGTCGGGGATGATCGCGTCGGCGTCCACGGTGAAGATGCCGTCGCCCTCGCTGGATGCCGCATAGTCGTAGTCCGGCGCGAAGGCGGGGTCGGCCTCGAATTCGAGGACGAGCTGCATGTTGTAGATCTTCGCCGAATCCTGCCGGTCGCCCTTCAGGTAGACGGCGGTGTCCAGGAATTCCGGCGTCAGCGTCAGCCCGTTCGGCGTCACGGCCGAGAAGACCGGGCCGGTGGGCAGCGCGTCGCCGGCGTTCAGCGTGCCGTTGACGTTCAGCCAGCCCTCGTCGATCAGCCCGTCCGCGTCGAGGTCGATGCGCGCCGGGTCGATGAAGGTCCAGCCGGAGCTGTAGAGCAGCGGTGAGTCGTCGCTGATGCCGTTGCCGTTCAGATCCTCGAAGTCGAGCAGGTTGAGGACGGTGACGATCGGCTCGCCGACCTCGTAGCGGATGTTGCCCGACTGGAAGGGCGGCTTGCTGTTGTCGATCAGCGGGATCTCGACGCCCGGCACGTCCTGGCCGAACTTGTTCGAGGTCAGGCGCCAGCGCGGGCCGGAGACCAGCTCATCCGCCGTATAGCCGGCCGCTTCGGCCTCCTCGGCGCTGCGGAAGCCGACATAGACCTGCTTGTACTCGTTCGCGCCGTCGGTGCCCGCGAACTTGTCGTAGGACCACTGGAACGGCTCGCGGTCGGTCGTGGTGTACCAGGCGTTGGTGAAGCCCTCCTCGAGGTCGGAGGAGGTGAAGGTGAGGCCCGCCGCATCGGTCTGCGCGATGCGCGCAAAGTCGCGATAGACGGTGCCGACCAGGTCGCCGTCGGCATCCTTGTTCCGGTAGCCCGCCAGCTCGCCGTCGGGGTGATAGACGGCGACGTCGCCGGCCTGCGCGACGAGGTCGATCTCGCCGGTGTCGGTCAGGCGGAAATAGCTCGGCAGGAACTCGCCGCTGCCGGCGTAGCTGTCCACCACCGAGACCCAGAGCGTGTTGGTCGGGTCGTCCGGATCGGTGACGACGAAGTAGGACGGCGTGCGGCCCGTCGCGCCCTCGTTCTCCCAGTCCTCGGGACGGATCTGGTCGTTGGGGTTGTTCGTGACATCGTGGGCGATGACCAGCTCGGCCCGCGTGACGCGATAGCCGAGGCCGCCATTGATCTCGAACACGTCCGGCATGGTGTTGCCGTTGAGGTCGGCCGTGTTGAGCCACTCCTCCGGCAGCGTCAGCTTGACGTCCATGCGGATGTCGTTCGGCCGCTTGACCTCGGTGCCCCAGCGATAGAGCAGCTTGCCGTCGTCCTTGAGAGTGACGGAGTAGTCGTCGCCATAGGCGATGTTCTCGCTCGTCGTGCTCTCGTTCGGCGTCAGGACGTCCTTGATGTCCTGCACGCCGTCGCCGTTGACGTCGCCGACCTCCGCGAGCAGGTCCGTGACATAGGGATCGACGACCTGCTGGCCGCCGATGTCGAAGGTGCCGCGGACCTTGAGGTTGTTGTCGAGCGGGTAGACGGCGCCCGGATCGCCGGCGAAGTCCTGGTCGGACAGCAGATGGGCCATCACCTCGTAGTGCTCGGTGCTGGCCTTCACGGAGTTCCCGCCGAGGCCCGCCGCCCAGGTGCCGAAGGGCTGGCCGGACTTGAAGGTGTCGGTGACGGCGTTGACGGTGGCGATGCCGACGATCTCGCCGCCTGCATCGATGATGTTGCCGGCCCAGCCCTCCATGTAGTCGTTGTCGCGGACCTTGTCCTCGGCGCCGACGAAGTCCTGCACGTAGAAGCCGAACTCGCTGTCGATCGGGGACAGCTCGTTGCCGTTCTTGTCCACCACCTTCGGGACACCGGACGTGCCGTCGAGATCGATGATGGTCGGATCGTCGGCGAAGGTGACGCCGTCGTAGCCGCCGATCACGTCGTTGATCGTGAAGACGTGGCGGTTGGAGGAGAAGGTCACGCGCACGAGCTCGGCCTGTTCGATGAGCGTCGGCTCGCCCGCGATCTCGACGACGGCGGTGTCGTCCTCGGCCTTCAGCGCGGCGAGCTCGGTCTCGCTCAGCGCGGGGCCGGCGACCACGCGGGCGAAGATGCGCCCCTCGTCGCCCGGCGAATCGTTGCCGCCGTTGAGGCGGCGGTCGAGGGCATGGCCGTATTCCTCGAGCAGCAGCTTCGCGATGCTCTCCGCATCCTGCGACTGCAGCGCCTGCTCGGCGACGAGGATGTTGTCCGCGGCCGCGGCATAGGCCGCGTCGGCGCCGCCGAGCACGGCCGCATCCACCGTGGCGATGCCGGGCAGCGCGTAGTCGCCCTCGGACCAGGCGAGCCGCAGGGCGTGCAGGCTGTCGAGCGGCAGGTCGCGCCCGAAGGCGAGTTCCATCCTGGCGGCGAAGTCGCCGGCCTGCGCGAGGTGCAGGAGCCAGGTGTCGAGCATGCTGAAGGACGCTTCCGGGATGGTGCTGGATCCCGCGTCTAGGCGGATCTGGCTGGGCATGGTTGGCCTCTCGTGATTGTTCGTGCGTGTGGTCGGATCAGTGGACTCAGCGAGGATCGGGCGCTGAGGGTGGCGTCAGCGGGCTGCGTGCCGGCTTGCGCATGGGGAGCGGACGGATTCTTCGTTCCGCCTGGCTCCCGAAATTCGAGTTCCGGTCTGGTTAGTCGCCATGCTCGGTCCTCCTCTCCCCAACTCGCCGGGCACGGCCTGCCGCTGCTCCTTGGGGAGGGCGGTCTTCGGTTGCCCGGCGACGAGAGGCGCGAACTCGCGTTCGACCGCCTCGCGGTTCGAATGGATAGGGCATTAGTGATGTTCGATGGAATGATCTGGCTCAGGCGGGGTCAGGGCGCCTGGCGTGCCGGCGGCGCGTTGCCCGAGCCGCTCTAACGGCTTGAAAAAGCGCAAGAATAAAGTTTCTTTGGCGGAAGTCTTCTTGATACGACGGGGGAACAAGAAGATATAATTAAGGTATCTTTAATGTAACGTGCATCAGGCCACCCGCCACGTGCCCTGTAACACGCGAGCCCCGCCGCGCGGCGCCTGCGCAGGTGCAGGCATGAGGCATCGGGATCGGGATCGGGATCGGCAGGAGCGAGCGCGCTGCCATGTCGGTGGTGCAACGGGCCGAGACGAATGCCGCGAACCCGCGCAGCCCTCGCCGGTCAAACCCCCGGCCTGCGCAGCGCCGCTGCCAGCAG
>CAYNRF010000097.1:0-11429 GCA_964399525.1 uncultured Phycisphaeraceae bacterium | reverse complement strand
CCGCCCCCCCCGGTCAACGATCGCGGCCGCTGCTACGACCTGAACATCCAGGACGACGAGAAGACCTGGGCCATGCTGGCCCATCTCTCCCTGCTCGGGCACATGTTCCTCCCGGTCGTGGCGATCGTCGCCCCGATCGTCATCATGGCGGTGAAGAAGCAGGAGTCGCCCTACGTGGACGACCACGCCCGCGAGGCGATCAACTTCCAGATCACCCTGATCCTCTACCACCTGATCGCGATCCCGCTGGCCATCGTGACCTGCGGCATCGGCGCCGTGCTGGTTCCCATCGCGTACGTGCTGGGCCTGATCGGGATGGTCATGGCCGCCATCGCGGCCAACCGGTGCGAGTACTTCCGCTATCCGATGACCTTCCGGTTCGTCAAGTGACCATCGAGGGGCGCACCGCTGACCGGCGGACACCGGTCGCACCAACCCCGCGCTTCACGCCGGACCGACCTCCACCCGTCCGCCCGGCATGTCCTTGATGGCGTATCCCATCCCGGCCAGTTGATCACGGATCGCGTCCGAACGGGCGAAGTCCTTGGCCTTCTTGGCGTCCCGCCGCTCGGCGAGGAGGGTTTCGACCTCGTCGGAGGGCGTGGCGCCGGGGAGGTAGACGGCGATGCCGGTGTCCTGCCGATCGAGCACCTTCAGCGAGGTCAGTCCCAGAACCGCGTCGATCTGTTCGAAGAGAACAGCGTCACCCCGCGTGGGCTGAGCGACCGCGTTCATCCACGCGTTGACCGCGCCGATCGCGCCCGCCGCGTTGAGATCCTCCGACATCGAAGCGACGAAGCCTTCTCGTCCCGTGCCCGTGGCGGGGCCCTGAGGTCCGGACCGGGCGTTGGCGTGGAACTGACGCCACCGTTCGACCGTCCGCCCGCTGTCCTTCAAGCCCTGCAGCGAAAAATCCGCATTCGCCCGGTAGTGCGTCTTGATCAGCTCCAGCCGGATCGCCGCCGGATCGATCCCTTTGGCCATCAGTTCCCGCGGCGTGTAGAACGTCCCCTTGCTCTTGGACATCTTCGTCCCGTCCACCATCAGGAAGCGCGGGTGGAACCAGTGGCGGGCGAAGGTGGGGGCGTGGGTGAAGGCGCAGGACTGGGCGATCTCGCACTCGTGGTGGGGGAAGATGTTGTCCTCGCCGCCGGAGTGCAGGTCGATCTGGGCCTTCGCGTTGGCGCCGGCGATGCCCAGCCCCCCGACGCCGTCGGCGCCGAGCAGCACCTCGAAGGCCATGGCCGTGCACTCGATGTGCCAGCCGGGGTAGCCCGCGCCCCACCCTTCGAGCGCAGGGTGCGTGGGTGAAGACCATTTCATCTTGTGCGACGCGTCTTCCTTCCAGAGCAGGAAATCGGCCGGATGCCGCTTCTCCTGCTGATTGGCCTCGTCCACGCGGCCGCCCGCGCCGCCGCGGAGGCGTTCGAGCGTGTTCCCCGAGAGTTTTCCGTAATGCTCGAACGTGCGGACGTCGAAATAGACCGCCCGACGGCCCGGCTCGCCCGCGGCGTAGGCCGAGCCCTCGTCCAGCAGCCGGGCGATGACACGCTTCATGCCGTCGATGTGCCGCGTCGCACGCGGCATGAGACGCGGATGTTCCGCGGCCTCCACCGCCACTTTCAGGCCCAGCGCCCGGGCGTCCTCCAGGAACCGCGCCTGGTAAAACTCCGCGACCGCGTACGGATCATCGGGATCGACCCGCGCATTCTCGGGGAGTTTTCCGGCTTTTTTCGCGTCGCGGATGCGCTGCGCGGCGGCCATCATCTTATCCTGGCCGCCCCCGTCCGCGTCGGCGTCGTCGGTCATATGGCCGACGTCGGTGATGTTCATGACATGAATGACCTTTCGCGGTCCGGAATGGGTGGAACCGTCCGCGGTCCGGAGCGTACAAAGAGGGCTCTCGAGCCATCGTCTGAGCAGGTCGGCCGCGAGGAACGAACGGAAGTTTCCGATGTGCGCGTCGTCGTAGACGGTGGGCCCGCAGGTGTAGAAGGTGATCCGTTCTGGGTCACCCGGACGGAAGTCCTCGATCTGTTTCGACAGCGTGTTGTACAGGCGAAAGTTCATCAGGACCCATCGTACGATCGAACCATGACCCAGACCGGACCCACCCCACCGCATCTGTCCAGCCAGGGCCCGCAGGGCACCGTCCCGCCGGCCGCGCCCGCGCTGCTCTGGGAGACCATGACCAACGAGCCCGGCGTGTCCGTGGCCATCCTCGACGAACAGGGGACCATCCTGTTCCTCAACGCCGAGACCATCCGCATCTTCTTCAACAACAACCCGCCCGACCCGGTCCGCGGTCGGCGGCTCGACCAGCTGGGCTTCCCCCGCCCCTGGGTCGAGGAACGCCTGGCGGTCTTCCGGCAGATGAAAGAGGACCCCCGCCCCCGGCTGATGCGCACCGTCTGGCACGGGCACCAGCAGTTCTCTTGGGTCCGCCTGATCCCGCCCGATGCGCCCGGCGAGACGCCCACCTTCATGGTCATCACCCGGCGTGTCCCCGCGGGCCAGGAGTCCGAGCGTCTGCTCAAGTCCGAGCAGGGCGTCATCGAGTCCGGCGTGATCCGGCTGGGCGAACTGGACGTGCTGACGCCCCGGGAGCTCGAGGTGCTCACCCTGCTCGGAAACGGCCTGTCCATCAAGGACATCGCCGAGAGCCTGGGGCGGTCGGTCAAGACCGTCGAACGCCACCGCGAGTCGATCGGGGCCAAGCTGCGCCTGTCCAAGGCCGTCGTCCTGGCCGACCTGGCCCGTGAGGCGGGGCTCGTGCTGGGGGACGCATCCCGCCGCCGGGTCTGACCGCGGCCGGCGCGTCCGGTCCCGCCGCGGCCGGGCGCCCGCCCGTGTTCCCGGGCCGGGCGGCGGCCTACTTGCCCCCGCCGGGATCGCCCGCCTCGACCCGCTCGGGCTCCACGAGCGTCACGCGGACGCGGACCACCCGGGTCGGCTCGGCCTCCAGGATCTCCACCCGGGCCTTGCCGTGCTCGAAGATCTCGCCGGTCTCGGGGATGCGTCCCAGCGTCGCGCTGACGAACCCGGCGACGGTGTCGTAGTCGTCGGACTCGGGCAGCTCCACGCCCAGGTCCTCCAGCTCGTCGTTGGCGTCGTCGATGGGGGTGCGGGCGTCGATCCGCGCGGACTTGTCCGCCTCGTCGATCTCCACGCCGCCCACGGCGTCCTCGGCCGTCTCGTACTCGTCCTGGATGTCGCCGAAGATCTCCTCGACGATGTCCTCCATGGTCACCAGCCCGGAGGTGCCGCCGTACTCGTCGGCCACCATCGCGATGTGGACCTTCTCGGCCAGGAGCTGGGTGAGCAGCTCGCGCACGGTCTTGGTCTCGGGCACGAACGAGACCGGGCGGAGGATCTCCCGCAGCACGAACGGGTTCCCGTTGCCGCCGTGCAGACGGATCCACCGCAGCAGGTCCTTGGCGTACAGGATGCCCCGCATGCGGTCCAGGCTGTCCTCGTAGACAGGCACCCGCGAGTGGCCGTGCTCTTCCACGAACGACATGACGGTGTCGAGATCGTCGGTGTACGCCAGCGCGTCGATCTCGGTCCGGGGCGTCATGATCTGCTCGACCGTGGTCGATCGGAACTCCACCACCGCCTCGAGCATGTCCCGCTCGGTCTCGTCGATGTGCCCTTCCAGCTCGCGCTCGGTCACCACGCTGAGCAGCTCGGCGTCCGGGCTGTTGTCGCCGCGCTGGATGTCCGCCCCGGCCAGACGGCGCACCACCTCGTCGGTGAAGCGCACGAAGACGCCGAAGGGCCCCAGCAGCGCGCGGGTGGCGCGGATCAGGCCGCAGGTCGAGAGGATCGTGCGCTCGGCACCGTGCCGCGCCACCGCCTGGGGGACCAGCACGTTGAACACCCAGACGAGCGCCGAGGCCGCCGCCACGCCCGCCGCCGCGGCGACCCAGCCCGGCTGCTCCTCGCCGCGCAGGCCCGAGGCCCACATCACCATGCTCAGCCCCGCGGCCAGCTGCAGCGGGATGCGCAGGAGCGCCATCGCGGCGGCGTGCCCGTGGGGATCGGCGATGATCCGCTCGACGCGGGCGTTGAGCCGCGGGTTCTCGTCGTCCTCGGCCATCGAGGTCAGCCGCCCGCGCGAGAAGCGGTGCAGGCACAGCGACAGCGTCCCGAACAGCCCGCTGAGCGTCACCAGCCCCAGCGCAAGGATGAGCCACCAGCCCGCCGTCACGACGCGCCCCCCGCCCCGGCGTCTTGCACGGGCTCACGCGCAAAGGTCGGGCCCACACCGAGCCGCGCGAGCAGTTCGTCCTCGGCGGCGTGCATGCGGCGATAGTCCTCGTCGTCGTGGTCGTCGTGGCCCAGGCAGTGCAGCACGCCGTGGACGATGTACAGCAGCAGTTCGCGCGGCGCCGCGTGCCCGCGCTCGCGGGCGCGGCGCGTCGCCTCGTCGAAGCACACCATGATGTCCGTGTCCAGCAGGCCCGGATCGCCCGACAGATCGAAGGTCAGCACGTCCGTCGTCCCGGGCGTCTCGGCGTACTCCAGGTGGGCCGCCGCCATCTCGGCGTCGCCCACCACCCGCACCCGCACCTCGCCGTCCACGCCCAGCAGGTCCAGCGCCTCCGACGCCTTGGAGCGCAGCCACCGCGCCTCGTCCGGTCGCAGCAGGGCGTCGGGATCGCTCAGGTCCAGCAGCCGGGCGGCTGGTGGTCGGTCGTCGTCGTCGCGGCTCGACGACCCGGTTCGTTCTTCTTCGTCCATCGTTCTCGAGTCAGGCGGCCCCCGGTCGGAGCGTCGCGCTCCGCAGAACCCCGGGGCCGGCTCGGGCGTGCGCACACTCTATCGCGTCCCAAGCCCCTGTCCAAGCCCCATTTACCCACCGTCGGCGCAAGATTTCATACGAAAGAAACCCAAACAGTGTGCAAATAGTGTCAATCTGGGCAGACTTTTTGCTGGAATGATCGTTCTTTTCGCACCTTTGAACCGAATCTTCGTACATTATCTCGATCTCTCTCTCCTCCAGCGGGGCGCCGTGTAAGCATGGCGCCCTGCTTTCTTTTTGGTCGCGGATGAATTATCAGGCCAAGTACCCAGTCCAAAGCCCTTCGTCTTGCCCGCAGGCCGGGGCTCCCGCGGGCCGATGGGTACCATGCCGGCCCCGGGCGACGGACGCGACCCGGCCGGCGGAGAGACCCGCGTGCAGGACCAGCGATTCATCGTCACCGGGGCGGCCGGCTTCATCGGCTCCCACACCGCCCGGGCCCTGCTGGCCCGCGGCGCGGTCGTGCTCGGGCTGGACAACCTCGACCCGTACTACGACCCGGCCATCAAGCGTCGCAACCTCGCTGGCCTCGCGTCGCCGCGCTTCGAGCACCGCGATTGCGACATCCGCGACGCCGCCCGGGTGCGCGCCGCGTTCGACGCGTTCCGCCCGGACACCGTGATCCACCTGGCCGCCCGCGCGGGCGTGCGTCCCTCCATCGCCGATCCCGCCGGCTACGCGCTGACCAACATCGTCGGCACGCAGCACATCCTCGATGCCGCCGAAGGAGTGGGCTGCAAACGCATCGTCTGCGCCTCGTCGTCCTCCGTCTACGGCAACAACCCGAAGACGCCCTTCGCCGAGACCGACCCCGTCGACCGGCCCATCTCGCCCTACGCCGCGACCAAGAAGGCCTGCGAACTCATCGCCCACGCGCACCATCACCTCACGGGCGCCAGCGTGGCCATGCTCCGCTTCTTCACCGTCTTCGGCCCCGCCCAGCGCCCCGACCTGGCCATCAGCCTGTTCCTGTCGAAGATCAGCGCGGGCCAGACCATCCGCGTCTTCGGCGACGGCTCGACCTCGCGCGACTACACCTTCGTCGACGACATCGTCGCCGGCGTGCTCAGCGCCTGCGAGCGCATCGACGCCCACGGCTACCGCGTCTGGAACCTCGGCGGCGACCACCCCATCACCCTGACCGAACTGGTCGAGACCGTCGCCTCCGTGGTGGGTCGCCCGCCGGTCATCGAGCGCCTGCCCATGCAGCCGGGCGATGTCGAGCGCACCTGGGCCGACCTGACCCGGGCCCGGGCCGAACTGAACTACCGCCCGACCACGCCGGTCCGCGCGGGCGTCGAGGCCCAGTTCCGCTGGATGCGCGAGCACGCCTGATGCCCACCAACCCCCCCGCCCCCCCAACCAAGCCGGTCATCCCCGTCCTGCGCCACCTGGCCCGCTCCGGCGGCACGGTGATCTCCAAGTGCATTGGATGCATGCACGCCGTGACCCTGCTCAGCGAGGTCCACCCCGCCAACCTGACCGTCACGCAGCCCATGCGTCAGGCAAAGGAATGGTTCGGCCTGATCACCGACGCCGAGATCACCCGCTGGAAGCGCGCCGGCCCGCCCACCATGCTCCAGTTCATCGCCCTGTGCGAGCAGCGCGCCAAGGCCCGAGGCCACCGGCTGGTCGTGCGGGACTGGACGCACCTGGACTACATCGGCGTGCCCTTCGTCCGCCCGAAGATGGGCTTCGGCTTCGCCGAGTCGCTGGGCGGGGCCTACGCCGTCGCGGAGGCTGTCACCACCCGCCACCCGCTGGACCAGTATCTCTCCCTGTCCAAAATGGACATCATGCGCGGCCGGCTGACGCCCGAGATCTATCTCCGCGGCTGCGCGGCCTTCGCCGGGCACGCCGCCCGCGTCGGCTTCGTCCGCTACGAGGATTTCACCGCCGACCCCGAGCCCGCGCTGCGCACCCTGTGCGAACGCCTGACCATCGCGTACGACCCGTCGTGGCGCGAACGCTGGTCGTCCTACGCCACCATCAGCGGCGACAACCCCCGCATGGGCTCCTCCCGCGCCGCCGGCTCGGACCAGATCCGCCCGCTCCCCCGCGCCAAGGTGCCCGACGGCCTGCACGAGACGTTCCTGGCCAACGAGGACTATCGGCGCGCCTGCGAACCCCTGGGCTACGAGCCGTAGCCCAGCGCCCGCATGTCCGGCCCGAACGCCGCCTCGAACGCGGCATCCAGACCCGGGGCCACCGTGTCGAGCGACTGCCCGCTGGCGCCCTTGTTGATGAAATACACACCCTTCCGTGTTGCCTTCGGATCCCCGATGAAGAGCCGCTCGGATGTGGGATCCCTGGCGGGTTTCTGCTTCTCGCGGATCTCCATCGCCCGCATCGCGTCGAACGACGATGCCTTCAGGGCCGTCTCCAGACGATCGGTGTCGATCCGCTCGCCCAGAAACTCCAGCATGGCCGCCAGCACGCCGCGGGCGTCGGCCTTGATGTCCTCGTACCGCACGGCGAGCACCGGGAAGCGCTGGGTCTCCCGCCAGGAGCGCGCGTGGCCCGCCCAGGTGCCGAAGCCCTGGCGGCCCCAGTCCGCGTCGCCCCCGGCGGCGATGAACGCGCGCAGATAGGCCGCCTCATGGAGGCCGGTGTCGTCCCCGGTCGCCAGGCGGCGGTAGTTCAAGGCCGACAACGCGACATCGCGCGGATTCCGGATGATGTGGATCGCACGGGCCGTGTTCGCCAGGCTGGGATGCCGGTCCGAAAGGGCAAAGTGGGTTTTGGCCAGCATGTACGGGCCGCTCGGCGGGTCCATGGGCAGCGGCCGGTGCAGGTCGGGGATCCGCCGCGGGATGTCGATCGACGCGCTCGGCGGCCCGTAGAGGTACGCGTACAGCATGAACCGCACCCAGGTGTTGCCGCACTTGGGGTACGACGCCAGCCACACGATCGGCGGCGTGGCGCCCGGGCGCGGCGGTTGCGGCTGGCTTGCGGTCATCGCGCCGATCCTTTCCCGCACCACGCGGCCCACAGATCCAGATACACCGCCTCGACGGCCCGCGTCAGCCCCGTGTGGTCCAGCAGCGGGCAGGCCGCCATGCGAGCCCGGCGCGCCAGCCGGTCGGACTGCCCGATCAGTCCATCCGTAAAAAGGGCGCGAGCCTTGGCGGCGTACGCGTCCTCGTCCGCCGCGATCAGTTCGTCCTCGCCCACGGCCCTAAGCAGCGACACGCCCACCCGCCCCGCGTGGGCCCGACCCGCCAGCGTCAGCACCGGCACGCCCTGCCACAGCGCCTGGCAGGTGGTGGTCGTTCCCGCGTAGGGGAAGGTGTCCAGCGCCAGGTCCATCTCGTCGTACAGCGCCAGATGCCCGCGGTCGGACTCGATCCGCCCGGCCAGCGTCAGACGCTCCGCCCCGATTCCGTGGACGGCAAAGCGGGCCGCGAGCAGGTCGCGCATCGGCGCGTGCGAGAGCTCGCCGGTCTTGAGCAGCAGGCGCGACCCGGGGCAGTCGTGCAGGATCCTCGACCAGACCCGCACCACCGAAGGCGAGATCTTCTTGATGTCGTTGAACGAGCCGAAGGTGAAGGCCCGTTCGCCGGGTTCCGCCGGCTCGGGCGCGTCGTCGTCCGGGCGGTACGCCAGGAAGCACCGGTCCAGTCGCACCAGCCGTTCGGTGGCCAGCGCGTCCGCTTCCGGCCCGGGGTCGGTGTCCCGGTCGACGATGCGGGCGTCGATCGTCGTGAGCCCGGTGGTGTTGCCGTAGCCCAGGTAGGTCACCTGCACGGGCGCGGGCCGGGCGGCCATCGTGGCCAGGCGGTTGCGCCCGAAGTGCCCGGTCAGTTCGACCAGGACGTCCACACGGTCCTGGTGGATCCGCTGCGCCAGTTGCGGCGGGTTGAGCTGGTCGCACGCCACCCAACGGTCGGCGTGCTTCCGCAGTTCGGCCGTGACGGCGTCCTCGTGCCGGCTGGTGTGATAGCAGACAACCTCGAACCGCTCCCGGTCGTGGCGCTCCAGGATGGGCCGCAGGAAGAACGAGTTGGAGTGGTTCCGCAGCTCCGCCGAGACATACGCCAGGCGGATCCGTCGGCCGGGATCCCGGCTGTTCGCGTGCGGCCCGCACCGCGGCATGAACGCCTCCACGCAGCGGCCGAATAGGGCGTGGCACTCGAAGGCCTCCCGCGGCGTGATGGCGTCGTCGTACGACGAGGCCAGCGCCAGCGAGTCGGCCGCCGGGATCAGGCGTGGATCGGCCTCCACCAGCGGACGCAGCGTCTGCACGGCTTCGTGCGCCCGAGCGGTGCGCAGCAGCATGGTGCCCAGCGCCATGATCGGGTCGCCCCATCCCGGGCGGGCCGCCGCCGCCCGGCGCAGCAGATCCTCCGCCTCGGCGTACCGACCCGTCTGGGCCCACGCCGCGCCCAGGCCGGCGAGGGCCTCGGGATCGCCCGGCAGCAGCCGCAGGGCGATCTCGAACGCCTCGGCCGCCTCGTTCTCGCGGTGGAGCGCCATGAGCGCCGATCCGACCAGCAGCCGGTAGCGGCCGTTGGCCGGCACGGACTTGGCCGCCCGTTCGGCGTGGTAGAGCGCCTGCTCCGGTCGGTTGAGCGCCACCAGCGCCGCCCCGGCGATGTGGTTGGCGTCCGGATGGCCCGGCGCCTTGTCGAGCACCTTGCGCACCCCGGCCAGGGCCTGCTCGGCGCGCCCCTTCTGGAACAGCGCGACGCACTCGTTCAGGCGCGCCACCAGCCGCGGATCCGGCCGTCCGGCCCCGCTCAAAGCCCGCCCCCGCCGTCCGACCGGATCAGCGCCTCGGCGCGGGATCGCGCCGCCCGGTCCGCGTCCAGCACGTCGTCCACCGCCCGAACGGGCGAGGCTTCATGGCTGCTGCAGACCGTCTCGACAACTTCCAGGATCCTCCCGAAGGGGATCCGCCGGTCCAGGAACGCCCGCACCGCCGCCTCGTTGGCCGCGTTGAACACCGCGCCCGCGTCGCCGCCGGCGCGGATGGCGCGCAGACCCAGCTCGATCGCCGTCCGCCACGGCCCTTCGATCGGGCGGAACTCGAGCGAGCCCGGCTTCAGCAGATCCAGCCGCGCCAGCGGCTCCGGGCAGCGGTGGGGGAAGGCCAGCGCCCGCACGATGGGCGTGCGCATGTCCGGCGCGCCCAGCTGGGCCACCACGCTGCCGTCCCCCATCTCCACCAGCGCGTGCACGGTCGAGGTCGGGTGGATCACCGCGTCGAGCCGCTCTGCTTCCAGCCCGAACAGCCAGTGGGCCTCGATCAGCTCGAGCGCCTTGTTGACCAGCGTGGCGCTGTCCACGGTGACCTTGGCCCCCATGTCCCAGGTGGGATGGGCCAGGGCTTCTTCGGGCGTGGCCGCTCTGACGTCGTCGAGCGACCGCCCGCGGAACGCGCCGCCGGAGGCCGTCAGGATCACCTTGGAAACGTCCGTCGGCGCGGGCACGGGCGGGGCGTAGTCCGCGCCGGCGCACGACTGCAGGCACTGCCACACCCCGGCGTGTTCGGAGTCCACCGGGAGGATCCGTGCCCCGCGGGCCTCGGCCAGCGGGACCACCAGCGACCCGGCCGCCACCAGGGTTTCCTTGTTCGCCAGGGCGACGTCGGTCCCGCGCTCCAGGGCCGCGAGCACCGCCGGCAGCCCCGCCACGCCCACGATCGCCCCGACCACCAGGTCGCATTCGACCTCCCGCACCAGGCGCTCGGCCGCGTCAGGCCCGACGCGCACGCCCGGACCCGGGCCCGCGGCATCGAACGACGCGTCCGCCACGGCCGCCTCGCGCACGCCGTGCCGGGCCGCCTGGGCCAGCATGGCCCGGGCGTTCGTGCCGGTGGCGAGTCCGACCACCTCGAAACGGTGCGGGAAGCGGCCCTGTTCGTGCAGGCGGTTGAGGTGGTCGATCGCGTCGAGCGTCTGGGTGCCGATCGATCCCGCCGAACCGAGCACGATCACGCGGCGCACCCGCACCGGATCACGCGCGGCCGCACCGCCAGGATGGACGCGGGTCATCGTCACGACGCCTCCCGATCACTCCGGGGAAATCCGCGCCACTTCCGACGGCGCCAGCTTGCGCCGCGCGGCGGCGTACAGACCGCGACGCTTGGGCTTGGCCTCCACCGCCGGCGCGTTCGCCGCGGGCCCGCCCGGGCCCGGTTCCGGACGCGCCGCCGTCGCGGGCTCGGCCCGGGCCGGGGCCGGGTTCTCCGCCCGGTCGGGGCGGCCGCTCTCGGGCCCGCCCGCCTCGCCCGCGCCCTCGTCCTCGCGCCGTCCCCGGCCGCGTCGGCGGCGGCGTCGACGCTTCTTCTTGCCGCCCTCGCCGGGCTCGCCGTCGCCGGCCTCCGCGCCAGGCTCGTCCCGGCCCGAACCGGGTTGGCCGTCGTCGTCCGGGTCCGTGTCTTCGTCGTCGCCCGCCCTGTCGGGTGCGGCCGATGACGGGGCCGGCTGTGCGCCGTCCCCGGCGCCGGGCCCGTCGCCCTCGCCGCGTCCCTTGCCGCGGCGGCGGCGACGCCGACGCTTCTTCTTGCCGCCCGAGCCCTCGCCGGTCTGGTCGTCGTCGTCGCCGTCGCCCTCGCCGGTGATGGCGGGGTGGTCCTTGGGCGCGGCCTCCTCGGCCAGCCGGGCGATCTCCTCGACCAGCT
>CAYNRF010000096.1:0-11475 GCA_964399525.1 uncultured Phycisphaeraceae bacterium | reverse complement strand
GGCCGGAGCCGTCGAGGTTCACCGTCAGGGCGATCCGCGTCTCGCTCGTGACCCGTTCGACCGTGCCGATCCGCTGCGTGCTCATTGCATTCCTCCCGTCGGGCCGACTTCCGGTCGGCCATCCTCAGCGTGCAGAACCTCACCCAACGCCGCCATCAACCGTTCCAATCCCCGCTGGTCACCCGGACATCCGATTCGCAGCCAGTCCGCCAGTTCCGCGCTCGCGAACCGCTTGACGCGGACACCGCGATCCGCCAGCCCCTGCCAGACGCGGAGAGCGTCCGCGAACCGCGCCAGCACGAAGTTGGCCTCGCTCGGGAGCACCTCGCAGCCGCACTCGACAAGCAATCGTGTCACGGCGGCCCGCTCGGATCGGACCTGGTCCACCCGCGACGCCAGCACCGACGCGGGCAACCGGAGCGCCGCGCCCGCGGCGGCCAGAGAAACCGCCGAGCACGCAAAGGGCCCGCCCGCCGCCCGCGTCGCCGCGATGGTTTCCTCACCGCCCACCGCATACCCCACCCGAAGTCCGGCCAGCCCGAAGGCCTTCGAGAAGGTCCGAACGATCACGGCATTGGGCAGTTCCAACGCTGCCGCGGTCAGATCGTCTGTTGAAAACTCCGTGTATGCCAGATCCACCATCAGCAGCACATCCGGCAGGGCCCCGCTCAGCCGCTCCAGCTCCGTCCGCGTGATCACGCCCCCGGTCGGGTTGTTGGGCGAGACCACCGCCACCAGCTGCGTCCGATCGGTCACCGCCCCCAGCACCGCGTCCACCGGGAACGCCCCGCCCATCCACGCCGTCCGGACCACACACCCACCCGCCATCTCGGACGATCGGGCGATCATCTCGAAACTTGGCGACGGCACCACGATCTCATCGCCCGCACCAAGACACACCCGGCACACCCGATCGATCGCGTCGTCCCCGCCGTTGGTCACCAGCACCCGCCCGGCCGGCACCCCCAGCCGCTCGGCCAGCATCGCTTCCAACCGGGACGGGTCCGGGTACCTCCGCACCGCATCCATCCCCACCGCCGAAGCCACATCCGCCAACCACCGGTCCGACGTCAGCGTGGCCCCTTCGTTGAGGTCGAGCAGCAGTTCAGTACGGCTGTTCCGTACCGGCGGCGCGTACGCCCGCACGCCCCGCATCGACGCCTTGATCCACGCGGCCCCGCTCACGGCACCAGCCTCGCCATCTCGGTCACGATGATGTCCGTGCCGCCCTTGGCCTTGATCGCCGGGATCAGCACCGCCAGGTCCTTCCGCGGCGCGGCCACCTTCACCGCGAAGCCCGCGTCATCGCCCAGCACCGCCACCGTCGGCCGACGCATGCACGGCAGGATGGACACCACCTCCTCGAACTTTTCCTTGCTCACGTTCAGCTCAAGCATCACCCGCCCCCGCGCGTCGAGCACCGACCGCAGCAGCAGCACGAACCGCTCGATGCCCTCCCGCTTGGCGGGGTCCTCCAGCGACCGCGGGTTGGCCCACAACCGGGTCGTCGACCGCATGATCTCGTCGACGATCTCCAGCCCGTTGGCCCGCAGCGTGTCGCCGGTCTGGGTCACGTCCACGATGCAGTCCGCGTCGGCGGGCGGGAAGACCTCGGTCGCCCCGCGGCTCTTGACGAACACCGCGTCCATGCCCCGCTCGGCGATCCACTGGCGGGTGATCCGCTCGTACTCCGAGGCCACCACCAGCGGGCGTCCGCCGAGATCCTTCGGAAGTCGCCCATCCTCGAGCAGTTCCACCGGCGCGGCCGCCACCAGCCGCACCGGGTCGAACCCCAGGTCGAGCAGTTCGACCAGCTCCACATCCAGTTCCCGGACCCAGTCCGCCCCGCCGAATCCAAGATCCCGCGTCCCGCTGTGGAGCATCTCCAGCGCGTTCTGCGGCTTGAGGATCTTGGCGTCGAACCCCTCCAGCGATACCCGCGGCCGATACCCGCGGCTGCTGATCTGCAACTCCACCCCCGCGTCGGACAGCAGCCGGAACACCCGGTCCTGCATCCGCCCCTTGGGCAATGCCAGCTTCACGACCCCCGCCTGTTCCTTGACCATGCTCCGCCTCGTCTCTGTTGAGCCTGCCCAGAGATCCCGGCGGTCGGTCCCAAAACCGACAACGCCGACCCTCGGGGCCGGCGTTCCGTGTGTTCCTGCTGATCCGATCAGCGCGACACCGTCACCCGGCCACGATCTCGTGGTGATGATGACGGTGATGGTGCAGACCGGACTTCATGAGCAGCAATCTTTAGCCCGCCCCCGCCGGGAAGGCAAGCACTCCCACTTCGACTCAGGGGTCCGGGTCGGATGCGGCATCGATCTGGGCGAGCAGGCTGTCTGCCCGGGCCACCGAGGGCGAGTCCGCCCCCTCCGCCGCGGCCAGGGCCGCCCGCGCCTGGGCGATCTCGGCCCGCCCTTCCACCTTCTGCCCGATCCGCCACTTGGATCGGCCCGAAGCCAGGAGCAACTGGGCCACGCGGGGATGGTCCGGCCCCAGCATCTGCCCGGTCGACGCGATGACCGGGCCGAGCACCTCGACCGCCCGGGCGTCCTCACCCACCTCGCCGCAGACCAGACCGAGATTCCCGCCGACATACGACGACATCGGCGAATCGATGCCGTAGGCGTCGACCGCGAGACTCCACGCCTCTTCGAGGATCGCCTTCGCTTCCTCGTTGCGGTCCGTGTTGCGCAGCAGGCTGGCCAGCCCGGTCATGCACGAGAGCGTCCCCTCGTGCGACGGCCCGAGCACCCGGGCGCACCGTTCAAGCGTGTCGCGGTAGAGCGGTTCGGCCTCTTCGTGCCTTCCCATGCTCTCGAGCAGGAACGCCAGGTTGTGCGCCGTCGCCAGCGTCTCCAGATTGTCGGGACCGCCGAGCGCCGTCTCGATGGCCAGCACCCTGCGATAGATCGGCTCCGCCTCGTCGTACCGCCCCAGGCCCTCGTACGACGCCGCCAGATTCGCCAGGGGCGTCAGTTCGTCGTTCGGATTCTCCGGGTCCCGCTCGCGGAACTCGGCCACCTTGGCGAACGCCTCGGCCGCCTGCACGAACTGCCGCAGTTGGAAGTGGTTCATGCCCCGCGCCTCCAGCGCCCGCATGGCCACGCTCGAATCATCATCGAAGACGCCCGCCCGATCTGCGTCGAATCGGTCGAGCAACTCGAACGAGATATCAAACCCGCCCATGTCCGCGTTGATCTGGGCCACGTCGATCAGGGCCCGCAAGGTCCGCTCGTCCCTGGGCCCGTATCGATCCCGGTACCGCTCGTACAGCGGCCCCATGATCGCCGCCGCCTCGTGCAGCCGCGAGAGCCGCCGGTACATCCGCCCCAGATCCTGCCGAGCCTGGTCCGTCAGTTCCGCATCCTCACCAAGCGACTGTGTGAACTCTTCGATCGCCCGCAGATACTGCGCCTCGGCCGCCTCGTACTCGCTCAGCGAGTCGTAGATCCCCGCCACCGAGTTCCGCACCGCCGCCCGCACCTGCAACGCCTGCTCGAATCGGTCGTCGAGCGACACCGCCGCGGCGTCCACGGCCTGCTTGACGGTCACATCCCGTCCCATTCGTTCCCGCGCGGCCTGGCCCAGCAGGTCCATGTTGACGAACCCGATGATCGCTTCCTTCATCTGCGTGTTCCGCTCGGCCCGGGCCCGCTCGGCCTCGGCGGCCTCC
This sequence comes from uncultured Phycisphaeraceae bacterium, assembly GCA_964399525.1. Lineage (GTDB taxonomy): Bacteria > Planctomycetota > Phycisphaerae > Phycisphaerales > UBA1924 > UBA6054. Next base: position 7,793 of record CAYNRF010000096.1, on the reverse strand, counting down.
TGCGCCACGCGGGCGTCGTTCGCACGCCGCTCGGCGAGGCGGCGCTGCTCCACGGCCTCGCCGAATCCGACGACAATCCCCCCCACACCCGCCAGCACACCCAGCGTCACCACCGCCCCGGCCGCAACAAGCCCGCGGTTGCGTCGCGCGAACTTGCGCACCTGGTACACCGTGCTCGGACGCCGGGCGAGGATGGGCAGGTCCTCAAGCAGCCGGCGCAGGTCCTCACCCATGGCGGCGGCCGAGGCGTACCGACGCGCGGGGTCCCGCGCGAGGGCGGTGGCGACCACCACCTCCACATCGCCCCGCAACGCCGGGTCCAGCCGCCCCAACGCGGGCGCATCGATTTCCGTCACGCGTCGGATCGCCTCGGTCAGCGACGCCGCTCCGACGCCGCCGACATCCCCCTCACCCGCGAACTCGTGCGGCAGGCGTCGGGCCAGCAGCTCGAACAGCACCACACCAAGCGAATACAGGTCGCCGCGGGCGTCGCTGAGCGCCCCGCCGCTCAGCCGCTCCGGCGCCATGTAGGCCAGCGTCCCGAGCAACTGCCCGGTGTGCGTCACGCCAGCGTCCGCGGCGGTGGTGGCGTCCCGGGCGATCCCGAAGTCCACGATCTTGGGACGACCGTCCGTGGTGACGAGGATGTTGGCCGGCTTGAGATCGCGGTGGATCACCCCGCGCTGGTGTGCGTGGTGCACCGCGTCGCAGACCTCGGCGAACAGCGACAGGATCTCGCGCACACCCATCCCGGCCTGCCGCACAAACTCGGTGATCGGCACCCCGTCCACCAGCTCCATGGCCACAAACGGCCTGGCCACCCCGCCCTGCTCCCACACCCCCGCCTCGTACACCGTCGCGATGCCCGGATGCGCCAGACGCCCGAGCACCTCGCCCTCGAACTCCATGCGGCGCACGCCCGACTCGGTCAGCCTCTCCGCACGAAGCAGTTTCAGGGCCACGCGCCGCGCGGGCCGTTCCTGCTCGGCCTCGTAGACCACCCCCATGCCGCCCGCCCCGAGCCGGCGGACGATCCGATAGCCCGCGATCCGCTCGGGATCCCGCCAGACGCCCTCCGCCAGCACCTCCGCCGCCGGCACGCCGGGCCCGCGCTTCAGCCGGTCGGACCCCGAGGCGTCGGCCCGCAACATCGCCTCCACCGACGAGCGCAGCGCCGAATCTCCCGCGCAGGCTTCGTTCAGCAAAGCCTCCCGGTCTTGCGGCCCCAAGGCCACGGCCCGCGCAAACAGGCGCTCAACACGCTGGAAAAAATCGCGGTCCGTCATGCGTCAGAGCCTATCAGATCCGGCGAGGTCCGGGGGGTGATTTCCTGGCTTGACCACCGCGTGCATGCGGAGCCACGCCGAAGACGGCTGACCGATCCCCCCGATCCAGCGTTGGTTCGGACCCCTGTGCCCGGAGAATCCTCGCGGATTCAGCCGCGAAAGGCCATCGCCATCCGGCCCGCCAGCTCCGCATCCACGGGATTTTTCCAAGATCCGCCCGACTTGATCCACGAGCCCACGATCAGCGCGTCGGCAAACTCCAGCAGCCCGCCCGCCGACTCCGGCGTCACGCCCGAACCCACCAGCACCGGCAGGTCGCACGCCTCCCGCACCTCCCGGACATGCGCGACCGCCGTCGGCCGGCCCGTCGCGGTGCCGGTGACGATCAGCCCGTCGGCCCCGAAGAACGCCGCGGCCTCGGCGACCTCGCTCAGACCCAGATCCGCCGTGATGGCGTGCGAGGCGTGCTTCTTCTTGATGTCGCAGTACACGGGGATCCCTTCCGCGCCGATCGCCCGGCGATAGCGCAGCAGCCCGCCCGCCTCGGCCTTGGCCAGCAGCCCTTCGTCGGCCACATGGCTGAACACGAAGTTCTCGCACCGGATGAACGACCCGCCGCACGCGTGCGCACAGGCGAGCGCCGCGCGGTTCCCACCCGACAGAATCTGCACCCCGATCGGCACGCCGACGGCATCCCGCACCGCCGCGAGCGCGCGGGCCATCACCGCCACCACCTCCGGGCCAAGGTCCTCGCCGTGGACATACGGCGCGTCGTGCATGTTCTCAAGAATGATCCCGTCAAACCCCGCGTCCGCCAGCATGCGGGCCTCGAGCACCGCCTGCCCGACGATCCGGTCCGGCGTGTGCGTGGCGAAGGGCGTCCCCGGCGAGGCGCCCAGGTGCACCATGCCGATGAGTTTCTTGGGGCCGCGGGCGGTCAGGTTCCAGGCGGTGTCGGGCATGGCTCAGATTAGGCGGGCATGACGATGCCCGCGATGGCCGCGGTCAGCCACGAGGCGAGGGCGCCGCCGATGATGGCCCGCATCGCAAGCCGGACCAGGTCCTTCCGGCGTCCCGGGGCGATCGCGCTGAGCCCGCCGATCTGGATCCCGATCGAGGCGAAGTTGGCGAACCCGCAGAGCGCGAAGGCCGCCATCCGCCCGGTCCGCTCGCCGAGCAGCGGAGCCCCCTCCGCCGGGTTGAGCCCCCGCGCCAGCGTCTCGAAGGCCACGAACTCGGTCACGAGCACTTTCTCGCCCATCAGCCGTCCGAAGAACCGGCACTCGTCCCACGGCACGCCCATGACGAACGCAAGCGGGGCAAACAGCAGCCCGAAGACGGACTCCAGATCCAGCCGGTCGATCCCGATCGATCCCAGCCGGCTCTCGATCCCCTCGATCCGCCCGATCGCGCCCAGCGGCATGTTGATCAGCGCCATCAGCGACACGAACGCGACCAGCATCGCCGCCACGTTGATCGCCAGTTTCATCCCGTCGGTCGCGCCGCGGGCGGCGGCGTCGAACACGTTGGCCGCCGGTTCCTCCAGCTCGGCCATCCGCAGGTCCGACTCGTCCGGCGGCGTCTCCGTCTCGGGCACGATGATCTTGGCCAGCACGAACGCGGCCGGCGCGGACATCACGCTGGCCGTCAGCAGCTGCTTGACCCACAGCGCCCGCGCGGCCGGATCCTCGCCGCCGAGCATGCCCACGTACGCGGCCAGCACCGACCCCGCGATGGTCGCGAACCCGCCGGTCATCACCAGATTCAGCTGCGACCGCGTCATCCGCTCCAGGTACGGCTTGACGCACAGCGGGGCCTCGGTCTGGCCCATGAAGACATTGGCCGCGGTGGCCAGCGCCTCGGTCCCGGTTACACGCAGCGTCCGCTGCAGCACCCACGCCAGCACCGCCACCACCCGCTGCATCACGCCCAGGTGGTAGAGCACCGCCATCAGCGAGGCCATGAAGATGATCTTGGGCAGCGCGTGCACCAGGAACATGAACCCCCATGGCCCCGCGCCCGGGCTGGCCACCCCCGGTCCGAACAGGAACACGATCCCCGCCTGCGCGGCATCGATCGCGGCCGTGATCACCCGGGCCACGGCGTCCACCGCCCCCACCACCGGGGTGTCCCGGAGCATGACCGCCGCCAGCAGGAACTGCAGGCCGACCCCCGCCAGCACCAGCCGCCAAGGGAAGCGTCGACGCTCCGTGGAGATCGCCCACGCCAGCCCGACCAGCACCACGATCCCGATGAGCCCGACAAACCGCTCCATGGATACCTCCCGGACCCATGCTACCGAACTCTGTTCCCGCCCGCGTCTACCCTGCACCCGTGCCCGACGCAGGCCACCAACCCGCCAGACTCGCCTGGGCGGACGCCCCGGCCACGATCGTCGCCCGTGCAGCCACGCGGCCGGGCCCGGCGGTGGTCTGCATCGCGGGACGGGTCGGATCGGGCAAGTCCACCCTCGCCCGGCGTCTGGCCGATTCGGCCCCGGCCCTGCTCATCTCCACGGACGACTACCTGCCCGACTACGACGCGACGCCCGAACACCTGCGCGACGAGCCCGCTTCGGCCCACCTGCCCGAACTGGCAGGACACTTGGCCCACCTGCTGGCCGGCCATCCCGTCGACCTGCCGGTCTGGTCGTTCCACGAGCACCGACGCACCCACCACCGCCGCGCCGAGCCCGCCCCGCTGATCGTGGTCGAGGGCATCCACGCCCTCCACGCCGGCCTGGACCCGGTGCGCTCGCTGGGCGTGCTGGTCATGGCGAGCACACCCACCCGCTGGGCCCGATGGGAAGCGCTGGAATCCTCCGGCCAGCGCGGCTGGGGCGTCGAGAAAGCCCGGGCCTTCTTCGAAACCGTGGCCGATCCGACCTTTGAACGCCACCACGCGGGCTACCTCCGCCGGGCGGACTACCTGGTCCTCAACGAGGGCTAGGCATCACGGCGCGGCCGAATGGGTCTGCATGTACGCCTCGCTGAAAGGCTGGCCGAGATCGCCGGGCCCCAGCGGCATGCCCAACGCCTCCCAGATGAGGATCATCGCCACCCAGACCAGCGTGAACACAACCGTGTAGGGCAGCATCATGGCGATGAGCGTACCGATGCCAGCCTTGGGCGCGTACTTCTGAACGTACATCAGGATGATGATCAGGTACGAGTTCAGCGGGGTGATGATGTTGGTCGTCGAATCCCCGATCCGATAGGCCGTCTGCGTCAGCTCCGGTCGGATGCCGATCAGCATGAACATGGGCACGAAGATCGGCGCGAACAGCGTGTACTTGGCGCTCATCGAGCCGACGAACAGGTTGAAGAACATCGTCACGAAGATGAAGGCCACCACCAGCCCGGCCGCGGAGAACCGCTGCTCGAACAGCCACTCGCCGCCCGAGAACGCCAGCATCCGACCCAGCCCGGACTCGTCGAACGCGGCCACGAACTGCCCGGCGAAGAACGCCAGCACGATGATCGGCGCCATGGCCGCCATCGAGTCGATCATCGTCTGCGTGGCGTCCTTGCCCGACTTGATCACCCCCACCGTCGCCCCGTACACCACCGCGGGGATGATGGTCAGGATGAACATCAGCGGGACGATCACGGCCACCCACCGCGGGAACGGTCCGTCGGTGCCGTGCAGCGGCGAGCCCTCCCAGAACACCATCAGCGCCGTCAGCCCCAGGCCGATGGCGAACACGATCCCGGCCCGGATCAGCCCCTTGACCTCTTCCGGCTTGAGGCGGGCGGCCGCGCCCCCGCCCTTCAGCGCCGGGTCCGGGCCGCCATCCTCGACGGGCTTGCGGCTCAGACGCTTCTCCACAAACACCGCCGTCGTCGCCCAGCCCGCGAAGGTCAGCACGAAGGTCGACACGGCCATGAAGTACCACGACGCCGTCGGCGCCACCACGCGATCGGGATCGATGGTCTGGGCCGCCGCCTGGGACAGGTTGCTCATCAGCGGTTCGAGGCTGGTGATCAGCAGGTTGGCGTTGAAGCCGGCCGACACACCAGCGAACACCGCCGCGATGCCCGCCAGCGGCGATCGCCCGCAGGCCAGATACGCCAGCGCCGCCAGCGGCGGCAGCACCACATAGCCCGCGTCCGAACCCAGCGAACTCATGATCCCCAGGAACACCATCGCCGGGGTCAGCAGAAAGTCCGGCACCCGAGCCAGCGCCGTCCGCAGCAGGGCCGAGATCAGTCCCACCTTCTCCATCGGCCCGATGCCCAGCATGCCCAGCAGCACCACGCCCAGCGGCGCGAAGCCGAGAAAGTTGCTCTCCAGGCTCGACAGCAGCCAGTACCACCCGTTGCTCGTGATCAGCGACTGCGCGAACATGACCGAGCCGGTGCTGACCAGCTCCAGACGCGACTCCCCCGTCGCCGGATCGGTGACCTGCTGTGGACGCTTCTGGAACACCGCCCAGCCGCGCTCGGCCATATCGACCGGGATACCGGCCTCGTCGGAGACCACTTCGCCGCTCTCCACGATCACCAGATGGGCGGCGAGGGTGCCGTCCGGATTCTGATGAACCTCATACCGCGCCGGCTCGAAGCCGATCTCTTCGCCCGACTCGTCCGTCAGGACCCGTCCGACGGTGCCGACCTGCTGGTCCACGCCGCCACGAGCCAGATCGACATTCCATCGGGTTTCAAAGCCCGCGGGAAGCCGGGGCGCAGCGATGTGGCTGGCCCCGAGCACCACGAACAGGCCGATCAGGAACAGGATGGCCGGGTCGGGCAGTTTGTTGCCGATCCATTCGATGGCGTTGAGGACGGCCCCGAGGCGGCCGCCGCCGGTCTTGGCTGTGTCTGGCATGGGGGTAGTGTCGCCGAATCGGACCACGGTGGCAAGCCGGGGTCCCCACGGAAACTCAGGGCCAGAGCGGGACGCCCAACGCGTTCCAGACGGTGTCGGTCACCCCGTAGATCACGCTGTTGGCCAGCGGGAAGATGAACCCGCCGGCGAACCAGAAAAACAGGATCATCACGCCGAACCCGACCCACATGCCGTGCTCGGTCTGGACGAACTCGCGATACGGCCGGATGTAGTGGGCCGCGATCCGGCCCCCGTCCAAGGGCACCACCGGCAGCAGGTTGAACATCATCAGGATCAGGTTGAGCATGGCCCCGATGAAGAAGAACGCCTTCAGGTTCGAGGCCAGCGGTTCCCCGATCAGCAGCGAGGGGATCAGGTGACCTTCCGCCAACGGGTGCCACACCACCAGCCCGGTCAGGGCGATCGTCGCCAGCACGAGATTCATCGCAGGCCCTGCCGCGGATACGAGCGCGTCCGCGTGGCGGCCCCGCATGCGGGACGGGTCGACGGGCATCGCACCCCACGCGATCCCGAAGATCGCCAGCGCCGCCAGGGAGTATGGCCCCATGTGCACCAGCGGATTCCATGTCATGTGGCCGGTCAGCCGCGGAGTCTGATCACCGAATCGGAGCGCCGCCCATCCGTGGGCCAGCTCGTGCAGCACAATGGACGCGATGACCCAGACCAACCAAGAAACAACCCACACAGGACCCTGTGTGGGTTCGTTCCAGACATCTGCGACCCACCAGCCCATGCGGGTTCTCCGGAAAGGGCGGGCGAATCAGATCAGGCGTTGGCAGGGACGGCCTTGGCCGCCTTGACCGCCTGCTCGCAGATCTGATCGAACAGCTTGGGGTCGTCGATCGCGATCTGGCTGAGCATCTTGCGGTTCAGGTTGATGCCGGCGTGCTTGAGCCCGTTGATGAAGAGGCTGTACCGCGTGCCGCGCATCCGGCAGGCGGCGGTGATGCGGGTGATCCACAGACGGCGCATGTCCCGCTTGCGGGCGCGACGGTCGCGGTAGGAGAACAGGCCCGCGCGACGGACGGCGTCCTTCGCCTTGTACTTGTGACGGGACCGGGAACCGTAGTAACCGCGGGCCTGGCGGAGCAGGCGGCGGCGGGCCTGGGTACGGGCTGCACCCTTGCGAACGCGTGGCATGGATCAGTTCTCCAAGTTTGCCTGACGGAGCCGGTCAGACCGGGCTTGCGTCCCGGCAGGCGGGGCTGGAATCCCGCGGCCCACGCTGGGCCGCTGGCGGTGCGGGGCCGGCTTCAACCGGAACCCGCGTTGGTCATGGGTTCAGGACGCGGCCTTGGCGGCGCGACGCTGCTCCGGGGACGGGCTGCGACGCAGCGCGGTCCGGGGCTGGTTGCGACCACGCAGGCGACGGAACAGCAGCTTCTCGAAGCGCTTGGCCTCGCCCGAGGTCAGGTAGGGATCCTGGCGGAGCTGGCGCAGACGCTTGCCGGACTTGTGGCTGGACAAGTGCTTGTGGTAGGCCGAGCGGTGACGCACCTTGCCGGTCTTGGAGACGCGGACGCGCTTCATGATGCCCTTGTGAGGCTTGTTCTTCGACATGGCCGGCGACTCCGGTTCGTTGGCTCAAAGGATCCGCGACGGGGCGGGTCGGAAGGGTAGCCCGGTCACTCGACCCTGACAAGCCCGAAACGATCTCTG
>CAYNRF010000095.1:0-11520 GCA_964399525.1 uncultured Phycisphaeraceae bacterium | reverse complement strand
GCTCGACGTGCCACTCCACCGTGTGACGGATGTTCCGCGGCGTCGCCGCGGCCACCAGGTCGGGGCCGGGGTACTCGTGCAGCGGGGCCCGAGCCGTGTGCTTGGCGTGGTACGGCTCGTACCCCGGCTTCTCCAGGCGCAGGTCGTAGTGCCCGTAGAAGGTGAACCGCGCCTCGGTCGGCGTCACGCCGATCTCCTCGTCGTTGAGCCACGCCCGCGCCCCGGGCGGCTCGCTGGTCACCCGGATGCGCCGCTCGGCGCAGCCGCCGACCAGCGCCGCGGCCGTCAGCAGGATGGGCAGCAGCGCGGGTTTACGCATCGCCCCGCTCCCTCCCGGCGTGCCCGTCGGCGACCGCCAGGTCGTCGAACTCGTCTCCGCGGAACAGCGAGCCCAGGTACACGCGGCGCACCATCGGGTCGTTGATCAGGTCCCGCGGCGTGCCCTCGGCCAGCACCCGGCCCGAGTCGATGATGTACGCCCGGTCGCACACCCGCAGCGTCTGCTGCACGTTGTGGTCGGTGATCAGGATCGAGATGCCCCGCTGCGTCAGGGAGCGGATCTCGTCCTGCAGGTCCTCGACCGCGATCGGGTCCACCCCGGAGAACGGCTCGTCCAGCAGGATCAGCTTGGGGTTGGTCACCAGCGCCCGCGCAATCTCCAGCTTGCGCCGCTCGCCGCCCGAGCAGGTGCGGGCCTGGTCCCTGGCCTTGTGGGTCAGCCCGAACTGCGCCAGCAGCTCCGCCGCCCGCTGCCTGCGCTGGGCCCGCGAGAGGTCCAGGGTTTCCAGGATCGCCAGCAGGTTCTGCTCGCAGGTCAGCCGCTGGAACACGGACGGCTCCTGGCTGAGATACCCCATCCCCAGGCGGGCGTGCCGGTACATCGGCAGCCCGGTGACCTCGGTCCCGTTGAAGATCACCCGCCCCCCGTCCCGCTCGATCATCCCGATCGTCATGCGGAAGGTGGTCGTCTTGCCCGCCCCGTTGCGCCCCAGCAGCCCGACGATCTCCGCGTGCTCCACATCGAACGACACGCCATTGACGACCACCCGGTCGTTGTAGCTCTTCTTCAGGTCGACGGCTTCCAGCAGCGGCACGCCCCAGTCTAGGTCGGCCGGCGTTGCGTGCCGACGCCCGTGGGCCCGCCCATACCATCCGGCCATGCTCTGGACCCTCTGGCGGGCCATCCTGATCGAGTTCTGGCGGCTGCTGCTGCTCTCCACCGCCGTGCTCGTCACCGTCATGGCCTTCGCCGCCACGGTCAAACCCCTGGCCGACGGCAAGCTGACCGCCGACCAGGCCGTCCGCTTCATGCGCTACGCCGTGCTGCCCATGCTCTCCTACACCCTGCCCTTCGCGGGCGGCTTCGCGGCCACCCTGGCCTACCACCGCATGGTCAGCGAGAACGAGGTCACCGCCGCCCACGCCGGCGGCGTCAGCCACCGCCGCCTGCTCGCCCCCGCGATCGCCAGCGGCCTGCTGCTGGCCGGGACGCTGTGGTTCCTCAACGACCGCGTGATCCCCCGCGACCTGCTGGCGATGGAGCGGATGATCACGCGCGATTTCGCCCGCCTCATGGTCAACAGCCTGCGCCAGGGCGAGGCCGCCCGCATCGGCAACACCGAGATCCACGCCGACTTCGTCGAGGAGGTCCGCCCCGATCCAGAGTCGCCCGTGCGCGAGCGCTTCCTGCTGGCCGGCGTGGGCGTCGTCGAGACCGACTCCGCGGGCGCGGTCACCATCGACGGTACCGCCAAGCGGGCCTGGATCCTGCTGCTGCCGGTGTGGGCCCTGAGCCCCGAGGACCGCGAGCGCATCGGCGATCAGGCCGACACCGCCGTCATCATCAGCCTGGTCGACGTCACCATCTACCGCAACGGCGCGCCCATGTCCGCCGACCCGCTGGTGCTTCCCGCCATCCCCATCGCCAACGTCTTCCGCGACAACCCCAAGTTCCGCTCCGCCGCCGAGCTGCGCGCCATCTACGACGACCCCGACCAGATCAACACCGTCGACCGCCAGCGTGTCGCGCTGGCCCGCACCCTGGCCGCCTTCCGCTCCTACGCCGACTTCGCCCGGGACCTGAGCGCCGGCCGGCCGCTGCAGCTCAACACCCCGGACGGCTCGACGATCCGCGCGCTCGGCGCGGCGCTGGAGGCCGATGGCGGCCGCTGGCACATCCGCCCGCTCCGCGAGTCCGGCCTGGTCGAGCTGGAGATCACCACCCGCGAGGCCCGCCGCGACCGCCTGACCGCCGCGGGCGCCAGCCTGTCCATCCAGACGCCCGCGGAGAACGATCCGCTCGCCGATCAGTCCGCCGCCGGGGCTTCGCGCTTTGCGCTCGACCTGACCGGCGTGCGCATCATCGGCCCCACCGGCCAGGGCACCGACATCGCCCAGACCACCTATCGCGACCTCTGGCCCGCCGGCGACCCGATGCCCGCCACCCTCGCCCTGCCCAGCGAGGACCTGATCGCGCTTGCCCTCGAGGAGCACGCCGACGCCCCCCCCGGGTCCCCGGTCCTCGCCGCCGTGGACCGCCTCGAGCACGAGATCCGACGCCTGCGCCACAAGATCGTCGCCAAACGCCACGAACGCTGGGCGCTCTCGGCGTCGTGCGTCGTCATGGTGGCGCTGGGCGCCGTCATGGCCATGCACCTGCGCCACGCCACGCCCCTGATCATCTATCTCTGGTCCTTCTTTCCCGCCCTGGGCACCATCATCATGATGGAGGCCGGCGGCCAGACCATCGCCTCGCGCGGCGCGGTCGGCCTGCCCCTGCTGTGGTCCGGCGTGATCGCCCTGGCCGTCCTCGCCGCGGTCGTCTACCGACGCATGACCCGGCTCTGACCCCGGCCCAACGCCCGAGCTTCCATGCCCGCCGACCACCACCCCATCCGGCCCGACCCACGCTGGCTGGCCGCCGCCCGGTGGGCGCACGCGCCGGTGGCGTTCGCCGCCGCGCTGCTGCTCGCCAGGATCGTCTGGCTCTTGCTCTTCTCCGACCTGACCCTCTCGGAGGACGAGGCCCACTACTGGACCTGGTCGCTCCACCCCGACTGGTCCTACACCACCAAGCCGCCGGGCGTCGCCTGGCTGATCCACCTTTCCACCACGCTGCTCGGCCACACCGAGGCCGCCGTCCGCCTGCCCGCGGCCGTCAGCATCGCCCTCGCCACCCTCGGCGCGGCCGCCGCCGCCCGCTGGTCCTTCCCGGATCATCCCGCGCTGCCGACCATCGCCGCCATCCTCTTCGCGTGCGTCCCCGCCTTCGCCCTCGCGTCCGTGCTGATGACCATCGACGCCCCGCTCATCGCCTGCTGGATGTGGGGCGTCGCCTTCGCCGCGCGGGCGCTGCTGCGTGGCCACCACGGCTCGTGGCTCGCCCTGGGCGCGTGCGTCGCCCTCGGGCTGCTCTTCAAGCACACCATGCTCCTGCTGCCCCTCGGCGTGGCGCTGGCCGCCTGGACTACCCGGCGCGACCGCTCCGCCCTCCCGTGGCGATCCGTCGCCGCGGCGTGCCTCATCGCCATGGTCGGCCTGCTGCCGAACCTGCTCTGGAACGCCGCCAACGACTGGCCCACCGCGCGCCACCTGCTCGGCCACCTCGCCCTGCCCGGCGGCGACACGCCCGCCGCGCCGCGCCCCTTCCCCTGGAACCCCCGCCACACCGCCGAGTTCGTCGCGATGCTCCTGCCCGTGCTCGGCCCCGTGCTGCTGCTGTCCCTGCCCGCCGTGCGCCGCGCGAACCCCGCCGCCCGGGCCCACGTCGGCCTGGCCATCCCAGTCCTGCTGTTCTACCTGCTGGTCTCGCTCCGCACCCGCACCGAGGGCAACTGGCCCATGGCCGCCGCCTGCTCGCTGACCGTGCCCGCCGCGTGGTGCGTGCTCGAGGGCGTCCGCCGCCGCCACCTGCTGACCCGCGCGCTCTGGACGCTCGCGCTGCTCGCCGGCCTGATCGTCACCGTCGCCCCGGCGATGCTCGGTTTTCTGAGCACCCGGCGGGTGTTCGGTCCGTTCATCCCCGCCCATCGCGTGACGGGCATGCGCGAGCACGCCGCGGCGGCCCGCGAGCAGCTCGATCGCCTGCGTGCCGAGACGGGCCTGGAGCCGTTCGTCCTCACCGACCACTACGGCCGCGCCTCCCAGCTCATGTTCTACCTGCCCGAGACCCGGGTGCTCTCCGCGTCCGTCCCCATGGGAGGCCGCCCCTCGCAGTTCGACCGCTGGCCCGCCACCAACCCGCTCGATCCGGGCACCGCCCCCGCCCTGCTCGGCCGCCCCGCCCTGCTGTTCGGCCAGCCCGCGGCCCCGTGGGCGCCCGCCTTCGGGTCGGTCACCGTGCTCGGACCGCTTCCTGCCGAACCCCGCCCCGATTCCCGCACCACCGCCGTCGGCATCGGCTATAAAGGCTTCCCCCCGAGGGCCGACTGATGGGCAGCGAACGCAAGGACAAGCTGGTCCGCTACTACAGCCCCCACGAGAGGCGCGCCCACCGACGCGCCCGCCTCCGCCTCGCCGCCGTGCTGCTCGCCGGCTTTGCGCTGCTGACGGTGCTCGACCTTCCGCTGACGTACGTCCTGTTCGTCTCCGACCGCGAGCCCATCCAGAACTCCGACCTGTACCGCATCGTCCGCGTCACCGGATCGCTCTGGCTCTGGTTCCTGGTCATGTTCGTCGTGTACCGGCACGACCGCGTCTGGGACCGCGCCGGTTCGCTCTTCTTCGCGCCCGTCCTCGCCGGCCTGACCGCCGAGGCGCTCAAGCTGATCATCGCCCGCGAACGCCCGGTCACGGACACCACCACGCTCCGCGCCGGCTGGTACTCGTTCCGCCCCCTGTTCTCCGGCTTCTCCGACGCGTCCAACCTGGGATTCCCTTCCAGCCACGCCGCCGTCGCGTTCGCCGGCTGCATGTGCCTGGCCGCCTGGATGCCCCGCGCCAAGTGGATCTTCATCCTCCTGGCCACCGCCTGCGCGGTCATGCGTCTGGTCATCGGCGCCCATTACGCCACCGACCTCTACCTGGGCGCCCTCGTCGGGTGGGGCTGGGCCCGCTTCTTCGAGCCCGTCGAAAAGCCGGTCCGGTACGCCTGAGCGTGGAAAGGGGAAACAGCCACCGGCCACTCCCCACCCCCCTGTCCGGCGGCAAGTCCCCGTTTCCTACACTCCCCCCGTATGTCCCTGCTCGACCGCTACATCGCCCGCCAGTTCCTCACGAACACGCTCGCGCTGTTCGTGATCCTGTGCGCCTTCGTGGTCGTCATCGACGTGATCATGAACATGGACCGCTTCCTCCGCATGGCCGCCGCGCTGGGGGCGCAGGACGACCGTCCCGCCGAGGGGGTCCGCAAGGTCCTGGTCGCCGTGGTCCTCATCGCCGACCTCTGGTGGCCCAAGCTGCTCCAGCTCTACAACTTCCTGCTCGGCATGGTCATGGTCGCGGCCATGGGCTTCACCGGCGCCCAGCTGACCCGCCAGCGTGAGTTCATCGCCATGATGGCCGCCGGTCTGGGCCTGCACCGCGTCATGCGGCCCATCCTGCTGGTCGCCCTCGCCCTGACCGGCCTGCAGCTGCTCAACCAGGAGCTGATCATCCCGCGGATCGCGCCCCTGCTCGTCCGCGAGCACCGCGACGCCGGCAACCACAACCTCGGCGTGGCCGGCGTCTCCCTGACCGAGGACGGCCAGGGCCGCCTCTTCCGCGCCGTCGCCTTCGACGCCGACACCGGCCGCCTCGAGGGCCTCTACATCATGGAGCGCGACGCCGAGCAGCGCGCCGCCCGCGCCATCCGCGCCGAATCCGCCACCTACCGCGACGGCGGCTGGGACCTCGTCAACGCCGTCGCCGAGCCCCGCGGCCGCACGCCCGGCGCCGCCCCCGCGCCCGTCGATCGCATCGAGTCCTCGCTCGACCCCGACAAGCTGCGCATGAACCGCTTCGAGTCGTACAAGCAGGCCCTGAGCTTCCGGCAGGTCGGCCAGATGCTCGCCCGCGACACGCTGGCCGATCCCGCCCAGCGCGACGCGCTCCAGCGCATCCGCTGGGGTCGGTTCGCCATCATGATCTCCGGCCTGCTGGCCCTGGTCATCGCCATGCCCTTCTACATCCGCCGCGAACCGGCCAACATGGTGCTCCAGTCGCTCAAGTGCGCCCCCATCGCCATGACCGCCCTCATCGGGGGGATCCTCGGCGCCTCGGCCGCCATCCCCGGCATCCCCGCCGCGCTGGGCGTGTTCCTGCCCGTCATGATCCTGTCCGTGGTCGCCGTCGCCCAGATCAGCGGCCTGAAGACCTGACCGGCGGCCCGGTCCGCCCGTTCGAACCCCGGTCATTCCCCCGATGACCGCATTTGTGCGCCGTTTTCGGGATATCCGACCCAACCCCTTGCCAACCCACCCCCGCCCGCGCCACAATGGGCAGTCCATCCGAGTTCCCACCAACGCCCGCCCCTCGCCCGCCGCCCGCCCCTGCAGCGCGGCGCGGGCTGGCCCGAAAGGTATCCCATGGCGTCCGTCGTCTTTTACTTCGAAGTCCACCAGCCCCACCGGCTCAAGCCCTACTCCGTCTTCCACACCGACCCCTTCTACTTCGACGAGGACAAGAACGGCGCCATCTGCCGCAAGGTCGCCGACAAGTGCTATCGCCCGGCCACCAAGCTGATCCTCGACCTCGTCCGCAAGCACGAGGGCAACTTCCGCGTCTCCTACGCGCTGACCGGCACCGTCATCGACCAGTGGAAGAAGTTCACCCCCGACGTCATCGATCTCTTCGCCCAGCTCGCCGAGACCGGCTGCTGCGAGTTCGTCGCCGAGACCGACTACCACTCCCTCTCCTTCATCTACTCCAAGGAAGAGTTCGTCGAGCAGATCGACGCCCACACCAGGCGCATCGAGAACCTCTTCGGCCAGCGTCCCAAGGTCTTCCGCAACACCGAGCTGATCTACTCCAACGAGCTCGCCCGCTTCCTGGCCACCCTCAAGAACCCCGACGGCACGCCCCGCTTCCTGGGCGCCATCTGCGAGGGCGTGGACCGCCACCTCGGCTTCCGCAGCCCCAACTACCTGTACGCCCCGCCCGGCGACAACGGCTCCCCCCTGCTCCGCCCCGACGGCACCCCCTTCGGCCTGCTGCTCAAGAACTACCGGCTCTCCGACGACATCGCCTTCCGCTTCTCCAACAAGGGCTGGGCCGAGTGGCCCCTCTCCACCGAGAAGTTCGCCAAGTGGGTCCACCAGATCAACGGCGACGGCTACCTCTGCAACCTCTTCATGGACTACGAGACCTTCGGCGAGCACCAGTGGGCCGAGACCGGCATCTTCCAGTTTCTCGAGCATCTGCCCAAGGCCGTCTTCGACGTCGCCAAGAAGCACGACGGCACCACCGAGAACCACTTCATCACCCCCGGCATGGCCCTGACCCAGTTCAAGCCCGTGGGCGTCTACGACGTCCCCGAGTTCATCTCCTGGGCCGACACCGAGCGCGACCTGACCGCCTGGCGCGGCAACGCCATGCAGTGGAACGCCCTCGAGGAAACCTACCGCCTCGAAAAGCAGCTCAAGAGCCGCCTGAGCGAGGTCAAGGCCTCCGCCGATCCGGACCGCCAGCAGAACGCCGCCTACATCCTGGAGGACTGGCGCAAACTCACCACCTCCGATCACTTCTACTACATGTGCACCAAGTACTGGGCCGACGGCGACGTCCACAAGTACTTCAGCCCCTACGACTCCCCCTACGACGGCTACATCAACTTCATGAACGTCCTCGACAACGTCAAAACCCGCGTCGCCCAGCTCTGACGGGTTCTCGTGGGGCCGACTTTCAGTCGGCCTCTTCCTCCGGTTCCGATCCCCGAACTCCCGGCCCATCCGCCGGGAGTTTTTCATGCGTTCGCGCCCCCTCGCCCTTGGGGCCGACTTCCAGTCGGCCTTCCCGATCGAGAAGCCGCGACTGCAAGGGAGCGGCCGAGCGACGCACAAAGCCACCGCCCGCCGCAATCAATCAAAATCGCAACGCCCGAAATCAAGGCCCGATCCGCCTCACCCCGCCCCGGCCTTGAACCCCCGCATCGCCTCCAGCGACACCCGATCCACCACCATGCAAGACGACACCCCGTCCACGCGCAACACCACCACCGACAGATCCTCCACCACATCGAGCGAAGCCAGTTCCGCCCGTGCCCACGGATAGATCTTCTCCTTGGTTCCGAACACCCCCGGCACGCTCAGCCGCTCCCGGTCCGCCAGCACCACCCCCACCCCCACCCGCTGCGGCAGCACGCCCATCAACATCAATGCGAACACCAACGACCCCGCCGCGATCCCGGCGACCGCCGCCACCGGCACCAGCACATCGGACCACGCCACACCCGAACTCAGGTTCACCCCCAGCATCAACCCAAGCATCACCAGCGGAAAGAGAAAACACAAGCCCACCGATCGAACCCGCGTCCCCACACCCACCGCGATTTCTTCCGTACTCACCGGCGCCAAACCCGCCGCACCCGCCACCGGTGTCCACACCCCCACCCGCCGCCGCAGCGACCTCCACAGCAGCACCACCATCCCGGCGCACACCGCAAACGCCACGACAAACACCACCACACCCCGCGCGATCTCACCCGGCGACAGGTTCAAACATCCGCCCTCTCCGGACCCGTCGGCCCCGCTCTGCCACGCCGCTCACATCCCCTCCACCCCGCGCACCACAAACCCTCCCGCCTCCGCCTCGCGCCGCAGCGCTTCGCGTGACACCCCGCTGCCCCGCACCACCGCGCGCCCGGTCTTCTGATCCACCGTCACGCTGCTGACCCCGGCCACCGTGCGCAGCCGCCGCTCCAGCAACGCCGCACACACCGAGCAGTCGACCTTCTTGATGGTCACGAGCACGTCACCCGCCCCGCCCGGCGGAACGGACGGCGGTGGGGGAGTGGGGGGTGGAGGTGATGTCGGGGGAGGGGGGGTGCCATCGCCCGGCACCGACGCCCGCGGCCCACGCTCCTCCGGCGGGATCGGCTCGATCTCCCAGGTCCCGCACCCGCCGAGCCACACCGCCGCCGCAATCACCAGCCACTTCCGCATCATGCCCCCAGTCTACCCCCGACCCGGCCATCCCCAACCCCACAACGAAAAGACCCGGACGCGCGTCCCCCACGCGTCCGGGCCGGTCGAACCGGGCACGCCCGGTCGATGTTTTCAGGATTCAGAACAGCACACGCACCCCGAGGGCCAGGCCCCACTCGGTCTCGCCCCGACGCTCGATGTCCTGCGCCGCGGGCAGGATCACCGAGGCCTCGGCCGCCCAGCGCCGCGCCTCCCACAGGATGCCCGGCGCCAGCTTCCACTCGGCGTCGCCGTTGGTCTCGTAGTCCACGAACGACTCGACCACCGCGTACCACGCGCCGACCGTGTCGGCCGCGTACTCGGCCGGGCTGAAGCGGAACAGGTAGCTCGTCTCGAGCGTCAGCAGATCCGCGTCGCCCATGCCGGCGCTGAGCGGGTCGTCCAGCCCGTCGGTGGTCCACAGGTAGCGCACCGCCGCGTTGACGCCGTGCCGGCCCTGCACCCGCGTGAACACCAGGCCCACGTACGGGTCCACGCCGCCCGAGGACAGGTCGTCGGTGCCGCTGGGCAGGCGCACCCCGCCGAAGGCGCTGAGCCGGTTGGTCTCGATCGCCCCGGTGTCGTGCTGCCAGAAGCGGTACTTCAGGCCCAGGCTGATGTCGCCGAGTCCGGAGGTCGACTCACCCCCGTCCACCGCCCGCTCGCGCCCCACCGGGATGTCCATCGACGCGGACAGCCGCCCCGACAGCCCCAGCGAGACCCGCGTGTTCAGCGTGAACTTCTCGACGTCCCCGGAATCGGTGTCGTACCGGGTGTACATGAACTGCTCGCGCAGCGTGATCCGGTTCTTGGCCGGCTGCGTCGCCGCCCAGGACAGCGCCGCCTCCTGCGCCGCCGCCCCGGACACGCACACCGCCATCAGCCCGCCGAGCCCGATCGCCCGGCGGGTGTTGCTCCGCTGGCTCATGGGCTCACTCCTTGACGCGCAGGCCGCGGTAGGTGAACCCGCCGTCCGTCACGGCCCGCGCCAGCGCGCTCCGCGACACCTCAGCGCCCGGCGCGAACTGCACGTCGACCGTGCCGTCGTCGAGGTTCACCTTCGAACCCGTCACGCCGTCCACGTTCTTGAGCGACACCGCGATGGACTCGGCGCACATCGGGCAGCCCAGCCCCTCGACCGACATCACCACGCCGGAGGCCTGGATCACATCCGGCACGTCCGGGTCCGCCACCGTCTGCGTCGAGCCGCAGGCCCCGGCGAACAGCACGAACGACACGCCCGCGGCCGCCACGGCGCCACGGAAACCACGAGAAACCTTGATCGAAAACATGGGAGATCCTTTCGCAGCCCGCCCCGGGTGCACCGGTCGGCGGGCGGTTGGTGTGAAATCAGAAAACGATCCGGACGGGCGCACAACCACCGCGCCGCTCAGATCGTCCAGACACACACCACCGAAAGGAACGCGTTGACCGTGGCCCGCTGCGCCGGGGGCGCCCGCGCCCCGTGGATCTTCAGCGGCGCCGACGTCGCGCGGTCCGCGTGCACCGCCGGCGTGCCGTCCAGCGCCGCGATCAGCCGCGGTCCTTCCGGCGCCGTCGGCGGCGTCACCGGCTCGGGCAGCTCGCCCGGTCCCGGATCGGTCGCGCACGGACACGCGTCGAGGGCGGCGCACAGCGGGCAGCATCCCATCCCGGGCCCGCCGCACTGCGACACCGGGGCCGCCGCCGGGCGCGCGGGCATCGCCAGCACGCCCCGCACGGGGTGCACCAGCAGCAGCAGAACCAGCATCCAGCGGGCGGCCATCACACCAGTGTACCGGATGCGACCGTCCCTTTATTCCCGCCCCGGTCCGAACCGCCCCGCGCCAGACCCAGCGCCCGGCGGAGCGCCCGGCGTTCACCCCGGGCCAGGTGCACCGCGTGCAGCCCCCGCGTCGCCGCGATCGCCTCCAGCGTCTCCGGCGCCGCCCCGTCCAGCCCGAACCGCCGCTCCAGCAGCGCCCGGTCCTCCGACCCGAGCCGATCCAGCACACCCCCCCCGCTCCCCAGCCGCGGATCCGGGCTCAGCCACGCCTGCCACGGCGCGACCCGTCGGGTCCAGTCGTCCACCGCCACCCCCGACGGCATCCGTCGCGCCGCCCGCCCCGCGTCCGGCCCGCGCGACACGTCCGGCACCTGCGCGCACCACCGCCCCAGCGCCAGCGACACCGGCGCCGCCAGCCGCCCCCCCCCCCCCCGGAACAAACGGGCCCCCCCCGCCGCCACCAGCCGCCCGCGCTGGTGGGGCGTGCTATTCGTGGCCAGAATTGCGCCGGCCATCGCCCGGGGCGACCGGCTGAAAATCTTCGCGAACTGGGCCGCCTCCTCTTGCGTCAACGCGTCGGGGCTAATCAAGCCAAGTCGAGACTGTAGCAGCCCGACACGGTAATCTTCTGCCCATTGCAGCGCGTCAACGCTGACG
>CAYNRF010000094.1:0-11523 GCA_964399525.1 uncultured Phycisphaeraceae bacterium | reverse complement strand
TCGCCCCAGGCGAACTTGTTGCTGGGGTCGATGTCCTGGGCGAGGGCGGGCGCGGCAAGGGCCGGGAGCAGCAGAGCGGCCAGCGTGGTGGTGCGGTGCATGTGGTTCGTCCTTTCAGCGGGGTGGATCATGGTGTACGGCGCCTAGTACGTGTAGTTCGCATTCGGATCCGCGGAGCCTGGTGAGGCGCCGCCCGAGTTCCCGTTGACGGCGGGACCGCCCGCGCTGTCAATGACAAGACATCGGTTGCCGGCCGGGATGGTCCAGTTCGTGACGTTGAATGTGCAGGTATTTCGCGCGATGAAGCTCGGACTGCCGATCGCCTGGATCCCGACCGTGTTGGCCGAGCAGTGATTCTCTTCGATGCGAGTGCGTGCTTCGAGTAGGATGCCCGCCCCGAAGTTATTGCTGCAGTTGTTGCGAATCGCCAAGGACAAGTTGCCGACCAAGATCCCGTCGGCGGAGTTGAGAAACGTGGTGCAATCCATGATCGTCGAGGCAGGCCCGATCCGTAGGCCCGTCCCCTCGTTGACCTGCGCCTGGCACGCTTCAATGAGGCTACGCCCGGACGTACGGATGCCACCACTGTTCGATACTCCGGCTCCGTTCTCGTAAGCAGTGCATCCCGACACTCGCAGCGAGCGCCCGCCCGAATCAATCAGGCCCCACGCTGCGTTGCTGGAGACATTGACCCCTTCGATCAAGCCTCCCTGGATGCGCGTGCGGATTCCGTTGGCCCCCCAGCCCGAGATCGTCCCGTTCCGGATGATGATCCTGGGAAGGTCGAAGGTCATCGAGATGCCGTCGAGGGATCCGGGCACGCCTCGCATGTTGAAGCCCATCAGGTCCAGCGTGACGCCGGAGCTTTCGATGGATATTCCGCTCCTCCCGGCCTGGCCAACGATGTTGCCGGTCAGGTAGTACGAGCCGGGCGCCGTGATGCGGAAGAGCGCGGTGCTGTTGCCCGGGGTGTTGGTGCTGTTGATCGGTATCCGCGGTTCGGGTCCGGGGGTTGATTGGATCGGCCCCGGGGGCGGGTTGAGGGGGCCGGCGTTGGCCTTGCCGGCGAGGATCGCCCCCGCGGCGAGGCCGCCGATGCCGGCGAGGAGGGCGCGGCGGTCGGTGGGCAGGTTGGCGGCTGAGGGTTCGTTGCCCGTTGCGGCGTGATGGTGTTGCATGATGTGGTCGGTCGATCGGGTGATGGGTGTGCGGCCGTATTTCCGACCGCTTTAGATTACCAGCAGGCCGCAGGAATCAATGGCTGAATTGTGTGCCTCCCATGGAAATACCGCGGGCCCTTCGGTCCGCGGTCTGGCGTGTGGTTGGGTCGTTGATACCCGATCTGCTCACGGGCAGCCGGCGTTATAGGTCGTCAGATACGCCGAGATATCGAAGAAGTTCAGGCTGCCGAACGGAGCGGCCAGGTCGGCCGCCGGGTCGCCGGCGTTGAACAGGGTCAGGTAGGCGGCCAGGTCGAAGAAGTTCAGTGCGCCGAAGGGGGCGGCGAGGTCGGCGGGCGAGCACTCGCCGTTGGCGGACACGACCTGGACGCGCCCGGTCATGCCCGGGTGCGAGGTGATGTTGCAGGTGTAGAAGTAGGTACCCACGTCGGCCAGGGTGGGGGTCCAGGCGATCTGGTCGGTGGTGGGGGCGGGGTCGGCGGTGAAGTCGTCGATCGGATCGAGCGTGGCCGCGTCGATGACGGCCTGGCTGAAGGTGGTCCGCTGATAGGTCCCGTCGGAGCCGGACACGGGCAGGGTGTCGTCGGTGATCACGAACGGGTGCGACCCGGAGGTGCGGCGGAAGAAGTAGGTCTGGCCGGCGGTCAGGATCAGCGTGGGGTCCTGCAACGCGGAGAAGGTGCCCGAGTTGTCCGTCCAGGTGAAGAGGTAGTGGCTGGCGCCGGAGTTGCCCAGGTCGAAGGTCACGCCGGCGTCGACCGCGTACAGGCTCGGGCCGAGCTGGGTGGTGTCGGCGTGAGTGACCGCCTGCGCGACGGCGAGCACCGCGAGGGCGGACGCCAGGCGTGTGCGGGCATGGTCGAGTCCGCGGTCGGTGGCGGTGGGGGAGGCGGTGGTGGCGGCGGGGTGTGATCTCATGGTCGGTTTCCTCCTCGATGGTGTCGCGTGCGGCGGATCGCGTGGTTGGCCCGCGTGTTCGGTTTCAGGATCTTCGGCCCCGTGCGTCCCGCGGATGCCCGCGGCCGGAGTTCGTGGGGTGCGTTCCGACACGATACCCCTGCGCGTCCCGGATCGGGCCCGCTGTTTGGTGGGGTTGCCCGGGGCCCGGAACGGTGGCATCGTCGGGCGTGGGATCGGCGACGAGGAAGGGACGGGGACGCTTGGCGGACGAGTTGGGATCAGTACGCGAAGTTGGCCCACGGGTGGGTGGTGCCGGTGGAGTCCGCGGCGGTGCTGCCGGCGACGGCCGGGGCCGTCTGCGCGGTCAGGTTGACGATGGGGCCGTAGCGGTTGCCGGCGGCGATGACGAAGTTGTCGCCGACGCTCCCGGAGCAGGTGTTCCCGAGGATGATGTTGCCGCCCAGGGCGACGCGGATGCCGACGCCGTTGTTGGTGCAGTTGTTGGACTCGATGCGCGAGTCGGATCCGGAGCAGAAAAGGCCCGCGTTGAGGTTGGCTTGGCCGTTGGCGGCGCAGTCGTTGTTTCGCACGGTGCCGTCGCCGGCGATGCGGATGCCGTGCCAGGCGTTGAGCGTGGCGTTGCAGGACTCGACCGTGGACCCACCGCCGGCGATGATGCCCTCCCGGAGGTTGGACCGGGCCAGGCAGGCGCGGACGAGGCTCCCGAAGGAGATGTCGAACCCGCCCAGGCCGCTCAGGATCGCCGAGCACTCGATGACCGTGGAAGCCGCGCCGAGATTGAAACCGCTGCCGCTATTCTGCCGTGCGATGCACCGCGTCACCGTCGAGCTGGCGCCGAGCCTGAACCCGTGGCCGTCGTTGATGAACGCCTGGCAATCCACGACCTGCGCCGCCGTGAGGCACGCCAGTCCGTCGGAGAAGCATCGGCTGATGGTCAGGTTTTCGAAGCGGCACATGTCATCGGACGCCGGTCCGAGGTTGATGCCCCCGCCGATCCAGCTCCGGATGGAGCCGTTACGGACGGTGATGTTGCGGAGCGGCGCAGCGCCGAAGATCGCCACCGTCGCGGCGGAGTTGCCCACCATCACGAAGCCCATCAGATCGATTGTGACGTCGTCCGCTTCGATCAGGATGCCGTTCCTGTCGCCCGTGTGCGTCAGATTGCCGGTCAGGTAGTAGGAACCGCGCTGGGTGATGCGGAACATGTTCTGCCCATCGCCCGGTGTGGTGTCGGGGCCGATGGGCGTGCGCGGCTCGGGGCCGGGCGTCGGGGCGATCGGGCCGGGGGGTGGATTGAGCGGACCGGCCTGGGCCTTCCCGGCGAGGAAGGCGCCGGCGGCGAGGCCGCCGAGGCCGGCGAGGAGGGCGCGGCGGTCGGTGCCGCGATCGGCGGAGAGGGGGTCGGTGTCGGGCTGCATCGGTTCGATCGGATCGTGGGCCATGGTCGGCTCCTTCGGACGGGGGTTCTTAGTACGCGAAGTTGGCCCACGGGTGGGTGGTGCCGGTGGAGTCCGCGGCGGAGTTGCCGTTGGCGGCGGGGGCGGTGGGACTGGTCAGGTCGATGATGGGCCCGTGCCGGTTGGCGGCGGCGATGGCGTAGTTGGTTGAAATGCTGCCCGAGCAGGTGTTGCCGAGGATGATGTTGCCGGTGCCGGTGACAC
Organism: uncultured Phycisphaeraceae bacterium; assembly: GCA_964399525.1. Taxonomy (GTDB): domain Bacteria; phylum Planctomycetota; class Phycisphaerae; order Phycisphaerales; family UBA1924; genus UBA6054. The sequence goes on along the minus strand of CAYNRF010000094.1, from coordinate 7,760 downwards.
GGATGCCGATGCCGTTGTTCGTGCAGTTGTTGTGCTCGATGCGGCTGTCCTGGGCTTCGCACATGATTCCCGCGCTGATGTTGATCCTGCCGTTCGCGGCGCAGTCGTTGTGGCGAGCGGTGCCGTCTCCACCCATGTAGATACCGACCGAGTTGTTGAGCGTGACATTGCAGTACTCGACGGTGGATCCGCCCCGGACCCGGATGCCGATCGAGCCGTTGTCGCGGGCGACACAGCTTCGGACGAGACAGCCGAACCCGGTGTCGATGCCGCCGAGGCCGAGGTCGGCGGCGAGGCATCGTTCGATGACCGAGCCGTCACCGGTGCCGAAGCCCCCGCCGACCGCGCTGGTGACCGAGCAATCGGACAGGGTGCTGAACGGCCCCACGCGGATCCCCCAGGGGGCGCTGGCGTACACGGCGCAGCGATGAACTCTGGTCGGCCCGGCCGAGTTGATCCCGGAGGAAAAGCACGTGTCGATGACGATGTCTTCGATCAGATGGCTGACGCCGGCCGGGCTGTCGAGGCGGATGCCCGTGAAGCCCCAGTTGCGGATCGCTCCGTTGCGGATGCGCACGCCGGTGGCATTGGGCGTGGCGACGATCCCGTTCCCGCCGGTGCCGATCAGCGCGAATCCGTTCAGGTCGAGACAGACGCCGGGCGATTCGATGCTGATGGCGGTCAGGAGCGGGGTCTGGATGTTGCCGGTGAGGTAGTAGGAGCCCGGCTGGGTGATGCGGAACAGGTTGTTGGCGTCGCCGGGCGTGTTCTGGGCGTTGAGGGGTATCCGGGGTTCGGGCCCGGGTGTGGGCGCGATGGGGCCGGGAGGTGGCGTGAGTGGGCCGGCCTGGGCCTTTCCGGCGAGGAAAGCGCCGGCGGCGAGGCCGCCGATGCCGGCGAGCAGGGCGCGGCGGTCGGTCGGGCGGTTCGCGGGCAGATCGTGCAGATCATGGGCTGCGTGGAAGGGGGCGGGGTGCTCTTCGTGCATCGCGTGGTTCCGTTGGCTGCCGTCGGGCGCGGGTGCGGGTGCGAGTCGGGCGATCGCGCCGGGGCCGTTCGGCGCGTCGTTCGGGGGTGGTCGTCGGATGCGGGTCATCTCTCCGTCGGTGTTTCCAGCATACCACAAGTGGGGGGTCTGTCGGAGAAAAACTCCCGCTGTTCGAACAAAAAACCGCGGGCCGTGTGGCCCGCGGTCTGGGATCGGGTCGGGTGATCGGACCCGGATGCGTTACGGGCAACCGGCGTTGTAGAGGGTCAGATAGGTGCTGACGTCGAAGAAGTTGAACTGGCCGTTCTGGTCGAGGTCGGCCGCGGCGTCCTGATCGTTGAAGAGGGTGAGATAGTCGGTGATGTCGAAGAAGTTGAGCAGGCCGTCGTTGTTGATGTCGGCGGGGCACGCGTCGGTGCAGAGGATGTCGTAGACGCGGAAGTCGTCGACCCCTGATTCAACCACCGACGCGGTGCCGGTGTCGATCACGCTGAAGCGCACGCGGAACTGGCTGGTGGGGGTGACGAAGTCGGCGACGCTGAACTCGGCGGGGACCCAGCCGGTGCTGGTGCCGATGGTCTCGACCGTGGTCCAGGTCGCGCCGTTGTCGGACGAGAACTGGACGGTAAGGTTGTCGCCCGACCCGTTGGAGAAGTGCCAGCGGCGGTAGGCGATGGTGGGGTTGGCCAGGCCGGTGAGGTCGATGGCGGGGGAGGTCAGGACGGTGGGCCCGCCGTCGACGTCCTCGTTGGTGGTGTTGCCGGTGATATACGCGCGGCCCGAGCCGTCGGCGTCGGTGGCGGGGTCGTTGCGTCCGAAGTTGCCCGGGATGCCCCGCGTCCACGCGCCGGTCTGCAGATTGGTGTTCTGGACGGTCCAGCCGAGGTTGGTCTCGAAGTTGTCGGCGATGGCGATGTCGAGCCCCGTGGCGGCCAGCGCGGACCACGCGCCGCTCGCGCCGGCCGCGGGCAGCGACCAGGTCGAGCCGCCCGTGTCCTCGGCGGTGAAGTAGAAGCGGACGGTGGAAGCGCAATCCGCGGGCGGGAAGGAACCGACGAACTGGCTGCCTTCGCCGGCCTGCATCGGGAACGGTTCGAAGCCGCTGCCGCGGTCCACCCACATGGTGGCGGTGCCGGAGGGATTGCGGCCGTTGTCGGGCAGGACCGAGATGGCCACGGTGTCGCCGCCGGCCGGGTGGATCGAATCGGGCGCGACGCCGATCAGGTCGAGGTCCAGGCCGAGCGGCTGGGTGATGCCCAGCGGGTTGGCCAGGGCGGCCTGGAACTGCGGGCGGTTGAGGCTGGTGCCCTGGTTGGATCCGCCGGTGGACGAGCATCCCGCGTGGGTGTGGACGCCGATGGCGACGCCGTTGACGTCGTCGTACACGGCCGAGCCGGAGTTGCCGCCGGTGGTGTCGGGGTCATAGCGGAGCGAGGTGCCCGGGGCGGAGACGAAGGTACCGACGTGGGTCTTCTGGGCGAGGTACCACGAGGCGGGCACGGGGGAGGTGGTGGTGCCGTACCCGGTGATGCGGATGGGTCGGGCGTCGGGCGAGGGAACGCTGCCCGCCAGGATGTAGGAGTCGCCCATGGCGTCCCGCGGAGCCAGACCGGTGTTGGAGTTGGCGAACGCGCCGTAGAAGGCCCAGTCGATGCCGACCCCGCCGTTCTCCCGCTGCACGGACGACGCGTCGACCGGGTACTGGTCCTGCGGGGGCGGGTTCTGGGGCGTGCCGGTCGGCGTGGACAGGGGCACGTTGAACTGCATCACGTCGCCCGCCCGGGGGTTGCAGTGCCCGGCGGAGATGAACGAGTGCGGCTGGCTGCCGAACAGCCACCCGGTGCAGCCGATGGGCATCATGCGGGCCGAGCGCGGGTCGGAGGAGAGCACCCGGTCGTCGGTGGGCCCGCAGATGGACCGGGGGAAGGCGGTGGGCTCGGAGGCGGTCGCGGCCGTGACCTCGACGGCGTTGAGCCCGGGGTTGCCCGGACCGGCCATGATCTCGACCCGCACGCGTCCGCCGTTGAAGTAGGCGGAGGTGTAGGACCACTCGGCCAGGGACTGCATGTCCAGGTACTGCTCGTGGCCGTCGTAGAGCGACGTGATGCGCAGGTACGAGTCGCGTGCGGCATCGGTCGCCGGGGCGAGGGTGACATTGCCGAACTGCAGGCGGATCCAGGCCGCGTCCTCGACCTCGATCTCGGTGGACCAGACGGGGACCTGCTGCGGACGGGCGGGGCCGTCGGCGCGCGGGGCCGGTGCGGCGACCTTGCCGGAGTCGACCGCCAGGGCGACGCCGCGCCGGGCGATCGGGGTGACCTCGGGGTGCTGCTCGCGATCCCAGGCTTCGGGATCCTCGGGCGGATAGACGATCGGATCCGGCGTCAAGGCGAGTCCGGCGGAGCCGGCGCATGCGATCAGAAACAGGGCGAGCGCGGGTCGGGGGTCCATGGGAATGCTCCTGCGGGTTGCGGGGTCGGGTCCGGGCCGGATCGGGCGGTGCGGCCGGGTTCGTGGCGGTCCGGGCCGCAACGGGGCCCGCGGCCGATCCGGATCAGCGTCGGGTTCGGTGGTCGTCAACAGCGCACCCCGCTCGGACCCTCCGAACGGACGTGTGCTCGATCCAGAACGGATCTTCGGGTAAGGTACCGGTTCGCCCGGTCGGGCACAAGGCCCGCGTGCGCGATTGCCGCTGCATCCGGGGTTTTTTTGACTGGTACAAGCGTGCACCCCCTGTTCCGGCGGCCGGCTCGGGTGGGATGATGGAATGGAGGCTGAGGCATGAACCCGAGCGTGTGGACCATGGTGGCGGCGGCGGGCCTTCCGGCGATGGTGGCGACGGCCCAGGACAACTTCCAGCCGTTCGAAAAGGTGATCGAGGGATACCAGCGGGTCAGCACCGTCTCGGGCGAGGGGTCGTTCTACACGCTGTTCACGCGGGAGAAGGACGCGCAGGTGCTGGCCGAACTGCCCCGGGACTACGAGGGCAAGCGGTTCTACCTGGTCGCGACGGTGGCCGCGGGGCACCCGCAGGTCGGCGTGTACTCGATCTGGCACGACGCCGTGGGGGTGCCGACCAAGACGGTGTACTGGTCGAGGCGCGGCGATCAGCTGATGCTGATCGAGCCGAACCTGTCGGTGCGTTCGAGCGGCGACGATCAGTCGAAGGCGGGCGTGGCGCGGGTGAACACGGACCGGGTCGTGCTGTCGGTGCCGATCCTGGCGATCGGTCCGGGCGGGGGGCCGGTGATCGACCTCGACCGGGCGTTGCTCGGCAGCTCGGACCAGTTCATCGGCGGCTTCCTGCGCGGGGCCAACACGGGACTGGCCAAGATCACCAAGGCCAAGGTCTTCCCCCGCAATGTCGAGCTCGGGTTCGAACTGCCGCGGGCCGGCGGTCAGCTGGCGCAGGTGCGCTTCTCGCTGGGCATGCCGGAGAAGGCGGCCAACTTCCGGCCGCGGGAGGCGGACCGGCGGGTGGGCATCTATTTCGAGTCCTATGCGGACCGGGCGGTCAACGATGGCTCCTCGCAGACCAGGCGGTACGCCAACCGGTGGCACATCGAGAAGGCCGACCCGAGCCTGAAGATGAGCCCGCCGAAGCAGCCCATCGTGTTCCACATCGAGCACACCACGCCGCTTCGGTACCGGCGCTGGGTGCGTGACGGCGTGCTGGCCTGGAACAAGGCGTTCGAGCGGGTGGGGATCATCGGGGCGATCGAGGTGCGGCAGCAGGACGCCTCGACCGGGGCCTACATGGACATCGACCCGGAGGACATCCGCTACTCGTTCGTGCGCTGGACCAACGCGGGGATGGGGTTCGCCATCGGCCCGGTCCACGCGCACCCCGACACGGGGCAGATCTACGAGGCCGACATCGTGATGGACGAGGGGTTCATCGGCTCGTACGCCAACCAGTACCTGCAGACCGAGCTGGCGGCGACCGCGATGAGCGTGATCTCGCCGGAGCTGTCCGGCTGGCTGGCCGAGCACCCCGAGTGGGACCCGCGGGTGCGTCTGGCGGCCCCCGGGGATCGTGACCGGGTGGCCGCGCTGACGAAGGCGATCGTGGAGCGTCCGGAGGACGCGGCCCGCTTCCTGGCGGACGCGCCGCCGACGATGTCGCCCATGGTCTGGGAGGCGCACCGACCGGCGATGGCGAACGGGCGGGCGATGTGCATGATGCAGCCGGGGCTGTCCTCGAGCGTGGCGGCGGCGCGGCTGGCGATGGACATGGGCATCGGCGGGCTGGCCCCCGAGGCCCGGGGCGAGTCCGACGCCTCGCTGCTCGACGGACTGCCCGAGTGGTTCGTCGGCCCGATGCTGCGCGACGTCGTGATGCACGAGGTCGGGCACACGCTGGGCCTGACCCACAACTGGAAGGGCTCGGCGCTGTACTCGATCGAGGAGATGAACACCGAGGGCTTCGACAGGACGATCCAGTCGACGGTGATGGACTACGCGCTGTCGAACATCATCGTCGAGGGTGGACCGCGGGGTCTCAAGCAGGGCGCCTACCAGCCCAACGACATCGGGCCGTACGACATGTGGGCGATCGAGTGGAACTACACCTTCGGGGATCCGAAGGAGGTCGCCGCCCGCGCCGCCGATCCGGCGCACGCCTACATGGCCGAGGACGGGCAGTTCTCGCCGGACCCGCAGGCCAAGACCTGGGACCTGGGGCGTGACTCGATCGACTTCGCGGAAGAACGCATCCGCTTCGTGGACAAGGCGCGGGGCGAGCTGCTGGCCAAGGCCGTCAAGGACGGCGAGAGCTGGCAGAAGGCGCGGCAGACCTGGCAGCAGCTGCTCGGGATGCAGTCGGGCGCGGTGAGCATGGCGATGCACTGGGTCGGCGGGGCGCACATCCAGCGGTCGATGAAGGGCGATCCGGACGCGCCCGCCCCGGTCCGTCCGGTGGACGCGGCGCAGCAGCGCCGGGCGCTCAAGTTCATCGTGGACCACGCGTTCGACTCGGCGGCGTTCGGGCTCAGCCCGGAAGTTCTGTCATACCTGCAGAGCGACAACTGGTACGACGAGGGCTACGCCACGGCCCACGCGTGGCCGGTGGCCCAGAGCGTGCTGGGCGTGCAGGCCTCCGCGATGACCGGGCTGATCAACCCCCAGCGCCTGGGCTGGGTGATGGACAACGAGCTGCGCACGCCCGCGGGCGAGGACGCGCTGACCGTGCCCGAGATCTTCGACGCCCTGCGCGAGAAGATCTGGAACCTGCCCGATCCGGAAGGCTCGTACACCAACCGGGCCCCGCTGGTCGGCCAGCTCGAGCGCAACCTGCAGATGGAGCACCTGACGCGGATGATCAACCTGGCCACCGGCATGCGCTGGCCCGGCGCGTCGGGGCGGACCATCCAGGCGCTGGCCCGTCAGGAACTGGCGACGCTGCAGGCCAAAGTGATGCTGTACTCCAAGGCCCGCGGCATCGACGCCTACTCCGCGGCCCACCTGCGCGACGCCAACGAGCGCATCACGCGGGCGCTGGAGGCGGCGTACCTGCGGACGGAGTGACACCCACGCTCCGATGATGAAGGCTGTTTGGGGACCGCGCCCGCCCGGGACCGATGCCGATCGGACCCCGGGCGGGCGTCCTGCTGCGCGGGCGTGCGTCCGAAGGCGGAATGGACAACGGGCCGGTTCGTCCCTGAACCGGCCCGTGTGCGCTGCGCGTTGTTCGGAAGGATGCGGTCAGGCGGCGTTGGCCGTGGGGGCGGTCTGGTTCACGAAGGGGAAGGGCGCGAAGCCCCAGGGGAAGGCGAAGCCCTGCGGCTGCTCGGTCTTCTTGCCGTTGTTCTTGCCGTCGGTGTTGGTGTTGGGGTTCCACGCGAAGCCGAAGGGCACGCCGGGGAAGCCCGGGAAGCCGGTGAAGGCGAAGGGGTTGAAGCCGGTGAACGGATGGAAACCGGTGGGGGCGGGGAAGCCGCCGAAGCCCGCGAAGCTGTTGGGCTGGTGGAAGCCGGCAAAGCCGGGGAAGTTGTTGAAGCCGTTGAAGCCGGAGAAGCCGGGGAAGCTGTTGAAGGGGTTGCCCTGGAAGCCGCTGAAGCCGGGCGTGGTGGGGAAGTTGCCAGAGCCGTTGAACGGGGTGTTGAAGGGCGTGTTGTGGAAGCCGGGGAAGCCGTTGAAGGCGGCAAAGGGGTTCCCGAACGGGTTGACGCCCGGATTCCAGCTGTTGAAGCCGGTGGGGGTGGGAAAGGCGGTGAAGGGGTTGGCGAAGGGCGGGAAGCCGTTGAAGCCGGTGTTGAAGGAGACATTCCAGGGGGTGGTGTTCCAGATGGTCACGGGCGGGTTCCTTGAGTAAACGTGTTCGCGGGCGGAAGCACTGTGTCCGGTGGGATCGGTCCGGTCGGCCCCCGACTTTGGGGGATGTGTACGCATCCGCGGCACCGTGACCGATGCGACGGCACACGCGGCGCCGTCGCGCAGGAACTGCCCGCATCGCGGGGTCAGGCCGCGGAACGGTCCGCCGCGTTGTCGGCGGGGGGGGCGGGGGGGGCGGGGGGCGTGCACACGGCGATGAGTGCCGCACGCTCGATCGGCTTGCTGGCGTACGCATCGCACCCCGCCTGCAGGCACTCGTGGACGTCGGAGGACATGGCGTTGGCTGTCAGCGCGACGATCCGTCCGGTCCATCCTTTCTTGCGCAGGACTCTCGCCAGCGTGTAGCCGTCCATCTCGGGCATCTGCATGTCGGTCAGGACGAGGTCGCAGGGCGGGTGGTCGTGCAGCGGTCCCTGCGGCGTGCCGTCCCGGGTCAGGG
>CAYNRF010000093.1:0-11560 GCA_964399525.1 uncultured Phycisphaeraceae bacterium | reverse complement strand
GCTGGCAGCGGGCGCGGGCTGCTGGTCGACTGGCTGGCGCGGCACCTGCTGGCCGGGCACCGGTTCGTGCCCATGATGCTCCAGGACGAAGAGGGCAACCTCTCGGCGACGTGGTGGCCGTGGCTGGCCGACGAGGCGACGGCGCGGCGCGTGTCGCTGCTGGTCGGGTCGATGCCGGCCTCGGCCCGCGCGGTGGTGGACGAGCACGCGCACGACGCCTGGTCGGTCACGATGGCGTTCCTGTCCTCGGTCACCGACGGGCTGTGCCGCGCGACGCTGCTGGCCGAGGAGATGGACGACACCATCGACGGGACCGACCCGCGGGCCGACCCGCAGGTGGCCTGGCTCCGCGGCCTGCTGAGCACGGGCCATGAAGTGCCGGCGCCGGGTTCGCAGCGGACGGAGATCACGCGGCGGGTGCGTCGCTGGATCGGTTCGCTGGAAGAGCGGGGGGAGAGCTCGGCCTGGCGGCTGGGGTTCCGCATGTCCGAGCCGCTGGCGGACGGGCTGGAGGCCGACCTGCGCCAGCCGGACGCGTCGGTCCGCTGGTCGCTGAGTTTCTTCCTCGAGAGCAGCGTGGACCCCGAGGTGACGGTGGAGGCGGCCGACATCTGGCTGCTCTCGCGCGACTCGGTGGTGGTGCAGGGTTTGACGCTCGACTCGCCGCAGGAACTGCTGATGGGCGAGCTGGGCCGGGCCAGCCGGTACGACAAGAAGCTGGAGGAGGCGCTGGACGAGTCCGAGCCGATCGAGCTGCTGCTGGAGACCAAGGACGCGTACCGGTTCCTGCGCGAGACGCGTCCGGTGCTGGTCGAGCAGGGCTTCGCGGTGCAGGCGCCGGCGTGGTGGGATTCGCCGGCGGGGCGGCTGGGGGCGCGGCTGCGGATCGAATCGGATCCGGCCGAGGTGCTGCTGCAGGGCGCGACCGACGCGGGCGGGCCGCAGCTGGGCCTGGGCACGCTGGTGGGGTATCACTGGGAGATCGCCATCGGCGACACCACGCTGACGCTGCACGAGTTCGAGCAGTTCGCCAGCAAGTCGTCGCCGCTGGTGCGGATCGGCGGCAAGTGGGTGGAGATCCGCCCCGAGGACGTGCAGAACGCGATCAGGTTCATCCGCGAGAACCCGGGCGGGCAGATGGAGCTGGGCGAGGCGATGCGCCTGGCGCTGGCCAGCGACCCGAGCCAGACGGGCGTGCCGGTCACGGGCCTGCACGCGACGGGGTGGGTGGCGTCGATCTTCGGCGGCGGTTCGTCGGAGGGCGTGTCGCTGCAGCTGCCAGAGCTGGAGACGCCGGGCCTGTTCAAGGGCACGCTGCGGCCGTACCAGAAGCGCGGGCTGAGCTGGATGGCGTTCATGGAGCGGTTCGGCTTCGGGGCGTGCCTGGCCGACGACATGGGCCTGGGCAAGACCGTGCAGCTGATCGCGCTGCTCCAGCACGAGCGGGCGGGTCTCGACGCGGGGACCCGCCCGGACCCCACGCTGCTGGTGGTGCCGATGTCGGTGATCGGCAACTGGGTCAAGGAGACCGAGCGGTTCGCGCCGGAGCTGGATGTGCTGGTGCACCACGGCCCCGAGCGTCTCCAGGGGGCGGCGTTCGTGGAGGAGGCCGGCAAGCACGATCTGATCCTGACGACCTACGCGCTGATCAACCGCGACCGCGAGATGTTCGAGGCCGTGCCGTGGGGCCGCATGGTGCTCGACGAGGCGCAGTTCGTCAAGAACCCGCAGGCCAAGCAGAGCCAGGCCGTCCGGGCGATCCCCGCGCCGCGCCGCATCGCGCTGACCGGCACGCCGGTCGAGAACCGGCTCAGCGAGCTGTGGTCGATCATGGACTTTCTCAACCCGGGCTACCTGGGTCCGGCGGGCAACTTCCGGCGCAAGTTCAGCGTGCCGATCGAGCGTCACCGCGACAGGTCAAAGATGGACAAGCTGCGCGGGCTGGTGCGGCCGTTCATCCTGCGGCGGGTCAAGACCGATCCGTCGGTCGTCGCCGACCTGCCCGAGAAGCTCGAGAGCCGCGAGTGGTGCCCGCTGACCAGCGAGCAGGCCGCGCTGTACGAGTCGTGCGTCAAGCGGATGCTCACCGAGGTCGAGCAGTCCGACGGGATCCACCGGCGCGGGCTGGTGCTGGCGGCGCTGATCAAGCTCAAGCAGATCTGCAACCACCCGGCGCAGATGCTCAAGGACCAGGACCCGCAGGCCGGGCGGATCCTCGATCCGTCGCGGTCGGGCAAGTGCGTCCGCCTGCTGGAGATGCTCGACGAGGTGCTCAGCGAGGGCGACCAGGCGCTGATCTTCACGCAGTTCCGCCAGATGGGCCACCTGCTCAGCGGCATGCTCCGCCACGAGCTGGGGCGCGACGTGCTGTTCCTCCACGGCGGCACCCCGCAGGGCCAGCGGCAGAAGATGGTCGAGCAGTTCCAGGAGGCGACGGGCAAGCACCCGATCCTCATGCTCTCGCTCAAGGCCGGCGGCGTGGGCCTGAACCTGACGGCGGCCAACCACGTCTTCCACTTCGACCGCTGGTGGAACCCGGCGGTGGAGAACCAGGCGACCGACCGGGCCTACCGGATCGGTCAGACCCGGACGGTCCAGGTGCACAAGTTCGTCGTGCGCGGGACGCTGGAAGAGCGGATCGACGAGATGATCGAGAGCAAGACCGAGCTGGCCGAGAACATCATCGGCGCCGGCGAGCGCTGGCTGACCGAGCTGGATACCGACCAGCTGCGCGACCTGCTGACCCTGCGTGCGGACGCCATCGCGGACGAGGTGTGAGCATGGCCAAGAAGGCGAGCAAGAAGTCCGGACCGGCCCCGACCACCCCGCCCCCCGCGCCCGCGCCGCCCAAGGCGGACCGCACGGTGTCGGTGGTGGCCAAGCCGCAGCTCAGCGGCATCATCCCCACCGCCCCGCAGCGGCAGCGGCCGCAGGTGGCGTCGTTCCGGTCGAGCAAGAAGACGCTGACGAACCCGCGCAAGGTCCGCGGGGGCGTGAAGACGAAGACCAGGCCGGGCGAGGCGCCCAAGAGCTGGGTCACCCAGCGCGTGATGCGCGTGGCCGAGCTGGGCGCCTCGGGCGATGCCCTCCGCGAGGGCATCGAGTACGCCCAGCAGGGGCAGACCAAGCGGCTGACGATCGAGGGGACCCTCTGCGAGGGCATCATCCAGGGGCGGGCCGACAAGCCCTACCGCACGACGCTGGCGCTGGACGCCTTCACCGCCCCGCAGCAGGAGCAGGTGATCGGCACCATGGGCGAGCAGGTGCGCTACGCGGCCAAGCTGCTGGCCGGCGAGCTGCCCAGCAACATCGAGGACGTGTTCGCCCCGCTTGGTCTGCGGCTGCTGCCCACCGAGCCGGACGACCTGCGGCCCGGATGCACCTGTTCGGACTGGTCGGAGAAGTCGCCGTGGTGCAAGCACGCGGTGTGCCTGACCGCGCTGCTCAGCGAGCGGCTGGGCGAGGACCCGATGCTGGTGTTCGGGCTGCGCGGGATGCCCATCGACGACCTTGTCGAGGGCCTGCGCCAGCGGCGCGTGGCCGGCTCGGGCGTGGCGGGGCCCACGCCGGTGCTGCTGCCGCACGTGCCGGGGGTGACGGACCGGTCGAGCGCTCCGCTGGAGCAGTCGCTGGAGGACTTCTGGGAGGCGGGCGAGGGGCTGGCGGACCTGGACACGCCCATCGCGCCGCCGCCGATCAGCTGCGTGCTGCTGCGCCGCCTGGGCCCCAGCCCGTTCCCCGAGGGGCGGTTCCCGCTGCTGGGCCTGCTTGCGACCTGCTACGACCTGATCGGGCGGGACGCGGTGGAGGGGTCCGCGCCGGCGGAAGGGGCGGACCCGGAGGCGGATGACGTGGATTGATCTGGGGTGATTGTCCCGTCGCGTTCTCCCTTCCCGGTGCTCTGTCCCCGGAGTCGGGGCGGGGGGCGGGGGCGGGGGGGGCGGCGGATTGACCGGCCCGGGGAGGGGTCTAGGATCTGTCCTTGCGGAGCCGGGCGTGACGGACGCGGGTGCAACCCCGCCGAGGCGCGTCCAGGGATCCCCGCTTCATGGGCTTCGGCCCGTGCGGCCGGCGGGGGGCCAGCTCCAAGCCGTGTTCCGGCCAGCGTGCGTGCTGGCGGGGTGCGGCGAACTGTGCCGCGGCCTTGCACGGACGGGATCTCCCGGCGTGTTCGGTCCGCGACTGTGCGGAACGGACACCGGGGCGCGTCAGCGCCCCTCAGCCAGCGGAGCAGCGCGTCGCAGAGCCCTGGTCTCTCCGGAGACCGATCCACCGATACCCCGTGGTGTAACGGCAGCACAGGTGGTTTTGGTCCATCTAGTCCTGGTTCGAATCCAGGCGGGGTAGTTCGGGCTCTGTCGTCGCCGACCCACGATGTCGGGACACACGGACAAACCGGTCGAGGCGCTGCTGCTGGCCGCGGGCAAGGGCACGCGGATGGGCTCGGACCTGCCCAAGGTCTGCCATCCGGTGGGCGGGCGTCCGATGGTGTGCGCGGTGGTGGACGCGTGCCTGGACGCGGGCTGCTCACGGATCGTGGTGGTGGTGGGGTACAAGCAGGAGCTGGTGCGCCAGGCGCTGGCCGGGTATGGCTCGACGGTCGAGTTCGCGGTGCAGGACGAGCAGCTGGGCACGGGGCACGCGGTGATGTGCGCTGATCCCGCGTACCCGGCGGGCAAGCGGGACGGGCTGGATCTGTTCGTGCTGTGCGGGGACGGGCCGCTGATCCGGGCGGACACGCTGCGCACCGTGCTGGCGCGGCACCGTGACGCGGGGGCGTCGGCGACGCTGGCGACCAGCGTGATCGATGATCCGTCGGGGTACGGGCGGATCGTGCGGGACGATCGCGGGAGTTTCCTGCGGATCGTCGAGCAGAAGAACGCCACGCCGGACGAGCTGAGGATCCGCGAGATCAACCCGAGCTATTACTGCTTCGACGCGGGGGCGATGTTCGACGCGCTCAAGCGGGTGGAGCGCAACGGGCTGACGGCAGAGTACTACATCACCGACGTGTTCGAGGGTCTGCGTCGGGCGGGTCGCAGGGTCGAGGTGATCGACGCGGTGCCGCCCGAGGACGTGCTGAGCATCAACACGCCCGAGCACCTGGCGGAGGTGGACCGGATCTTCCGGAGCCGTGCGTCGGCCGGCCGGGGGTCGGGGACGGTGTCGGGTTCTGCGATGGGCAGCGGGAGCACGCGATGACCTTGATGAACGGCGGCAACGGCTACGCGGTGGGGTACGGCGAGCTGAAGGTCTTTTCGGGCCGCAACAGCAAGCACCTGGCCCAGCGCGTGTGCGACCACCTGCGGATCCCGCTGGGCGGGGCGCGGACGACGCTGTTCCCCGACGGCGAGATCATCACCAAGCTCGAGGACGACGTGCGGGGGCGCGACTGCTTCGTGATCCTCTCGACCTGCGAGCCGGTCAACGACAACATCATGGAACTGCTGGTGTTCTGCGACTGCCTGCGCCGGGTCAGCGCCGCGCGGATCACGCTGGTGATGCCGTACTACGGCTACGGGCGGCAGGACCGCAAGGACGAGGGTCGCGTGCCCATCACGGCCAAGCTGGTGGCCAACCTGATCACCGCGGCGCGGGCGGACCGGGTGCTGGCCATCGACCTGCACGCGGCGCAGATCCAGGGGTTCTTCGACCTACCGGTGGACCACCTCAGCGCCGGGCCGGTGTTCTACCAGTATTTCAGGTCGATCCGCGAGGAGCTGGGCGACCTGTGCTTGGTCTCGCCGGACGTGGGCAACGTGAAGGTGGCCGAGAAGATGGCCAACCTGCTCGACGCGGACCTGGCGATCATCAACAAGCGGCGTCTGTCGGGCACGCAGGTGGACGTGGGCAACCTGATCGGCACGGTGGCGGGCAAGCGGGTGCTGATGTTCGACGACATGATCTCGACCGGCGGCACGATCTGCGAGGCGGCCCGCCTGCTGATGGACAAGGGCGCCGTCGACGTGCACGCCGCGGCCACGCACGGCGTGCTGGCCGGCCGGGCGATGGAGAAGCTCTCCGAGTCGCCGATCTCCCGCGTGGTGGTCAGCGACACGATCCCCGCCGGGCCCCGGTGCGATCCGATCCGCGACAAGCTCGTGGTGCTCTCGGTGGGCGAACTGCTCGGCGAGGCCATCGGACGCATCCACAACAACAGTTCGATCAGCGCCCTGTTCCACGGGACGGTGGGCGTGAAGCGGTAGTCATCCCAAGAACGCAGACACAGCAGACAACGTCTTTTCAAGAGGATTCAGCCATGCACGAAGAAGCTCCGGTTCTCAACGCCAAGGTCCGCGACCGGGTCGGTTCGCGGTACTCCAAGCGGATCCGCGAGACGGGCGGCCTGCCCGCCGTGGTCTACGGACACAAGGAAGAGCCCCAGCCGGTGGTGCTCGAGGCCCGCGAGGCCCTGCGTCACATCAGCAAGGGCGAGAAGGTGTTCTCGATGCAGATCGACGGCAAGCAGCAGTACGTGCTGCTCAAGGATCTGGGCTACGACTACCTGGGCACCAACATCATCCACGCCGACTTCGCCCGCGTGGACCTCAACGAGCGCGTGGACACCCACGCGCACCTGAAGTTCGTCGGCGAGCCGATCGGCCTGAAGAAGGCCGGCGCGGTGATGATGCACCCGGTCAACGAGATCGCGCTCAACTGCCTGGTGACCAACCTGCCCGACCAGATCGAGGTGGACGTCTCCGGGCTGGACGTGGGCGACGTGATCCACGCCGGCGAGATCGTCCTGCCGGTCAAGACCATGAAGCTGCTGACCGACCCGGACACGGTGGTCGTGCAGATCGTCATGATCAAGGCCCAGGAGGAGACCGCCGAGGCGGCCACCGTGGCCGGCGCGGCCGCCCCCGAGGTGGTCGGCGAGAAGAAGAAGGAAGAGAAGAAGGGCTGATCGCCGCCATGAAGCTCATCGTCGGTCTGGGCAACCCGGGCGCTCAGTACGAGCGCACCCGTCACAACGCCGGATTTCTGGCGGTGGACGAGATCGCGCGCCGGCACGCCGGCGGCATGGTGCCCAGGGCCAGGTTCAACGCCGTGACGCTCGAGGCGTCGATCGGCGGGGAGAAGGTCGTGCTGGCCAAGCCGACCACCTTCATGAACCTGTCGGGTCGGACGGTGGGCGAGGCGGTGCGGTTCTTCAAGCTCGACCCGGCCGAGGATCTGCTGGTGATCGTGGACGAGATCGCGTTGCCCGTCGGGCACGTGCGCGTCCGCGAGAAGGGCAGCGCCGGAGGCCACAACGGTCTGTCCGACATCGACCGGGCGCTGGGCGGGGCGGACTACCCCCGCCTGCGGATCGGCGTGGGGGCGGTGCCCCCCGGATGGGTCAAGGCGGACTGGGTCCTGTCCCGGTTCGCGGACGAGGAGCAGGACGCGGTCAGGGCCGGGACGGCCGAGGCCGCGGACGCGGCCGAGTGCGTGGTTCGGGAAGGACTCCCGGCCGCGATGAACAGGTTCAACAAGCGGGTTCCGCAAGAGAACCAGCCATCAGACAAGCCCGGCCCCGACGCCCAGCGTGCGCCAGGCCGGAACACGGATCAGAAAGAAACGGAGCGATTGAAATGACGACCGAGACGATGGCCCGCACGGGCGTGTACGAGGGGATGTTCGTGGTGTCGCAGGCGGCCGCCGCCCAGTTCGGCGACACGCTCGAGCACATCCACGAGCTGTTCGGCCGCGCCAACGCGACCGTGCTGGCGATGAAGAAGTGGGACGACCGCCGCCTGGCCTACGAGATCGACAAGCAGAAGCGCGGCGTGTTCATCCTGGCCTACTTCTCCTGCCCGACGGACATGGTGGCCAAGCTGGAGCGCGACGCCCAGATCTCGTCCAAGATCCTCCGCCTGCTGGTGATCAAGGCCGACCACCTCACCGAGGAGGAGATCGCGGCCAACGACGAGCGGCAGGCGCTGGCCGACGAGGCCAAGTTCCGCGCCGAGCGGGCGGACGCGGCCGACGACGAGGGCTCCGGGCGGGTCCGCCTGGGCGCGCCCGAGCAGGCGGCGGCCGCCGGCTCGGACGAGAGCGACGACGTCGACCAGGACGACGAGAACTGATCCGCCCCATCCCCCGGCGGCAGCCCGTCCGGAATCCGTCCGGGCGGGCTTGCAGGAAGGGGTGTGTTCGGGTATGCTTGATGCCGGGTGCGCGGCGCGGAGCGTCGCGCGGACCCACAGTCCGAACCGGGCCCGCACGGGTCCGAGCAAGGAGTTCGCATGGCGGGCAGTTTCAACAAGGTCATCCTGCTGGGCAACCTGACCCGGGACATCGAGATCCGCGCCATGCCCAGCGGCCTGAGCGTCGGTTCGTTCTCGATCGCGGTCAACGAGCGGTTCAAGGACCGGGACGGCAACTGGCAGGACCGGGCCACGTTCATCGACTGCGAGATCTTCGGCGCCCGGGCCGAAGCCATGGCCAAGTACCTGAGCAAGGGCAGCCCGGTGTTCATCGAAGGGCGTCTGCGCCTGGATCAGTGGGAAGACAAGAACGGCGGCGGCAAGCGGTCCAAGCTCAAGGTCGTCTGCGACAACTTTGAGTTCGTGGGCGGCGGCCAGGGCGGCGGCGGGGGCGGGGAAGGCCGCGCGTCCGGCAGTCAAGGCGGTGGGGGTGGGGGGTACGCCCGCTCGGGTTCCGGGTCGGGCGGGGGCTCCCGCTCGTCTCAGAGCTACGACGAACCGGCCATCGACCACGACGACATCCCGTTCTGACCGTTGTCACGATCACGCCCGCGCCTGCGGGTGGCAGGATTCTGATTTGTGCCGCGGGCGTCCCGTTCTTCCAGGCAGGGGGCGCCTACGCTTTTCCCCCTCCTCCGGGCTGTGGTCCGGGGGAACCCGTTGGGGCCGTGATGGCCCGGGCGCGCGCCCGGGAGCGGCTCCTCAACTTCGCCCGGCGGTCCGCGTGGCGGGTCCTGGGCAAGGACAGCGAAGGAGGCCCCCGTGGCCAGCAAGCATGTGAAACTGCTCCTCACCGAGAGCGTCGACAACCTGGGCATCGTGGGCGACGTCGTCCGCGTGCGCCTGGGCTACGCCCGCAACTACCTGCTGCCGTTCGGGCTGGCGACGACGCCCAGCGACGATCTGATCAAGGATCTGGCCGCCAAGCGGGCCGAGGCCGAGAAGCAGGTCGCCCTGCTGCGCAAGCAGCGCGAGGAGATGATCAAGCGGCTCGACGGCCAGCAGCTGACGATGGTGCGGGCCTGCAACGACCAGGGCCACCTCTACGGCTCGGTCACCCAGCAGGACATCGCCACCGCGCTGCAGGAAGTGGGCTTCGACATCAAGCCCCGCGAGGTCCGTCTGCCCGGCACGATCAAGCGGGTCGACACCTTCGACATCCACATCAAGGTCGACTCCGACCTGGGCGCGGACGTCAAGCTGTGGGTCGTGGCCGACCGCCAGCTGGACGTGGACGCCGCCCCGGAAATGGAGTTCGACTCCGAGGGCGAGCTGATCGAGAAGCCCGCCAAGGGCAAGCAGGCCGAGCCCGCCGCCGCGGAGTAAGCCCGCCGACCAGGCTGGCCGCAGAGAAACCAAGAAAAGGCCCCGCCGCAAGGACGGGGCTTTTTTCGTATGTCCGGTGGTTCTGAAGGAGGGGCGTGCGCCGCGTCGGTCCGGGTCAGCCGCCCTGGGCGGTCAGGGCCGGGCGGAAGTTGGCCAGCACGATGTCGCCCACGGCGAGCTGCTCGATGGAGGCGCCGCTGGTGACGACGAAGAGGATCACCAGCTTCTGGTCGTCGCGGGCGGTGGAGATGGTGGGGGTGTCGGAGATGCCCGACAGCGTGTTGCCCAGGGTGTATCGCACCTCGAAGATCTCGCGGTCGCGGTAGACGAAGCCGATGGCCTGGAACTCGTTGCCGTTGGAGTCAACCAGCACGATCGGCCGGTCGGTGGGCGCCAGGCGGGCGGCCTCGGAGACGAAGCTGGCGGCCATGCCGGGGGACACGTCGACCTGCACCATGGTCTGGTTGGCGCCCAGGGCGAAGGAGTCGACGCGCATGGACCGGGCGGTGGTGATGTTGCCGCGGCCGATCTCGCCGAGGATGAACTTGGCCTGGCCGTTGGCGATGCGGTTCTCGTCGTCGAGGTCGAGGCGGGAGCGGGCGGTCTGGCTGGAGGTCATCTCGCCGAGGGAGTTGGTCATCGAGACGCCGGAGGCGGTGCCGGCGCCGCGGCCGCCGATGGCCGAGCCGTCGATCACCACGGCGTTGGAGTCGTCGCGCTGGCGGCGGGCGGCGCCTTCCGGGCGGAGGATGCTGCCGGAGGTGACGCGGCGGTCGCGGTCGGCGGTGGACTCGAGGGCGACGGGGGCGGGCATGTCGGCCACGAGCCGGCGGGCCTGGCGCAGGTGCAGGCCCAGGGGCGTGAAGCCCTCGGGCACGAGGAACTCGAAGGCCATGACGGGCTTGGACTGGGCGCCGACGGAGCTGATGAAGACGTCGTTGGCGTCGAACTTCCAGCGTCCGAGGCGCCCGTCGGCCTCGGCGTTCTCGGAGATGGCGGCGATGGGGAAGATCGTGATCGACTCGCCGGTGGCGTCGTTGTGGGCGATGAGCTGGGCCTGGCCGTTGGAGACGATCACCTGCCCGCCGCCGCGTCCGCCGCGCTCGCGGGCGGCGGGTTCGAACTCGACAACGACGCCGAGCAGGTGGCCCTTGGACACGGTCTCGGCGGAGACGGTCAGGTAGCGCTGCGGGGTGGTCGAGCCGGCGAAGGCCAGCAGTTCGTTGGCGGCGACCGTCCGCTCGGGCGAGCCGACGGTGTAGGTTTTCAGGACGCGGAAGTCATCGGGGCTGATGGCGTTGCGGCCCGAGCCCTCGCCCGGCGAGATGCGGGCGGCGAAGGCGGCCCCGCCCAGGTCGGGGTGCCAGCGGGCCAGGGAGTTGGGGGCGGACATCGAGCCCTCGGAGATGTTCTGGTAGATGCCGGCGGTGATCCGGTCGGCGGGGATCCACAGCCGGTCGGCGGTCGTGAGGCTGCCGGCGCCGGCGGCGCGGTCCTCGGTGAACCAGATCGGCTGGTAGCCGATGTTGGTGGGCAGGCGGAGGCCCTGGATGCCGATCACGAAGATGCCGGCGGTCAGCACGCCGATGCCCAGGCCGCAGACGGCGCCGCCCGCGTAATCGGCGGCGGTGGCGTTCTTGAGGTTGCCGGGGACGACGCGGTCGGAGATCAGGCGGGCGAGCACGATGAAGACGGCGAAGGGCAGGAGCAGCGCGATGCCCCACGCCGCGCTGTCGAGGAACGAGAGCAGGCCGCGGTCGGGCGCCATGCCGATGAGCAGGTAGGCCAGGGGCTCCCAGACGGCGAAGGCGAGGGCGCCGGCGATGAGGACGCAGAGCAGGTGGAGGAACGCGCTGAAGAAGCCGCGGACCATCCAGGCGTATGCGAGGCCGAGCACGAGGCCGACGATGAGGATGTTGAAGATCATGGGCTGTGTCTCCGTCGTGCGTCCCGTTGGGGCAACGGGCGGGTCGGTCGGGTGCGGGGAGCGGGGGGTGGCGGGCGGAGGGATCGGAGAGAGGGGGTTGGGGGGGCGGTGGGCG
>CAYNRF010000092.1:0-11685 GCA_964399525.1 uncultured Phycisphaeraceae bacterium | reverse complement strand
GATCATCAACGCGTCGCAGACCAACACCGACGCCCGCATCCTGTCAACGCCCCAGCTGCTGGTCAACGACAATGAGGAGTCCGAGATCGTCTCCCTCAGCGAGGAGCCGTTCTCCGAGATCACCAACACCGACGGCAACGACCCCCTGCAGGGTTTCGGCGGGTTCGCCGAGGCGGGCACCACCCTGCGCGTGACTCCCTCGATCTCCGATGGAGGTTTCCTGCGGCTCAACTACTTCGTCGAGCTCTCGAACTTCACGGAGGCCGCGGGCTCCAACGGCAACCCGCCGCCCCGCGACCGCAACACCGTCTCCGGCGCGGTGACCATCCCGTCCGACGCCACCATCGTCATCGGCGGCATCACCGTGGACAACGTCCGCAACACGGTGGCCAAGGTCCCGTTCCTCGGCGACATTCCCCTGGTCGGCGAGCTGTTCCGCCGGACCAACAAGATCAACACCAAGGCCCGGCTGTACGTCTTCCTGACGCCGCGCATCATGACCGATCCGAACTTCAACGACCTCAAACTCCTCACCCAGGGACCGCAGGCGGACATGGCCTTGGACCAGGACGCCCCGGACCTGCTGGCCGAGCCCATCCGCACCGCGCTGCCCGGCCGGTCCGGCGTTCCCGAACTGGTCCCCGCAGACCTCGACTGATCCGCCGCGCTCATGCCCATCAACAGCATCATCAAGCGATCCGACGCCAAGACGCCACGCCCCGGGCCCGATGGCAGCGCGGGGCTCGCCCGCGCCCGCTGGGACCGCGTCTCCGAGGTCTTCGGCCCGCTCAAACTCAGCCCGGACCAGCTCAAGGCCTTCGCCCGCATCGACGGCTCGGACGACGAGCCCTGGGACGTGCTGCTCCAGTCGCTGGCCCTGGACGAGGCCAGCGCGCTGCGCCTGCTGGCCGACCGCACCGGTCTCGAATACCGCGCCGAGCCCCGCCTGACCGAGTCGGCCGCCCGGTTCTACGAACTCGTCCCCGCCGACACCGCCCGCCAGGCCTCCGTCGCCGGGGTCGAGTCCGACGAGGGCGTGTTCACCGTCGCCACCAGCCGCCCGATGCAGCCCAGCGTCTACTCGATGCTCGAGGACCTGCTCGACGCGCCCATCCGCCTCATCCTGGCGCCCCGCGCGGGCGTGGCCAACCTGATCAACCGCGGCTACGAGCAGCGCGGCGACCTGGTCACCGAGATCGTCGAGGACATCCCCCTCGACGCCAGCGCCATCGAGAAGGCCGCGGGCGCCATCGGCAAGACCACCGACCTGCTCGCCCAGGCCCGCCAGACGCCCGTCATCCGCCTGGTCAACATGATCCTCTTCGAGGCCCTGCGCCGGCGGGCGTCGGACATCCACGTCCACCCGATGGAGGACAAGCTGGTCATCCGCTTCCGCGTGGACGGCATGCTGGTCGACGCCTTCAACCCGCCGCAGAGCCTGGCCAGCGCCATCTCCAGCCGATTGAAAGTCATGACCGAGCTGGACATCGCCAACCGCCACAGCCCGCAGGACGGCCAGACGTCCGTGCGCATCGGCACCAAGAAGATCGACATCCGCCTCTCGGTCATCCCCACCGTCTTCGGCGAGCGCATCGTGCTCCGCCTGCTCGACCAGAGCCAGACGCAGCTCGACCTGGACGCCGTGGGCATGTCCAAGAGCCTGCAGACCCGCCTGATGGACTGCGTCGAGCGTCCCAACGGCATCCTGCTGGTCACCGGGCCCACCGGCTCGGGCAAGACCACCACGCTCTACGCCGCCCTCGGACGCATCGACCGCGCGTCACGCAACGTGATGACCATCGAGGATCCGGTCGAATACCACCTCGACGGCATCAGCCAGATGCAGGTCAACCCCAAGCGCGGCGTGACCTTCGCCAACGGCCTGCGCGCCCTGCTCCGCCAAGACCCCGACGTCATCCTCGTCGGCGAAGTCCGCGACCCCGAGACCGCCCAGCTGGCCATCCAGGCCTCGCTGACCGGCCACCTGGTGCTCGCCACGCTGCACACCAACGACGCGCCCTCGTCCATCCCCCGCCTGCTGGACATCGGCGTCGAGCCCTACCTGGTCACCTCCTCGCTGCTGGGCGTGCTGGCCCAGCGTCTGCTCCGCAAGATCTGCCCCGCCTGCCAGGGCACCGGACGCACGGGCGGAGCGCCGGGCGGCGCTCCGTGCGAGAACTGCTTCGCCACCGGCTACCGCGGCCGCCTGGCCGTGCACGAACTGATGCTGATGACCGACGAACTCCGCCGCCTGACCGGCGAGCGCGCCGACGGCGTGAGCCTCTACGAAGCGGCCGTCAACGGCGGCTTCGAACCGATGAAGGTCGACGCCATGGAAAAGGTCCGCATGGGCCTGACCGACGAGGCCGAGGTCTTCCGCGTGCTGCACTGACACACGGCGGGGAACGAAAACGACCGGATGCCGTTTCCGGCGTCCGATCGTCGCGGTTCTTCGGGTCACGATGCTGCTCTTGATCCGGAGCTCGATCAGGGGCAGCCGGCGTTGAACGCCGCGATGTACGCCGCCACGTCGAAGAAGTTGATCACGCCGAAGGGCGGGGCCAGGTCCGCCGTGGGATCACCCGCGTTGAACAGCCCGACATAGGCCGCCAGGTCGAAGAAGTTCAGCGTCCCGAACGGGGCCGCCAGGTCCGCCGTGCAGGGCGGGGTGCCGCCCAGCGTGACGATCTGCCCGGGCCCGATCGAGAAGTCGGACCGCACGCCGTCGAGCTCGATCGCGATGTCCGCGGGCAGGCCCGCGGGCAGGGTGGTGGCCCAGACCGCGAACGGCGCCAAGCTGAGCAGGTCGGTGCGCGGCGCTCCGGCGACCGCGTCCGCGGTGCCGCGGGTGGCCAGCGGGATCGGCGTCAGCGGGCCCGCGAGCTGATCACCGATGGCCAGTTCGGGCAGGGCGACCGGCTGGCCGGAGGCGTTGATGATCAGCAGGTAGTCCACGGCCCCGGCGCCGGAGGCCAGCGACGGCAGCACGCCGTTGGATGCGGGGATGGCGCCGGCGATGCGACGCACTTCGACGCCGCTGCCGATCGAGGGCGTCAGCCCGCCGAGATCGATGACATCAAGCAGGCCGTAGTGATCGGGGCCCGTGGTCGTGGAGGCCAGCAGCGGGGTGACGGGCTGGCCCTGGACGTAGGGGTTCGCGTCGTACGCCGGGCCGTCGGCTTCGTTCACGAAGAGCGAGCCGCTGGTCACCACATCGGGTGCGCCGACGACGGGCGACGAGGTGAGGACCTTGAACCCGCCGGGGGCGCCCGGCGCGCCGGGCCCGCCGCCGGCGGAGACATCAACGAACGCGAGCGGCCATCCGCTGCTTCCGACAGGCAGGTCGAGGGTGATGGCCCGTACGCGAACGGTGCCGCCGGCGCCGCCGCCGCCGTGCCCGCCCACGCCGCCGATGCCACCGTCACCGCCGCGGCTGCCGGTACCGCCGTTGCCGCCGCGTCCTCCGACGGACCCGAAGTTGTCCTGCCCCGCCGCCCCGGCCGCGCCCGGGAAGCCGGGCTGGCCGCCGGTGCGTCCGAAGGGTTGTCCGCCGGCTTGTCCATCGGTCCCCTTGGCGCTGAAGCGACCCGCGATGCTGGCGCGACCAAACACCACAAGGTCGATCACACCACCGCCATGGCCGCCTGCGCCGCCGAAGCCGCCCTGGTCTCCCGCCCCGGAGGTGCCGCCCTGGCCCCCTTGGCCGCCGTTGCCGCCGCGCCCGCCCGGGGTCAGGCTGCCTCCCTCTCCGCCGCCCCCACCGCCGCCGCCGGTACCGCCCGCGCCGGGCAACCCGCTCGCGCCGCCGCCGCCGCCACCGCCGCCGCCACCTCCGGAGCCGCCGATGGGCGCACCGAAGGTGTTGGGATAGATGCCGCCTGACCCCGGGGCCCCGGGGTTTCCAACAGCGGCGTTGGCGAAAGAAATCTCGGTGCGGCCGGGTCCGCCGGGAAAGCCCGGGGCCGATGAAAGTGAGGTCGAGTCGTCGCCGCCGGAGCCGCCGCCTCCGGGAAACTCAAAGAAGAAGAAGTTCTCCCTGTTCGCTCCGAGCCCGCCGGAGCCTCCCGGGGATTGGGAGTTGTCGAAGCCTTTTTGGCCGGGCTGGCCCGGGGCGCCGTTGTTGCCGGCTGCGTTGGAGTACGGGTCACCGCCGGCGTACCCCGTCCCCTGTGCACCAGCGGCCCCGGGATAGCCATCGAAGAAGAAAAAGCCGCCCGCGGCACCGCCCGCGCCGCCGGCGCCCCCGGGCAGGCCGGGGAATCCCACGAGGCCCTGGGCGCCGAAGCCCCCCGCCCCGGACCCGCCACCGGCTCCGCCCCCGGCATTGCCCGGGACGGCCACGATGTTCCATTCGGGCGCGACGGTGGCGTCGCCGTGCACGATGATGCGGAGCGGCCGGCCCCCGATCACGTCGATCGACTCGGTCAGCGTCGCGTCGCCGACCAGTACGACCTCAAAGAAGGTATCGCCCGGGTTGTAGCGAAGCTCGCTGATCGGCACGCCCCCGAGGGTGGTTACGTTCGGAGAAATCGTGGCATTGTCGGTGTTGATCACCAGCTGGGCGAAGGCGTTGGACGGGGTGACCATCGCCAATCCGGCGGCGGTGAACAGGGCCAGGGTGGAGGTTTGCACGGACATCGGAAGGACCTTTCCGGGCCTCGAAGGGCCCTGGGGAGCTCGAAACCGGCTCCGCGTTGATCAGCAGGCCCCCGGACGGAGGCCCTCTCGAGGGGCTGCGGGAACCGGGGCCGGGGCGTACCACAAAGTTTCAAAATTTGTCCTGATCCGGTACACTCCCCCAATCGCGGGAGGGCACGCCCCGCATCGCACGAGCGAATGGGACGAAGGCAGGGACTTTGGAAGAGGATGTGACCCACAACCCGCCGTCGTCCGAGATGGAGCGTCTCTACGACACCCTCCGCGCGATCGCCCGAAGCCAGATGCGCCACGAGCGGGCGGGGCACACGCTCGAGGCGACCGCGGTGGTGCACGAGGCGTACCTCCGACTGGCCGACCTCGACGGCGGCGCATGGTCGGACCAGGAACACTTTCTGTCCATCGCGGCCGGGTTGATCCGGCGGGTGCTGGTCGACCACGCACGCGGGCGCAACAGCCTGAAACGAGGTGGAGGCGCCGATCACCTGACCCTGCACAGCGGGATCGCGGACACGCCCGGCGACGCATCGTTCGACCGCATCGACATCCTCGCGATCGACGAGGCCCTCACCAAACTCGCCCGGCAGGACGCGGAATCGGCCCGGCTCGTCGAGCTGCGCTACTTCGGCGGGATGACCATCGAGCAGGCCGCCGATCACCTCTCGATCGGGCGCAACACCGCGGCCCGGCGCTGGCGTGCGGCCCGGGCGTGGCTGCGGCGCGAGATCGAAGGCGGATCCGACTCTTCCGCACCGGACGCAGACCAGACTGCGGGAGAGGATTGACACCGTGCCGAGCGCGCTCCGCATCATGGAAGAAATCGTGGAACTCCCCCCCTCCGAGCGTGCGGCCGCCCTGGACAGGCTGTGCGCCGATGACCCGGACCTGCGCCGCGAGGTCGAGGAACTGCTGGCGCTCGATGAGAAATCCGCGAGCTTTCTCGAGCCGCCGACGGACGAACAACGCCTGCGCGATGTCGTGCGGACCGTCGAGACGATGCCGGAGACCATCGGGCCCTACCGGATCGCCCGCAAGGTGGGCGAAGGCGGGTTCGGGATCGTCTACGAGGCCAGGCAGCGCGAGCCGATCGACCGTCGCGTCGCGCTCAAGGTCGTCAAGCCGGGCATGGACTCCGCGGGCGTGCTGCGTCGGTTCGCGATGGAACGCCGGACGCTGGCCCAACTCGAGCATCCGAACATCGCCCGCGTCCTCGACGCAGGACTGGTGCCCCAGGGCCAGCCGGGCGCGGGGCGGCCGTTCTTCGCGATGGAGTTCGTCGAAGGACTCCCGATCACCGCCTTCGCCGAGCGGGAGGGCCTGGGGCTCCGGGCACGCCTCGAACTGATCATGCAGGTCTGCGCCGCGGCCCAGCACGCCCACACCAAGGGCATCATCCACCGGGACCTCAAGCCCGCGAACATCCTTGTGTCGATGTCCGGCGGTTCACCAACCTGCAAGGTCATCGATTACGGCGTCGCCAAGGCGCTCAATGACGACGACGACGCGGATGCGGCCCTGACCGCGCTGACCAATCCGGGCGCCATGATCGGCACCCCGCTGTACATGAGCCCCGAGCAGGCCATGGGATCCGCGCAGGTCGACACGCGGAGCGATGTCTACGCGATCGGCGTGGTGCTTTACGAACTGCTTTGCGGGCAAACCCCGTTCGGCGAGCTGATCTCCGCGACGCGCGACCCGGGTCGCATCCGCTCCGCGATCGAGTCCGTCGACCCCGCCCCGCCCAGCGTCCGGCTCAGCCGCGCGACGCGGGCCGGAGACCCCGGCGCGACGCAGACCCCGTCGCTGGCGGTCTCGACCCTGCGGGGCGAACTCGACTGGATCACCATGAAGGCGATCGCACGCGACCCCGCGCGACGGTACGCCTCGGCGTCCGCGCTGGCGGACGACCTGCGTCGGTTCCTCGCCGACGAGCCCGTCGAGGCGGGCCCGGAGAGCCGGGCGTACCGGGTCTCCAAGTTTGTCCGCCGCAACCGCGTCGGCGTGATCGCGGGCGGCGTCGCCGCGGCGGGCGTCCTCGCCGGTTCAGTCTTCAGCGTCGGGTTCGGCGTGCAGGCCGTGGCGGCGCGGGAGGCCGAACGGACGCAGCGCGTGGAAGCCGAGCGGAACGCCGCGATCGCGCAGGCGGTCAACGACTTCCTGCGCGACGATCTGCTCACGGCGGTGGACCCGGCCCGGACGGCCGACCGGGAGATCACGATGCGGGAGGTGCTCGACAACGCGTCGGGCGCGGTTGGCGAGCGTTTCGCGGCCCAACCCATGGTCGAGGCCGCCATCCGGGCGACGCTCGCGCTGACCTACGAGCGCATCGGCAATCCCCGGCATGCCGAGCCGCACCGGCAACGCGAGATCGAGATCTACACCGCCGAGTCGGGCGAGGGCGACGTGCGGACCATCACCGCGCGGACCTCGCTGGCGACCAATCTTCTGGTGCAGTCCCGCTTCGATGAGGCGATCGAGCTGCTCACACGCAATCTGGCGTTGGTCGATGGAAAGCCCGGGTTCGAGAAGGATCTGTTCACGATCCGGAACAACCTCTCGGGGGCTTATCTCGAACTCGGACGCTTCGCGGACGCGGCGCCGATCCTCGCCGAGACGCTCGAAGCGAAGCGGCGGGAACTGGGCGACCGTGACCCGAGCACGCTGACCTCGATCTTTAACCTGGCGGGCCTCTACTTCTCGCTCGGCGAGATGGAGAAGGCCGAGCGTCTGTACCGGGAGGCCTTCGAGGGTCGTTCCGCGGTCCTCGGCGAGGCGGATCCCCAGACGATCATGGGCGTCATCATGCTCGCCCGCGTGCTCACCCAGCTCAATCGGCTCGACGAGTCCGAAGCGGCGATCGAGCAGGGCCTCGCGATCGCGCGGGCACGGCTCGACCCCGGACACCGGATGCACCTGAACCTGCTCGAGGCGTACGGCGATCTGCTGCGCACACGAGCCGACTTCGCCCGGGCCGAGCCGGTGTTCGACGAACTGCTCCGGCTTCGCGCCACGCACTTGGGCGCGGACCACGCATCCACGGTGTCGGCGATGGCCCTGCTCGCGGACGTGCGCTTCAACCTGGGACGCTACGAGGAGGCGCTCACGCTGATCGAGGAGGCCCGGGAGCGGGAGGGCCGCGCCCTGCCCGAGGGGCACTGGAGCCGGGCCGTGAAGTCCGTGCTCGCTGGGCAGTGCCACCACGAGCTGGGACGCCCCGAGGTGGCCGAGCCGCTCGTGGTGCAGGGGCTGTGCCAGCTGCTCTCCGCCCTGGGGCCCGAGCACCGGCACACCCTGAAGGCGACGGATGTGCTGATCGGGTTGTATCAAAAGGGGGGGCGCACTGATGACGCGGCCCGCCTCACCACGCGACGCGGGACCGACGGCATCAAGGATCTCGTCTGCCAACCCTCGACCGAGCAGGAGTGACGCACCAGCGAACCGGCCCAGGCCGCAGACGAACGCAGGCCGGTGCTGCCGACATGTCGCTCTCGCAACGCGGGCCTGAACCACCCACGACCGTCAGCGAGCCGGCGCGATCAGCCTCCGGGTGACCTCGTTCTCCGGACGCACGCGGCCGGCGGCGAAATCACTGAGATTGGTGATGGTCGTCTCGGCGATCCCGGTGCAGGCCTCCCGCGTCAGAAAGCCCTGGTGCGCGGTGATCAAGACATTCGGGAAGGTGATCAATCGCACAAACACATCGTCCTGGATCACGCGGTCCGACAGGTCGTGGAAGAATAGGTCGCCTTCCTCCTCGTAGACATCCAGGCCGACCGAGCCGATGGTCCCCTTCTTGAGGGCCTCGATCAACGCCCGCGTGTCGATGACCCCGCCGCGGCTGGTGTTGATGAGCATCACGCCGGGCTTCATCATCCCCAATGCCCGGGCGTTGATGAGGTGCCTGGTCGCGGGCGTCAGCGGGCAGTGCAGCGAGATGATGTCGGACCGGGCGTACAACTCATCGAGCTCGACGTACGAGGCGCCCATCGCCTCGACCTCCGGGTTGCGCTGCGGGTCGCTGGCCAGCACGCGGCAGCCGAAGCCCGTGAGGATCCTGCAGAGCACCTCGCCGATCTTGCCGGTGCCGATGATGCCCACGGTCTTGCCGTGCATGTCGAAGCCCATCAGGCCGGTCAGTTCGAAGTTCTGCTCCCGCGTGCGGTTGTAGGCCCGGGGCAGCTTGCGGTTCAGGCACATCATCAGCGCCAGCGCGTGCTCGGCCACGGCGTGGGGCGAGTACGCCGGCACACGCAGCACCGTGATCCCGAGCCGCTCCGCTTCCCCGATGTCCACGTGGTTGAACCCCGCCGAACGCAGCGCGATCACCCGCGTTCCCCCCGCGTGAAGCGCGCGCAGCACGCCCGCGGAGGCGTCGTCGCCGACGAACAGCGACACGGCCTCGAATCCGTCCGCCAGCGCCGCGGTGGACTCGGACAGCGACGCCTCCAGATACCTGAGCTCATGCCCCGCCCGCTCGTTGGCGCGGTCCAGAAAAGGGACCTCGTACGTGTGCATGGAAAACATCGCTGCGCGCATGGATCACCCCGCGGCCCGGAGCGGTTGCGTCCGTTCGGCCGGGCAAGCATAGCGAACGCCGCCCGGCAGCGTTCTCGCCGCGTGCATACGCTGGCGCCATGCCCGAACCCATGCTCGTGCGACCCGTCGTGCTCCAGGACGCCCTGGTCCGGCTCGAACCCCTCACCGAGGACCACGCCGATGCGCTGCGCGCGGCCATGGAGCCCGACACCTTCGTCCACATGGCGACCTGCCCCGCCGATCTCACACTCCCGGCGGTGCGTGCGTACGTCCGCGATCTGCTCGCACGCCCCGATCAGGTCGCCTTTGCGGTGCGTCACCGGCCCACCGACCGGATCATCGGGAGCACCAGCTACATGAGCATCCGCCCCGCGCACCGGGGCCTGGAGATCGGCTGCACCTGGATCGGCTCGGCCTGGCGCGGCACCGGCGTGAACACGGCGATGAAGCGGCTGATGCTCGCCCACGCCTTCGAGACGCTGGGCGCCATCCGCGTCGAGCTGCGGACCGACGCCCGCAACGCCCGCTCCCGCCGGGCCATCGAGAAGCTCGGCGCCGAACAGGAGGCCCTCTTCCACCGGCACATGGTCATGGCCGACGGGCGGTACCGCGACTCGGTGGTCTACGCCATCACCGACGACCGCTGGCCGGAGGTGCGCACCGGGTTGGGCCCCGGGTCGCGCTGAGCGCGGTCCGCCGACGGCTCACGGCCCGAGCCACACCAGCAGCACACCGATCACCCCCACCCCCACGAACGCCAGGCAGGGAACGGCGATCAGGAACGCCGGCAGCGTGACCGTGAGCACCGCGACCTGCAACCGGCCGGACGGGGCGTGGCCCTGCCTGTCCGGGTCGCCCAGCAGCGAGCGGACGCGGGCCGAGACGGCCAGCACACCCGCCAGCCCGGTCGTTGCGAGCAACCCCGTCAGCACCGCGCCGTACGTGACCGGCCAATCGCCCCGGACGCCGAAGGCCCCCCCCGCGACCACCACGACGCCGATCATCGCGATCCACAGGGTCCGGGCCGCCCGCAGATGGTCGACCTGCTCACGCCACAGCACCGCCCACTGCTGCCCGGCCCGCGCCAGGTCCGCGTCGCAGAACGCCGCCCCGCACTCGGGGCAGCAGGACAGCGGGACGCCCCGCAGGTCGTAGCCGCAGTGCAGGCAGGGGATGGGCCGGGTGAGTCGTCGCACGGTCCTCCGGTATCGGCTGTCGCGGGCGGGTGGACCCCAGAACGCACCGCGCGGTGGCGCAGATTCGTTCCGTCCGTCTGCGAAAATCCCTCGCACCGGGGGAGCGGTGCGAGGGACTGAAGAGGAGCATGCACCCGCCGCGTTACCACAGCGGGACCGCTCGGAGAGAGAACCGGTTTGAACACACCCCAGGGGCACACCGGCCTGGGTCGGCCGGGGCGGAGGGGGAAGAGGGTCGAGGACGGTCTTGTCCGTCCGGCCCGCGCGCGGCCCGTCGTGAGGCCGCCGTTCAGATCATTGCGTCGAACCATCCTGGATCGATGCAGTCCCATCGGAAACGGCGTCGGGAAAAGCACACATTTCTTGGTATGTCCGGCGGCAATGGGGTCTCCCGGCCACCCGGTTGGGGGAGCGCACGGGGGATTCGAACCGGTCAGGCGATCGTGGCGCTGGGCGGCGTCAGCGGCAGGGACCGCGCCACCTCAAGGAACGCCTCGTAGTTGGCCCGCGTCTCGGTCAGCGAGTCCCCGCCGAACTTGTCCATGCAGGCCGCGGCCACCTCGAAGGCCACCGCGTGCTCCATCACCACGCTGGCGGCCGACACCGCGCAGATGTCCGAGCGCTCGTACTGCGACTGCTGGGCCTCTTTGGTGTTCAGGTCCACGCTGGGCAGGCCCTGCAGGATCGTCGCGATGGGCTTCATCGTGCCGGTGACGACCACGGGCTGGCCGTTGGTCATGCCGCCCTCGGTGCCCCCCGCGTTGTTGGTGTCGCGGACGAAGCCCAGGTGCGACTCGTTCACCAGATCCGGGCGGTAGCGGATCGGGTCGTGCAGGGCCGAGCCGCGGACCGTGCCGGCCCGAACGCCCGCGCCGATCTGCACGGCCTTGAACGCCTGGATGCCCATGACGGCGTAGGCGATGCGGGCGTCGAGCTTGTCGTACCAGTTCATGCAGCTGCCCACGCCGGGCGGGCAGTTGAACACGTGGCACTCGACGTGCCCGCCCACGGTGTCCTTGTCGATCTTGGCCTGGCGGATGGCGGCCCGCTGGGCCTCGGCGGTTGCCTCGTCCAGCGTGTAGGTGTCCGTCGCGTCGCGGACGGCCAGCAGATCGCGCCAGTTCGACGCCGTGACGGCCACCTCGGTCCGCGCGGTCTCGATCTGGCGCACAAAGCTGAAGGTCTCGATGCCGAAGACCTCGCGGAGGATCAGCGTGCCGACCGTGCAGGCGGCCACGCGGGTGGCGGTCTCACGGGCGCTGGCGCGCTCGAGCGTCTCGCGGCAGTCGGTGGTCAG
>CAYNRF010000091.1:0-11768 GCA_964399525.1 uncultured Phycisphaeraceae bacterium | reverse complement strand
CGCGGGGGCCCACCACAGGCGGGAGGCCTGCGCCATCTGCATCAGGCGATGGTGACCTTGGGGTCCAGGTACACGTCCTGGATGGCGTGCAGGAGGGCGGCGCCTTCCTTCATGGGACGCTGGAAGGCCTTGCGGCCGGAGATCAGGCCCATGCCGCCGGCACGCTTGTTGATGACGGCGGTGGTGACGGCGTCCTTGAGGTCGGAGGAGCCCTTGGACTCGCCGCCGGAGTTGATCAGCGGCACGCGGCCCATGTACTGGTTGATGAGCTGGTAGCGGCAGAGGTCGATGGGGTGGCCGCCCTTGCCGGTGGCGTCGCTGCCGGCCAGTTCGGTGTAGACCTCCTTGCGGAACTTGCCGTAGGAGGAGTCGCCGGTGTTGAGCGCGTTGTAGCCGCCGTTGTTGGTGGGCAGTTTCTGCTTGACGATGTCGGCCTGGATGGTGGCGCCCAGGTGGTTGGCCTGGCCGGTCAGGTCGGCCGAAGAGTGGTAGTCGGTGCCGCCGACCTTGAAGGCGTTGTTGCGGATGTAGCACCACAGGACGGTGACCATGCCGTACTGGTGGGCCTCGGCGAACATGTCGGAGACGTACTGGATCTGGTTGGTCGAGTCGTCGGAGCCGAAGTAGATGGTCGCGCCCACGGCCGCCGCGCCCATGTCCCAGCACTGCTTGATGTTGCCGAAGGGGATCTGCTTGAACTGGTTGGGGTAGGTCATCAGCTCGTTGTGGTTGAACTTGACCATGTAGGGGATCTTGTGGGCGTACTTGCGGGCCGTCATGCCCAGCACGCCGAAGGTGGAGGCGACGGCGTTGCAGCCGCCCTCGATGGCCAGTTCGATGATCTTCTCGGCGTCGAAGTACTCGGGATTGGGCGCGAAGGACGCCCCGGCCGAATGCTCGATGCCCTGATCGACGGGCAGGATCGAGGTGTAGCCCGTGCCGGCCAGGCGCCCGGTGTTGAGGATGCGGGCGAAGTTGTTCAGCACGCCGATGTTGCGGTCGGAGTTGATCAGGATCCGGTCGACAAAGTCCGGCCCGGGCAGGTGCAGGCGGGACTTGTCGATGGTCTTGGACTGGTAGGTCAGGAGGCTGTCGTCGGCGAGGGTCTTGGCGACGTCGATGGTGAGGGTGGGCATGGGGGGTTCCTGCGGAAACTGGGGTGGGAAAGTAATTGCCTAATGGGTCGCAAGGTTGTACCGAACAGAATGGAACTCTAGGAGGCAGCAGTCGAGCGACACGTTGATTGGCGATTTGAAGTACGCCAGAGCAGCGTGGTGCGCGAGCGCAGCGGGCCCGCGATGACGAAGTCGACCGGGCGGTGGCTGGCGAAGGCCGGCGTGTCGTCGGAACCGTGGGTCATGCGAGCTGGTGCTTTCCTGGGTGTGTGCCGCCGGAAGAGAGAGTGGCATCGTAACCGGCATGGTGCTTTGCCTGCGACCACATCGGCCGGAACCGGTATCCGCTCCCATGAACATCCTCATCCTCGGCGGGACGCAGTTCAGCGGGCTTCATCTGGTGCGGGCGGCGGTGGCCGCGGGGCATTCAGTGACGGTGGTTCACCGGGGGCGGCACGGGGGCAACGTGCCGGCGGGGGTATCGGAGGTGGTGGGAGATCGGGATCCGGCGGCGGGGGACGGGCTGGAGCGGTTGGCCGGGCTGATCGCGGGCGGGGCCCGGTGGGACGCGGCGGTGGACATGAGCGGGTATGTGCCGCGGGTGGTAGGGGCGGCGGCCGATCTGCTGGGGCCGGTGGTGGGGCGGTACCTGTTTGTCTCGACCGTGGCCGTGTACCCGGGCGGGCTGGAGGGGGCTCCGGACGAGGGGTCGCCGGTGGTCGAACTGGCTGATCCGGCCGTCGAGGAGATCACGGCGGCGACCTACGGCGGGCTCAAGGTCTTGTGCGAGCGGGTCTTGCAGGACAAGCTGGGGGATCGGGCGGTCGTGGTGCGCCCGGGGTTCATCGCCGGGCCCGGGGATCCGACGGACCGGTTCACGTACTGGGCGCGGCGGCTGGCCGCGGGCGGCCCGGTGCTGACCCCCGCGGAGGTCGACTTTCCCGCGCGGTGGATCGACGGGCGGGATCTGGCGGACTTCATGCTGCGGTGCGTGGAGCAGGGGTTGGACGGCGTCTTCAACTGCCTGGGGCCGCGGGAGCCGGTCGGGTTCGGGGCGTTTCTCGAGGCGATCGCCCGCGGGGTGGGCACAGGGGGCCGGGTCGAGTGGATCCGGCGGGACGCGGGGTGGCGAGAGGCCCACGGCGTGCGAGACGGGGCGGATCTGCCGCTGTTCATGGGGATGCAACGGGCCAATCTGGGGCGGACGCGGGCCGACCGGGCGTTCGCCGCCGGGATGGCGGTCCGAGCCCTGGAGGACACGGCCCGGGACACGCTGGCATGGGACCGGGAGCGCGGCGGGCCCACCCTGACCGCCGGGATGGCCGCGGAGCGGGAGGCCGAGTTGCTGCGGGCCTTGGCGGGCTGACTCCGGCCGGCCGCACGGGCTGGGTGTTGGGGTGTTCGGCGACCGTGTTCAGGTTTGAGAAAGTCCGCGACTTGGGCTGGTCGGTCCCAAAACCTGTGGCATGCTACCCGTGGTGGGTCAGGATGGCCGCGTGACCCAGGGTCCGTGGCCGGAACCGATCGGCTCGACCGGTCGCGTTGAATGACTCGGAGAACGCCTTCCTTTGGGGAGGCGTTTTCCGTTGGGGGCGGGGGGGGAGGCACGGAGGCACGGAGGGACGGGGGCACGAAGGCTCGAAGCGACGAAGCGACGAAGCGACGGAAGGGGCAGGGGGGATTCAAGAGGCCGACTGCAAGTCGGCCCCACGAGCGGGGTGCGTGGGTCAGGCGCCCGAGGCGAGCTTCATGAGGGTGGCGAAGGTGCCCATGGCTTCGGGGGTGTCGGGGGCGGCGTCGGGGTCGGGCATCAGCTGTTCGGACCGGCCGTCGGGGTGGATGAACCAGGCGCTGCGTCGGTCGCGGAGGATGATGTCGAACAGCTGGGCCAGGCGGGCGCGGGCGTCGGTGTCGAGGACGGGGGCGATGCACTCGACGCGGGCCGAGAGGTTGCGGTACATCCAGTCGGCGGATCCGATGTAGTACTCGTAGTCCACCGGGCTGTCGGCGCCGTTGGCGAACGCGTAGACGCGCGAGTGCTCGAGGAAGCGGCCGATGACCGAGCGGAGCGTGATGTTGTCGGACATGCCCGGCACGCCCGGCCGCAGGCAGCAGAAGCCGCGGACGATCAGATCGGTGCGCACCCCGGCGGCGGACGCGCGGTACAGCGCCTCGGTGATCTCGCGGTCCTCGAGCGAGTTCATCTTGGCCAGGATGCGTGCCGGTCGGCCGGCGCGGGCGTGCTCGATCTCGCGATCGATCATCTCGATGAACCGGTTGCGCATGGGGTGGGGCGCGACGATCAGGCGGTCGTAGTCCTGGTTGGCGGTGTGGCCGGTCAGGGCGTTGAACAGGCGCGTGGCGTCGGCGGTGATGGCGGGGTCGCAGGTGAGCAGGCCCAGGTCGGTGTAGAGCTGGGCGGTCTTGGGGTGGTAGTTGCCGGTGCCGATGTGGCAGTAGGTGCGGATGCCCCACTGGCCGTCGAGCCGTTCGCGGCGCACGACGACGGAGCACTTGCAGTGGGTCTTCAGGCCGACCACGCCGTAGGCGACGTGCACGCCCGCGGCCTCGAGCTGGCGGGCGAACTGGACGTTCTTTTCCTCGTCGAAGCGGGCCCGGAGCTCGACGAGGCAGGCGACCTGCTTGCCCTCCTCCGCGGCGTGAATCAGGTGGCCGACGAACGGGCTGTCCTTGCTGGTGCGGTAGAGCGTCTGCTTGATGGCCAGGACGTCGGGGTCCTTGGCGGCGGCCGAGATGAAGCGCTCGACCGAGTCGGAGAACGACTCGTACGGGTGGTGGACGAGGATGTCGCGCTCGCGGATCCGCGCGAAGATGTCGGCGTCCGGGTCGGCCAGCGCCGGGGGGCGGGCGGGACGCCAGGGCGTCTCCTTGAGGTCCGGGCGGTCGATCTCGGCGATCTCGAACAGGTCGGCATAGGCCAGGGGGCCCGGGCGTACGTACACATCCTCCTCCTGCAGGTCGAGCTCGTCGA
Source organism: uncultured Phycisphaeraceae bacterium (assembly GCA_964399525.1). Classification (GTDB taxonomy): domain Bacteria; phylum Planctomycetota; class Phycisphaerae; order Phycisphaerales; family UBA1924; genus UBA6054. Next base: position 7,661 of record CAYNRF010000091.1, on the reverse strand, counting down.
GCAGGAAGTTGAGGATGCGCGGGGACGGGTCGGGCGCGACCTGGATGCGCAGGGCGGCGGCGAAGCGGCGCATGCGCAGCTCGGCCTCCACGTGCTCGAGCAGGTCCTCCACATCATCGTCCTCGATCTCGACCGCGGCCGAGCGCGTCAGACGGAAGGGCAGGATCTCGGCGATGCGCATGCCCGGGAAGAGCTCGTCGGCGTTGTTGAGCACGATCTCGTCGAGCTGGATGTACCGGCCGGGGTTCTCGCGGGTCGGCGACGGCACGCGCCCGCCGGCGATGATCGACTCGACCCGGATGTACTGCGGCAGCACGTCGGGGATCTTGACGCGGGCGAAGCGCAGCTCGGGGTCGCCCGGCTTCTCCAGCAGCACCCCGAGGTTCTCGGAGAGGTTGGAGATGAAGGGGAACCGGTGCCCCGGGTCCACGGCCAGCGGCGTCAGGACGGGGAAGACCTGGCGCCGGTACCAGGCGTCGAGCGCGTCGCGGTCAGCCTGGGGCAGGTCGGTGTAGGCGACGATCCGGATGCCCTCGACGCCCAGGGCCGGCACCAGATCGTTGGTCCAGCAGGTGGTCAGCAGCCCCTGCATTTCCAGGATGAAGGCGCGGCAGGCGGTCAGCGTGTCCTGGGGGGCCATCTCGCCGGGGCGGGCGGGCGAGCCGAGGTTGCCGTGCTGCTCGCGCTGCTTGAGCAGGCCGACGCGCTTCATGAAGAACTCGTCGGTGTTGTTCGCGTAGATCGCCAGGAACTTGACCCGCTCCAGCAGCGGCGTGCGGGCGTCGAGCGCCTGCGCCAGCACGCGCCGGTTGAACTCCAGCCAGGAAAGGTCGCGGTTGAAGAAGCGTCCGGCCTCGGAATCCGTCGGCAACGGGGCGGGAGCGGGATCCGCGGGCGTCTGGTGGCTCATCTGGTCGGGTCGGTCGGTCATGGGTCCAGTCGTATCGGCACGGGGGGGTCAGGGGCGATAGATGGCGGCGCAGCCGGGGGACTCGGTCACGCGGACGGATTCGACGCGGGCGGCCTGGGACAGCGCGTCGCCCAGACGCGCGGTCAGTTCGTCGGCGATGTGTCTGGCGATGAGCTCGGCGGTGGGGTTGATCGTGTCGAAGGGCTCGACGGCGTTGAGGTTGTTGTTGTGGAAGGGCGCGACGATGTCAACGAGCACAGCGTGGACGGTGTGGAAGTCGCAGAGCAGGCCGTCGGAATCGAGGGCGGGGCCGGAGATCAGGGCGGTGACGTGCCAGTTGTGCCCGTGGACGGGTTCCCGCCGCCCGGCGATGACGATGGCGTGGGCGGCGGCGAACTCGGTGGTTTTCTCGACGGTGACCCCGGGGGCTGTCAGGGGGGCCCTTGGGGAGCAGGAATCAGGGATTGGGGGATGGCGTGGAGGTGGGTGGAGGGGTGTCCTGTGTCCTGCCTGATGCCTGATCCCCATGCGCTGATGCGTTCTTGAATGTCGAAAACGACCGCACCGCCATGGCGAGGATGATGGCGTTGGCCACGATGCCGCCCGCGGAGTCGACGCGGACGTTGAAGGCGATCCAGAACGCGCTGGCCAGCGCGGCGAGGACGAAGCCGTCGCGGTGGTGCCTGCCCAGCCGCCACATGGACAAAAACATGAAGACGGCGGCGGCCCAGTCGAGGCCGTAGTGCTTGAAAAAGAAGTCGTACATGGGCGGACGGTAGGGGCGCGGTGGGTTCGACAAGCCGCGACTGCAAGGGAGCGGCAGGGCTCCCAAGGGGAGGTGGGCCATTCCGGCCCCTTGTGCATGCCCTAACGATGGGGGGCCTGGGGTCGTCTGGTGGCCCCGGCCGCTCCCTTGCAGTCGCGGCTTGTATGGAGCCCGGCCGCGTGGGGATTTGGGGCGGAACCTAGACTGTCGCCCACCCCGGGACAGGGGGATGAGCGAGGGACCAGCATGTCGGAAGCACCACTGATTCTGGGCGTGAGCGGGCTGCGGGGCATCGTGGGGGAGAGCCTGACGCCGGAGGTGGCGGTGCGGTACGCGGGGGCGTTCGGGCGATGGCTGCGGGAGCGCGAGGGCGATCCGGTGCGCGTGGGTCTGGCCGCGGACGGGCGCATGGGCTGGCAGACGATCCACGCGGCGGCCATGGCCGGGCTGCTCGCGTCCGGCTGCGAGGTGATCGATCTCGGCGTGCTGACCACGCCCACGGTGGGCAACGCGGTGGACAGCTTCGGGCTGGACGGCGCGATGCAGGTGACCGCCAGTCACAACCCGCAGGAGTGGAACGGCCTGAAGTGCATGGTGTGCGAATCGACCTCGGACGCCCAGCGTGACGCGGCCGAAACAAGTGACGCGGCAGCGTGGTCCGATGTCGACGCCTCGCACGTCATGGGCGCCCGTGCTCCGACCGCGGAAGAAGCGGCCGAGATCATCGAACTTTTCCGATCGCAGGGGAGCGCGTGGGAGACCAACGCCTCGGTCGGGGGGCTCCGCAAACGGTCGGACGCGATCGACGGCCACATCGAGGACGTCATCTTCGGTATCTCATGGATGGACGCGTGGGATGAGTTCCGCGTGGTGGTGGATTCGGTCAATGGCTCGGGCACCCGTCTGATCGAAGCCTTCTCGGGCGCGACCGGGCTCAACGTCGTCCAGCTCGCCGGCGCGGATCACGGTGTGTTTCCCCACACCCCCGAACCCACCAGGGAAAACCTCTCCGGCGAAGGCGGCCTCTGCGACGCGGTCCCCGGTCTCAAGGCGGATATCGGTTTCGCCCAGGATCCCGACGCGGACCGGCTGGCGATCGTGGATGAACTGGGGAACTACATCGGCGAGGAGTACACGCTGGTGCTGTGCGCGGCGGCGTTGATGGAAGCGCGGAAGGAGGAAGGCCGGCTGCAAGTCGGCCCCACGGGGGGAGGCAAACCGGTGTTTGTGGTCAACCTCTCGACCTCCCGCATGATCGACGATGTCGCCGCCCACTACGGCGCGGAGGTCGTCCGCACGCCCGTCGGCGAGGCCAACGTCGTCGAGCGCATGAAGCAGCTCACCGCCCAGGGGCGCGATGTGGTCATGGGCGGCGAGGGTAACGGCGGCGTCATCTGGCCCGAGGTCACCTATGTCCGCGACTCGCTCTCGGCCATGGCCCTGACCCTCGCCCTGATGGCCCGCACGGGCAAGACCGTGTCCGAACTGGTCGCCATGGTCGACGCGATGGGGCCGGGGAAGAAGGGGTACTGCATCCTCAAGCGCAAGGCCCCGCTGGCCAGCAAGGCCGACGCGGTGCCGGTCGTCGAGCACCTGACCAGGGTGTACCGGGCCGAGAAGGACGCCGTGGTCGACACCCAGGACGGCGTCCGCATCGACTGGCCCGCCCGCGGCGTGTGGGCCCATGTCCGGGCCAGCAACACCGAGCCGATCATGCGGGTCATCGTCGAAGCCCCGACCGAGGCCCTGGCCGCGGAAACCGCCCGGGCGGTGGAAGCCCGGATCGCGGAGGTCTGAACCCCTGGCCCCGGGTCCGACGCCCGGTTCAGCGAGCCGGGCCACCGTTGGGCCCACCATCTATACTGAGCCGCCATGAGCCCGACCCCCACCCCCACCCAACTCGCCAACTACCAGATCGGTGACCGTGTCCGCGTGGTGCAGCAGATCCCGCGCCAGTCCGGCACCATGACCACCAGCGTCGAGGGCGTCATCCTCCGGGCCGGTCAGCAGAAGACCGGCTCCTGGTTCGCCCATGCCAAGGACAAGAAGCTCTGGCTGGACCGCCTGGAACTCCGCCTCGACGACGGCGAGCTGGTCACCGTCAACCTCGACCAGTTCTCCCGCGTCGAGAAGATGCTCTAATCCCCCCCCACCCCCCTCCCCCCGCCCATTAGCCCCCACAAAAAGCCGCGCCCGAAGGAAGCGGGCTCTGAACGACCCCAAAAACGGGGCTGTTTTCGCATCCAAACCCCGCCCCAGCCCGCTGAACGTTTGCGCGACCTTCCGATTTTGTCATATTTTCTATTCCCTTCTCTGCAAGCACTTGCGCACCACCCCCCGCATCGATGACCGATCGGGTGCGCCCAAATCGGTCCGCGCGTCCCCCCCTGTGAGGGCCTGCCACTTCCGGCGGCCCCGGATGTGGAGGAGGGACCGATGCCCGGCCAGCCCGAACGGAAATCTGCGGACGCCGACGCCCTGTGGGGCACCATCACGCTCGCCATCGCCGAGCACACGCGCCGGGAACTGCCCCGGCACGATCAACTCTGGGCGTACTACCGCAACCCGCTCGGGCTGGTCGGGTCCTCGGGGACTGACTCACCCTCCCCCGGCGGCTGGTACCGCCAGGCCCAGGAGGCCGGCCTGCCCCGACGCATCCGGGGACGGGCGGGCAGCACGCTCGCCCTGCCAGGCGCCGAACCCGGACGACGCGAGGTCGTCATCGAGAACGACATCGCCTGGCGCGTCCACGCCATGGTCGACTTCATGCTCGGCCGCCCCGTCCGCTTCGAGTCGCTCGCCACCGACCAGGCCACCCGCGCCAAGGCCGAGCGCCTGATTGAGACCGTCTGGGAGCGCTCCGGCGGCATCGCCATGATGCAGGACGCCGCCCTGCTGGGCCACGTGTTCGGCCATGTCGATCTGCTGCTGCGCATCGACGAGACCAGGCTCGGCGGCTCGCTCGACGCCGCGGCCGAGGCCTTCACCATCGAACCCGTCGACCCACGCCGCGGCGTGCCCGTGCTCTCGCCGGACGATTACCGCCGGCTCGAAGCCTACGCCGTCCACGCCCGGCGACCGAAGGCGCACGCCCGCCACGCCGACACACCTCACCGCGAGCACGAGACCATCACCGAAGTCTTCACGCCCGGCGGCCGGCGCCTCTACCGCGACGGGAAGCGCGTCGACAGCGAGCGCACCCGCCTGCTCACCGACACCGTGCCCGTCGTGCACATCCAGAATGTGAGTCAACCGTTCGTCTACGCGGGCGTGGGCGAGGTCGAGCCGCTGGTGCCGCTGCAGGACGAGCTGAACACGCGTCTGTCCGACCGGGCCAACCGCGTCACGCTCCAGTCCTTCCGCATGTACCTGGCCAAGGGCATCGACTCGTTCGACGCCGCCGCCATCGGCCCGGGCACGGTGTGGAGCACCAACAACCCCGACGCGTCGATCCAGGCCTTCGGCGGCGATCTCTACAACCCCGGCGAGGAGGCCCACATCGCCGAGATCCGTGAGGCGATGGACAAGATCAGCGCGGTCCCGCCGCTGGCCGGCGGCGTGGTGCGGGCCAAGCTCGGCAACCTGTCCAGCGCCAACGCCCTGCGCGTCACGCTGATGGGCCTGATCGCCAAGACCGAACGCAAACGCATCGCCTACGGGCGCGGCATGGAGCGTGTCGGCTCACTCATCCTCCGCGCGCTGCACGAGTCGGGCACGCTGCGCATTGCCGAGCCGGACCGCACGCTGCGCACCGTCTGGCCCGGCCTGCCCTTCGAGGACGAGTCCGACCGCCTCAGCGCCGCCCGCCAGAAGCAGGAACTCGGCGTCGACCCGCAGCGTGTGCTGGCCGAACTCGGCCACGACCGCCCCGACCCCGGCGTCGTCTGACCCCCCCTCCCCTCCCCCGCCCCCCGTGGGGCCGACTTGCAGTCGGCCTCCTGATCCTGACCCCATCCTGACCCCATCCCAAGGAGCACACCCATGAAGGACCTCGAAGGCGGAGGCACGCCCATCGGCGACGAACCGATCACCACCGAGCCCGGCCGCCCCGCACTCAACGAAGCGCAGCGCTGGCAGGCCCTGCTCGAAGAAGCCGAGTCGGAGATCGCCGACCTGGAGGCCCGCGTGGCCGAACTCGAGGCGGCGCTGGCGGACGCCCGGTCCTCGGCGGGCCGGGCCGCACGCGAGCGAACGCTCGAACAGGAACTCGCCCGCGCCGGCGCGATCGACACCGAGACCGCCGCGCTGCTGCTGGCCCCCGCCATGGCGGACCAGCCCGAGGCCGACATCAACGCCCTCGTCCGCGACCTGCGCGAGCGCAAGCCGTTCCTCTTCGCCGCGCCGCGTACGCAGCCCGGCGCGTCGATGGGCCCGGCCGTACCCGCGGACGAACTCGGCGAGCTGGCCTCCGACGCCCGCCACACCGGCGACCGCGCCGCGCTGCTGCGCTACCTGCGACGCCGCCGCGTCCGCTGATCCCCCCCCCCCCCGCGCCCCTCCGCCCCCTTCGCCCGATACGCACCCCCTGAAAGGAGCACCCCATGTCGTTCACCGGAAAATCCACCTTCAGCGCCGGCGCCGGCCTGCCCGAACTGGTCGAGGATGTCTCGGACATCATCGGCATCGTCAGCCCGCACGAGACGCCGCTGCTCGACCACCTCGGCGACGCCAAGCGCACCGCCATCAGCACCGTCCACGAATGGATCGAGGACACGCTGCTGCCCAACACCGGTCAGATCAATCAGCCCACCTTCAGCCCCAGCCCGACCGCCGCCACCGCGATCATCTGCGACGACGCGTCGCGTTTCCGCCCGGGCGATCTGGTCCGCCCGGCCAACACCAGCGAGGTGATGCTGGTCACCGCCGTCAACACCGGCACGCAGGTCATCACCGTCGTCCGCGCCTACGGCGGCACCACCGCGACCGCCCTGGCCGACAACATGGTCCTCCACATCCTGGGCAACGCCGCCCTCGAGGGCGCCGACGCCCCCGACGCCCGCTTCACCAACCGCGTGCGCCGCCAGAACTACACCCAGATCTTCACCGCCTCGGTCGACGTGTCCGGCTCCATGCAGGCCGCCGCGGCCTACGGCATCGCCGACGAGGTCGACTACCAGAAGCAGGAACGCATGCGGGAGCTCCTCCGCGACCTGGAAAACTGCGTCATCAACGGCGTCGCCCCCGCCTCCGCCCAGCAGGGTTCGGCCACCGTGCGGCGCTCGATGAACGGCATCATCCGCTCGGTGACCACCAACGCCTTCCAGCCCGGCGCCGGCCCCATTCCCAACGGCGACGGCGGCGGCAACAACGGCCTGACCGAGCAGGTGCTCAACGCCGCCCTCCGCGCCGTGTGGGAGCAGTCCTCCGGCGTGGTCGACACCATCGTCGTCGGCGGCAGCCAGAAACGGCGCATCAACGCCTTCGCCACCGGCGCGCGCTCCTACCTGCCCACCGACCAGACCTACTCCGACCTGCTCAGCGTGTACGAATCGGACTTCGGCGTCTGCCGCGTGGTGCTCTCGCGCTGGGTCCCGCCGGACGCGCTGCTGCTGCTCGATTCCTCGCGCATCTCGGTCATGCCGCTGCAGGGGCGCTCGTTCCACTACAAGCCCCTGGCGGCCACGGGCGACTCGATCTCCGGTCAGGTCATCGGCGAGTACACCCTCGAGTTCAAGAACGAAAACGCCCACGCCGTCCTCCGAGGCCTCGCCGTCTAACCCCCTCCCGGTGGGGCCGACTTGCAGTCGGCCTCCTCCTCCTCTCCCCAACGAGCCCCGAGCGTCAGCGACGGGCTCCCACTCCTCACTCCGTCGCTCCGTCGCGTCGTCGCTGCCCCCCTGCCTCGGCCATCGCACGCGGGGCCCGTGGGCGGGGGGCCGCCCCCGGCCGGGGGGCGGGGCCGCCGGGGGGGGCATCGGTTTTCCCCGACGGCGGGCGCGCCGATGCGCGAGGGCGCCAGCCGCTCGAGGGTCGCCTGGCGCAAGA
>CAYNRF010000090.1:0-12064 GCA_964399525.1 uncultured Phycisphaeraceae bacterium | reverse complement strand
CTGCATGCACCGCCGAATCTCCTCGTCCCGGCCGATCACCGGATCCAGCTTGCCCGAACGCGCCCGCTCGGTCAGGTCGATCCCGTACTTCTTGAGCGATTCGAACGAGCCCTCCGCCCCGGGATCGTTCAGGTTCGTCACGCCCGACGCATCGCGGATCGCCTTGATCGCCTTGCGCACGTCGTCCGTCGCCACGCCGGAGACCTTGAGCGCCTCCTTCGCCGGCCCTTCGACCTGCGTCAGGGCGACCAGCAGGTGCTCGGTGCTGACGTACTCGTCCTTCATCGCCTTGGCCTCGGCGTCGGCCTTGCTCAGCAGGTCGATCATCACCCGCCCGGCCTGGCCCCCGCCGCCCGACACCGTCGGCAGGCGCTTGAGTTCGCTCTGCACGATGCCCGTCAGCCGCTCGATCGGCGCGCCGACCTTCTTGAGCACCGCCACGCCCGGCCCGTTGCGATCCGCCAGCATGACGCTGAGCAGGTGCAACCCCCCCACCTCCGCGTGCGACGCCCCGGCCGCCGCCGTCTGCGCCCCCGCCAGAACCTCCTGAGCCGCCGTGGTGAACCGATCCATCCGCATGACCATCTCCTATCCGCCGGGCAGGTCCGCGCCGGCACCCCACCCCATGCAACCCGCGCGCCGGACGGATTCATCCGCTTTTCGGCCCCCCAATGCCCATCCGCCCCGCCCGGCGCGTGCCAAACCCCCTGTTGGCAGCCGCTTACCAACCTGCCATCTGCCACTCCGGCAGGTGCCCCCCCCCTTCCACTCACTGCCGCAGTACCAGATCCGCCACCTGCACCCCATGCGGCCCCGCCTCCGGATCCACCAGCCGATACCGCCCCGCCCGCCACGCCTCCCCTACCAGCGTCAGGTCGATGTGCCAGTCCGACAGCGGCAAGAGCGCCCGCGTCAACCGGGCCGCCGCCCGTTCCTTCCACGACGACCCCGGCCCCACCGACCTCGCCTGCCGCCACGACGCCCCCCGTCCCCACCCGGCCTCGGTGAACGCGTCCCGCATCCCCGGCGCGAGCACCTCCAGCGACGCCGAACCCCGCACCGTGTTGAAGTCGCCCATGACCACGTCCGGGCGTGGCACGCTTACCGGCTCGCCCACCGCCCGCCACCAGCCGCCCGGCGTGGTCTCCAGCCCCGGCTGCCGCCACGCCGCGACCGCCCCCGCCGCCGTCCGCATGACCTCCATCCGCCACAGCGACGGATCGCTCGGCAGATCCACCACCCACAGCACGAACGGCCGGCCCAGCCCGCCGAACCGCTCCCCCAGATCGATCTCGAACCACGCCACCGCCCCGGTGTCCCACCCCGTCGGCCACGACCCGTCCTGACCCTCCACCGGGGACAGCGGCACCACCCCCGCCCGCAGGATCCGCCCCCGCGAACCCAGGATCACCCGCCAGTCGCCGTACACATGCCCCGCGGCGCGTTGGTCCTCGATCCCCGGCAGCACCCGCACCGTCTCTTCCGACGCCGGCGCCATGGACGCGAGCAGGGAGCGCACGATCTCACGCCGCGGCTCGCCGTTCCGCGAGTTGACCACCACCGCGATGTCCGCGTCCAGCGACCGCACAAAGGCCCCCGCGTCCCGGATTTCCTCGCGGCTGGCCAGATTCCAGTGCACCAGCCGCAGCGTCCGTTCCCGCGGAGCGGCGCCCGTGCCCAGCACCGCCCGGGGCAGGTGCCAGACCGCCACCGCCACCCACACGGTCCACGCCACACACGCCGCCAGCAGCAGCGGGCGGAGCATCACCCCGCCCGGGCGCAGCGCGAACCGACCCGCCGCCGCCGATCCCAGCCAGCAACCCCAGGCCGCCAGCCCGATCCACAACACCGGCACCCACCACACATACTGCGTCCACAAGGACCGGTCCGTCATCACCCGGCCGATCACGAAGGAGGCGAGCACGCCCAACCCCGCCAGCGCCAGCCCGCGCGAGACCCAGGGCAGCCACCGCCGACGCAGCCATCCCAGCGGCCCGCCCCCCCGGAGCGAACCGCCCGTGCTCCGCCCCGATCTGTCCGAAACCGCTGGCATCCGCTCCATTCTCGGCCATCGCGGGCCTGCATCGCCACCGCCTCTATCATGCCGCCCCGGATACCCCTTCGCCGTCGAGGAGCCCCCATGAGCACCAAGGTCAGTACGGACTGGAGCACCCAACGGGTCATCGTCACGGGTGGCGCGGGCTTCCTGGGCCGCCACGTCATCGAGGGCCTGCGCGCCCGCGGCGTGGCCCCCGACCGCATCTTCGTCCCCCGCAAGCGCGACTACGACCTCACCGAGCACGACGACTGCCTGCGCCTGTACCGCGAGGCCTTCGGCCCGGACAAGGCCACCATGGTCATCCACCTCGCGGCCGAGGTCGGCGGCATCGGCGCCAACCGCGCCAACCCGGGACGCTACTTCTACGCCAACATGGCCATGGCCCTGCACCTGATCGAACAGGCCCGCCTCGACGGCCTGGTCGAACGCGGCGGCAAGTTCGTCCAGACCGGCACCATCTGCGCCTACCCCAACCTCACCCCGGTGCCGTTCAAAGAGGACAACCTCTGGAACGGCTACCCCGAGGTCACCAACGCCCCCTACGGCGTGGCCAAGAAGGCCGCCTGGCAGATGCTCGACGCCTACAAGCTCCAGTACGGCATGCAGGGCGTCTACGTCCTGCCCGTCAACCTCTACGGGCCCCACGACAACTTCGACCTGTTCTCCAGCCACGTCATCCCCGCCCTGATCCGCAAGTGCATCGAGGCGAAGGAATCGGGCGCCGACCACATCGAGGTCTGGGGCACCGGCAGCGCGTCGCGCGAGTTCCTCTACGTCGAAGACTGCGCCGAGGGCATCCTGACGGCCGCCGAGAAGATGTCCGATCCCGAGCCGATCAACCTCGGCACCAACATGGAAATCACCATCCGCGACCTCGTCCACCTCATCGCCCGCCTCACCGGCTTCGCCGACGAATCCACCATCGAACAGAAGATCCGCTGGGACACCACTAAACCCGACGGCCAGCCCCGCCGCTGCCTGGATGTCACCCGCGCGAAGGAACGCATCGGCTGGCAGGCCAAGGTCGGCTTCGAGGAAGGCCTGAAGCGGACGATCGCGTGGTTCGAAAAGAACCGCCACGAGGCGGGGACGCGGGTCTGAATCGCCGATTCCTCGGCCCCGAAGGGGCCAAGGGATGTAGCCACTGGCACGCCCGGCGACGAATGTCGCCGGGCGTGCCAGTGGTAACCAATAAATGTCCCCCCCTGCCCCGGAGGGGCAGAGGAAGCTGGGCGATTCTCGCCCGCCCGACTGCGACCTCTCGCTCCCCCACGCTCACACCTCTCCCGCCGCCACCCACTTCTCCTCAAACTCCACCCCGTGCGCCTCCAGCAGCCGCTCCAACTCTTCCTTGAACCCGACGACGCGGTGATGCTCCGCCTGCCTCGCGATGTACCCCTTCACCACTTCTTCCTGCGACTTGCTCACCGAGAACACCGAGTACCCCTCCTGCCATCCAAAGTCCGGCAGTCTCAGTTCCGCCTTCACCCATTTCGTCGATCGAGACTTGACCGTTCGCATCAGATCCGACACCGGTGCGTCCGGTCGCCAGCGGACCAGCAGATGCACATGGTCATCGACCCCGCCGATGGCGTACACAGCGCCATTCTCCGCCCGCACGATCCCGCCAATGTACGCGTACAAACGATCGCGAAGTTCGTCGGTGATGAGCGGCCGACGCTCCTTGGTCGAGAACACAATATGAAACAACATCTGCGAGAATGTCCCGGCCACCGCGCCTCCTCCGTCCCTCCGGGACCGGGTTGATTGACACACCAATGTACCACGGGTTCCGCGACGGCTCCGCCGCCGCTCCACCCGCGGCTACACCCCTCCGCCCCTTCGGGGCGGCCGTCGGAGCGTGCGGAAATCCCACCCACCCCGTTTCCCAACTTTCTCCTTCCATCCTCCCGCTCAATCCGCATAATGAACGGCTCGCCTTTTCTCGTCCCCGAAACCTTTCCCACTCCCGCGGCAGAGGAGTTCTCATGCGCCCGTCATCGCTGACCCGTCTCGCCCTCGTCCTGCTCGCCGCCGCCGGGGCCGCCGCCCACGCCCAACCCCTCACCGACGCATTCACCTACCAGGGCCGCCTCTCCAGCGATGCCCAGCCGCTCACGGCCCCCACCACCGTCCGCTTCCGCCTCTTCGACGCCCCCGCGGGCGGCCTGCAGATCGGCCCGCCCATCACGACCACCGTCTCCCCAGACGCCTCCGGCGTCTTCTCCCTGCCGCTCGACTTCGGCCCCGTCTTCGGCCCCGAGGCCCGGTATCTCGAGATCGCCCTGCCCGACCCCGCCGCCCCGTCCCAGTTCATCCCGCTGACCCCCCGCACCCCGATCACCCCAACGCCCGTCGCCCATTTCGCCCGCAGCGCGCCCACGCAGACACTGGCCCAGGTCAGCGGCGGCGTGCTTTCCCAGCCCCCCGGCGCCCCGATCGATCTCGCCGCGGACACATCCTTCCTCAGCGGCCTGCGTCTCTTCGACGGCGTTGACCGGGCCCTGACACTCTCCCTCCCGGGCGTCCAGTCCAACCTCGATCTGGCCATCAACACCACCGAAACCCTCAAGCTCGAGTCGACCTCGGATTTCAGCATCCGTTCCGGCAACGCCGGCGTCACGCTCGAAGCCCCGGCCGGCATCAGCCTGTTCTCCAGCACCAACAAATTGCTCGTGACACCGGCCAGGATCGATCTCGATTCGGCGGCCACACTCGATCTCTCCGGCGTCGTGGTCAACGTGGACGCCACCGGGATCCTCGACGTTGGCGCCGGCTTGGTCCAGATCTCCAGCGGATCAACCATCGTCAACGGCCTGATGAACATCAGCGGCCAGGTCACCATCAGCAGCACGCTCCAGGTGACTTCCAACCTGCTCGTCGGCGGCGAGGGCTTCAAACCCGGCGGCGGCATGTGGGGATCGCTCTCCGACGCCCGCTTCAAGCAGAACATCCAACCCCTCTCCGGCTCCCTCGCCACGGTCCGCGCCCTCCGCCCCGTCAGCTTCGAATACACCCAGGACCATCCCCTCGCCGCCCCCGGCTCATTCCATGGGTTCGTCGCCCAGGAAGTCCGGACCATCCGCCCCGACTGGATCACCACCGACGAGCACGGCGTGCTCCTCCTCACGCCCCAGGGCTTCGACGCCCTCGTCGTCAACGCCCTCCAGGAACTCGACGCCGAACACCAGCGCGAGATCAACGCCCTCCGCGCTCGCAACGCCCGGCTCGAAGACCGCCTGGACGCCCTGGAGCACACACTCAAGCTCCTGTCCGAGAAAAGGAAATAACACATATACATATCCGCGAATCAAGTAGGAAAACAGACAGAATGGTGCGTGATAAAAGACGCACACTTCTCTTGGATTCCCGGGCCCGCGCGGTACGATGAACCGGTGATGTCCGAGCCGTGTCCCATCCGCTTCTGCGTCCTCAACCCGCGCTCGAACCAGGAGCGGGACGATCTGCTCGCGCAGGGCTGCGAGATGCGTGACTGCCTGGGCCAGTGCAGCCTGTGCTTCGAGACCCGCTTCGTGGTGGTCGAGTCCAAGACCATCGAGGGCGGGGAGTACGCGGCCATCCTCGCCGACGCCCGACGCGCCTGCGAGCAGACCGCGGCGACGAGCAACGCCGCCACCCCCCCCACGCCCGCCGCCCCCATCCACGAAAAACCCCGCCGCAGCGGGGTGTGATCGGACACTTCAGTCGGGTTCTGCCCGTCGGTGATCAGCCGCGACGCCGACGCGACCGAGCGGCCAGGCCGAGCGCCAGCAGACCCGCGCCCGCGAACGCCGCCGGCGGCAGCGGGACGACGTAGAGCATGTCCTGCCGCCCGCCATTGATCAGCGCCCGCAGGCCGTTGGCCCGCAGGGACGCGTCGAACGTGCCCGGGTCGGTCAGCTCAAGGTACGCCGACCGCACGAAGGCGCTGGTCTGGGCGGAGTTGATATCGACGGAGTCGCCGGTCGCTTCCCAGATCGCGGCCTGGATGGCGCCCATGCGACCGAGGTAGTTGGTCTGCGAGGCGTCGGCCTGGAGATTGGCGTCGATCCATCCCAACGCCACGGCGTTGGCGATCACCGCGCTGATGGCGTCGCCCACGCCGGCCGCATACTGCGGGCCCGGCAGCGGCGCCTGGGTCAGGTCCACGATGTCGAAGCTGACCACGCCGGATCCCACGTTCTGCCGCAGCTCGATGCAGAAGGTCGCGAACGCGGCCCCCGTCTGCGGGCCGCTGGCGATCTCGTGGAGGATGTGCCCGGCCTGACGCTGCACGCCGTTGACCAGCACGCGGCCGGACGAACCGCCTCCGGCGATCCCGGTCCAGATCAGGTCCAGCGAGCCCTGGGAGGCGCCCCGGGTGAATCCATCGGCCTTGACGGCCACCCGCTCGGCGGAGGCCGTTCCGGCCACCATCCCGCTCAGGCAGACCGCCACCACGCCCGCCATTGTCAGTCGCGACACCATGACTCTCTCTCCAAACCGTTGCAGACAAAGGACACAGGCCCTGCCGCGCGCCTTTGCCGACACACAAATCTATCCGCAGACATCGCGAAAAAGATTTTGAAATCACGCAAAACCGCACCGTCCGGGGTGTCCGGACGGTGCGATAAGTGAATTGAGCGAATTTCCTCGGGATGAAACTCGTCAGTTTGAACGCCGGCGGGCCGTACGCAGGCCGAATCCGACCGCGAGCATGCCACCGCCCGCCCAGACGCCGGGCGGCAACGGCACGACATACAGCATGTCCTGGCCGTCGGGGTTGGCCAGAGCCTGCAGGCCGGCGAGCCGGAGCGTCGGGTCGAACGTGGCCCCGTCGAGCAGGACCGCGTAGGCGTCACGCGTCGCGTCGCTGGTGGCCGGGTCGCTCAGGTCCACATCGAGGTCCATCGCTTCCCAGATGGCCGCCTGGATCGCCGCCATCCGGCCCACGAAGTCCGTCTGCCCCTCGTCGGCCTGCAGGCGGCCGTCGATCCAGCCCAGCGCGACGGCGTTGGCCACCACCGCGTTGATCCCGTCCGCCTGCGCCTGGGTGAGCGTGGGCCCGGGGATGCGGGCGTCCGTCAGGTCGACGATGTTGTACTCGGTCGGTCCGCTCGCCACGTTCTGCTGGATCTCCACGCAGAAGGTTGCGAAGCTCGAACCGGCGTTCGGGCCGTCGAGGATCGTGTGCACGATGTGGCCCGACGGGCGTGTCATGCCGTTGACGAACACCTCGTCGCCGCCCCCGGCGAGCCGGTCGAACTCCATCGTCAGCGTGCCGGAACCGGCGCCCTCGGCGTTGAACGCGAAGGCCGATCCGGTGGCCAGGCTGCCCGCCGCGGCCACGCCGACACCCGCCGCCGCGAGGCTCGCGGCGGCCATTTTCAGATACATCATGGGGTCTCCCCTTCCGAGTTGCGCACGCCGCACAGCCGTGCATGGTGAATGTTGACAGGGTGCATGATGCACCGGGGCGGCGGTGATTCCCAGTGAATACCGGCTCACTTTTCTCTCATGAATCCGCGGCATCGCGTGCACGCTCGGCCAGACGGGCACGCGAAGAAAACAGGCGCGCAACAAAACGAGAGACGCCCGGGCCGACCGGCCCGGGCGCACTCGGATCACAGAATCAACGCGCGCCTCAGCGACGACGCAGGGTCCGCACGCCCAGCCCCGCGGCCAGCATGCCCATGCCCGCGAACGCGGCCGGCGGCAGCGGCACCACATAGAGCAGGTCCTGGCGGTTGGGATTGACCAGCGCCCGCAGGCCGGCCAGACGCAGCGAGGCGTCGAACGACTGCGCGTCCATCAGCTCGAGGTAAGCCGAGCGGAGCGAAGCGGTCGTGCCGCTGGAGTTGATGTCCACCGCCGCGCCCGCGGCCTCCCAGATCGCCGCCTGGATGGCACCCATGCGGCCGAGGTAGTTGGTCTGGCCCGCGTCGGCCTGCAGGTTGGCGTCGATCCAGCCCCTGGCCGCGGCGTTGGCCACGATCGCGCTGATCATGTTGGCCTGGCTCTGCGTGAACGGCGCGCCCGGCACGGGGGCCTCGGTCAGCTCGACGATCTGGTAGGTGCCCGAGCCGACGGTCTGGGCCAGCTCGATGCAGAAGCTGCCGAACTCGGTGCCGGCCTTGGGCCCGCTGGTGATGTCGTGGAAGAGGTGCCCGGCCTGGATGTTGTTGGACCCGATGCGGACCCGGGCCGAGCCCGAGCCGCCGGCGATGCGGTCGAAGGCGAGGTTCAGGCTGTCGGCCGAGGCGACGCACGCCCCCAGGCCCAGCACCAGACCGGCGACGAAGGTGTTGCGATTCATGTCATCTCTCTCCTGTGAGGGGATCAGGCAAACTTTGGAAGGCTTGCAACCACAATGGGTTACGCCACCATGAGTATGGCCGGCCCGCCCCGGATTGCCAGCAAAAACACCTGAAAAAGGGGGTATGGGACGGAAGTACTTTCGTAGTCCCAAAAAAACGACCACGCCCGGCGTCGGCCGGGCGTGCGTCGTGCAACCACACAGGAAGGAACACCGATCCGATCAGGCCCGCCGGCGGAGCGTCCGCACGCCGAGTCCGGCGGCGAGCAGCCCGGCCCCGGCGAACGCCGCGGGGGGAAGCGGGACCACATACAGCATGTCCTGGGCGCCGGGGGCGATCATCGCCTTGAGCCCGTCGATCCGCGCGGCGGGGTCGAACGTCTGGGCGTTCATCAGCACCGCGTGCTGGTTCCGAAGCGACGCGCTGGTCTGGCTGGCGCCCAGCCGCACGTCGCCGCCGACCGCCTGCCAAATCGCGGCCTGGATCGCGCCCATCCGGGCGAGGTAGTCGGCCTGGCCCGCGTCGGCCTGGAGTCGGTTGTCGATCCATCCGAGGGCGACGGCGTTGGCCACCACCGCGTTGATGCGGTCGGCGATCGCCTGTCCGTACGGCGTGCCCGGCATCGGCGCGTCTTTGAGGTCCACGATCCGGTAGCCCTTCGGGCTGTTCACCGCCGACTCGCCGAGGTCGATGCAGAAGGTGGCGAACTGCCGGCCCGACCGGGCGCCGCCCGTGTACTCGTGCACCATGTGCCCGGCGTAGTAGGTCATGCCGCCGACCCGCAGGTGCGACGCCCCCGTGCCCCCGGCGACCCGCACGTACGCGGCGTCAAAGGTCTCGGCCGTGGCGGCGCCCGCGGCCGCGGCCAGGGCCAGCATGATCAGTCCGTTCTTCATGGCTGTCTCTCCTCCCGCTCGCACGGGCCTGTTTCAGTCGTCGTCCCGCCGGAAGCGGTCGGACGACACGTTGAAACTACCCCGGGCAGGTGGATTTCCCAGGCATCGGGCCCCGTCCGAGGCGATTCACCGGCTATGGGACACGCGCAGGCCGCCCAGGCCGGAACCACCCGGTCCGGATACCACGGCCACAGCGGCCGCCGGGGTCGGGATCGGCGGCTTCTGTCTCGGCGGGTTCGCGATGGGGCGCGGGCGGGGGGCGGAGGAGGGAAGGGGGGAAGGGGGGGCGAGGTGGCAACGAATGCAGATCTGCCATCCCAGGTCAGGTCTGCAACCCGACGCCGGGCTCCGCGTATGACGATGAGCGTGTCTCGGCCGGTCGCGGAGACAAGAAAGGCGGCGTCTCCCACGAGAAGACGCCGCCCCAGCGTGCTTGCAGCGACCGTTCCAGGAGGAAGAACGGGCACCCCCACACGCGATACCTCGGGGCCCCGGCGGCGTGCGAAGCATGAAGTTTCGCTCGCGCTCTGGACCCCTCGGCGGACCCCAGGGTTGTCGCCGACCACGACGCCGGCACCGGCAGCATCCTCGATTTTGAATCATTTGTCAAAGGGATTTCACGCCGTCCGGAAACCATTCTGAACAAACGGCGCCCTTTGGGTGGTTCGCACGATGCAGAACTGCCCGTTCCGGCCCGTTCCCGGATCGGCGAGGCGGCGCCCGCTCGGTCAGCCGCCCCAGCCGTCCGCGTCCAGCGTGAACCGCACCCGCGTGATCGGCGCCTTGGCGATGGCCCGCAGGTCCTCCAGGCCCCCGCCCCGCAGCCAGCGATCGGCGGCGTGGCGGTCGGCGGCCGACCGGGCCGCCACCGAGAGCGTCCCCGCCTTGAGATCCAGCACCCGCGTCGAGGCCGCCACCGCGTCCGGAGCCGCCGCCGCCCACGCGTCGGCCGCCCGCTGGGCCTGCGCGCTGCGCTTGCGGATGCCCTGCACGAACGTCGCGAGTTCGTCGCCGAGCCCGCGGGCCCGCTCGGCGCGGACGCGGTGTTCCCGCAGGCGGTCAAGGGCCGCGGACTGGGCCTGGATGGATCGGCGCGGACCGGCCATGAGACCGGAGTCTACCGCTCGCGGCGCACGACGAGCACGGTCAGATCATCTTCGGACGAGCGGCCCCGGGCGAACCGCTCGCTGGCCTGCAGCAGCCCGGCCGCCAGCCCTGCGGCCCCGTCCCCGGCCCCCGCCGGCGGACCGGCCTCTTCGCACGCGGCGATGGCGGACATCAGCCCCTCGTGCCCGAACCGCCGGCCGTCCGGACCGGCCCGCTCGCGGATGCCGTCGGTCAGCACGATCAGCGTGTCGCCGGGCGCCAGCGGGATGTCGTGCCGCGACCAGACCGTGTCCTCGAGCACGCCCAGCGGCGGGCCGGAGGCCGTGAGCTGCTCGATCGACCCGTCGGCGCGCCGCAGCAGGGCCGGCTCGTGCCCCGCGCTGGACCACACCAGACGGTGCGTCGCCGGATCGAGCACGCCGGCGAAGGCCGTGACGAACCGCACGTTGCCGGTGACGGCGCACAGCTCGCGGTTGACCTCGGCCAGCGCGGCTTCGGGCTGCCCGGGGTGGCGGCGCAGCGCGGCCCGCAGCACCGACTGGGCCGAGGCCATGAGCAGGGAGGCGCCGAAGCCGTGGCCGCACACGTCCCCGACCGCCAGCCCCAGCAGCCCCTTGTCCAGCGGGAACAGGTCGTAGAAATCGCCGCCCAGCTCGTCGCAGAACTCGGCCCGGGCCGACAGCGCGTAGCCGGGCACCTCGGTGCTGGCGTCGGGCAGCATCAGCCGCTGGGCCTCGGCCGCCTGATCCACCGCCCGGCGCATCCGCCGGCGGTCGCCCAGCCCCGCCGCCATGCTGTTGAAGTGGGTCGAGAGCCGGTCGAACTCGTCGGACGAACCGTCCGGCTCGACCCGCACGCCGAAGTCCCCGCGCTGCACCGCCTCCATCCCGGCCGCGAGGACCTCGGCCGGGCGGGACATCGCCCGGCTGTACCGGCGCGTCAGCCAGAACGAGCACCCCGCGCCCACGACGAACACCATGCCCGCCCCCACCGCCGCCTCGCGGAACAGGCCGGCCACGTAGGCCCCGCCCGCGTCCACCACCACCACGCCGGCCATGACGCCGTCGGGGGCGCGGATCGGCGCGACCGCCCGCAGCCGCACGTCCCCGTGTCCCGGCCCGACCCGCAGGCCGGCCGCGCGGGGGTCCCACGCGGCGGCCGGACGCGGGTCCGGCCGCAGGGAGGCGACGATCCGCCCGGCGCCGTCGGCGCCCGGCGCGACCACCGAGAGGTTCAGCACGGTCTTCTCCACCACGGGCTGTCCCGCCCGATCGTCCAGGTCGCGGCGCAGGGTCTCGAAGACGGCGTGCAGTTCCGCTTCGACGCCGTCACCGGGACGGGCGGGGTCGACCACCGCCGCGAGGTGACGCTCCCCCACCGCCCGGGCGGCGAACAGCGCGGTCGACTGGATCCAAGCTTCGATCTCCTCGCGCTCGCCCGCGTGCTGGCTGAGGTACAGCAGCACCGCCGACATCGCGCTGATCAGGATCGAGATGGAGATCGATCCGGCAAGCAGACGCCGGTGCAGCGGGCGGGCTGTGCGTCGCGGCGCCATGGAAACCGCAGTGTACGCCCCGGTGCGGAGCCCCCGGCGTGCCCTTCCCGCGCGGGGATGGCGGCGGCCGACCATGAACAAGGATTCACTGGGTGTCTGCGGCGGGGTGGGGTACCGTCGGTCATGCCCGGGCTGGAACGCACACTCGGAC
>CAYNRF010000089.1:0-12122 GCA_964399525.1 uncultured Phycisphaeraceae bacterium | reverse complement strand
GATGCGGGCCTCCTGCGATCCGCCGCGGTCGGCCGCCAGCGTCCAGATCAGCGTGGGCTTGGTGATCAGACCGTCCGCCAGCGAGGAGAACACCACGCCGTTGTAGCCCTCCTGGAACTGGATGCGTCCGTCGGGCCCGCGGAGCAGCATGCCGCCACCGGCGACGGACATCAGCGTCATCTCCTGACCGTTGAAGATGATCGCCTTGTCGATGTAGCGCTCGAGCATCTTGTCCATGCTCAGCAGGTCGAAGCGGTAGTCCTGCTCGAGCACGCGGGTCCCGTCGGGGTCGGTGAGCGACTCGAAGCGCACGGTGGTCGGGTCGAGCAGGGCGGCCACGTCCTGAAAACTGACGGTCGAGACGCCGCCCTTGACATCGAGCGTGCGCTCCTGGCGGATCATGGCGTAGCCGGGCACCTGGTTCCACGGGTTGCGATATCCCGACTGCCCCGGCGTGGGCCGGTACATCTCGGGCGGGATGGCGCCGGGCGTGGCGGTGGAGTAGATGGTCAGGGCCGTGCCGTCGGCGAAAAGGGCGGGGGTGAGCCCGCCGGTGGCGGCCAGCAGGGCGATCATGGTGGCGCGTGAAACCTTCATATCGACAAACCTCCTTGGGTCAGAGTCTATGGGTGCGTCCGGCGCTCTCGCCCCGGACGACCGCGTCATGTCTTAGGACGGGTTCTTCACGAGCACGCGTCGCCCGTGGTTGAGCAGGTACAGCTCGCCGCGGTTGGCCAGCATCCACTGGCGGCCCTGACCGGTCAGATCATCGACCAGCGCCCAGTACGCCTCGGTGCCGAACTCGACGGTCTGCTCCGGGTCCTTGTCGGCGGCCTCGCCGAGCGCGGCCTCGACCCAGCGGTCGGTCTTGCGGTAGAGCGTGCCCTGCGGCCCGCGCTGGACGGTCTGGGCCCGCTGGAGGGTCATGTTCGCGTCGTACCACATGTTGGACTTGACGTTGAAGGTCTCCATCCTACCGTCATCCACCGTGATGCTCGACACCATGGCGTCGGCCGCGACGTCCTTGCGGTTGACGGTCTGGCTGACACCGGCCGCGCCGGAGCGCTGGGCGTTGCTGGTGCGGACATTCTCCTGGGCCCGCTCGAAGTAGACCCGTCCCGCCGAGGATGACGGCGCGCTCGCCGCCGCCAGGCTGGTGTCCTCCGCCGCCAGGAACGCGGTGTACTCGGTCATGATGCCGTGGGCCAGCGAGAGGCGGACGACCTCGTCGACCAGTTCCTTGTCGGGCTCCGATCCGTCGGCCGTGTCGGCCCGGATCATGCTCAGGATCGCGTCGATGCGGCGCTGGGCCCACAGACGCGCCACGAAACCGTGGCGGGCCGAGGCGTCCGCCGGATCCAGATTGGCCTCGATCACGGGACCGTCCTCGCCCGAAACACGCAGCGTCAGGGGTGCCTTCGTGCTGTACCGCCCCACCACCATCACCCGCGAGCCGCGGAACACATCGCCCAGATTCTCGGGATGGACGAACGACACCGTCGGGTTGACGCGCTGTTCGACCAGCGTGCCGTCGGGAGCGTGGGTGGTGAACACGGGTGCGATCATCACCGGGCCGTCGAGCTTGTCGAACACCTGGCCGACCTTGATCTCCACGTCCTCGTTGGGCAGCACGAAGGTCGATTCGGCCCGCGTGTCCCGGGCCACGCCGTCGAGCAGCGGGGCGTTGACATCCAGCCCGACGCCGAAGGTGAACACGCGCCGGGAGGCCTTGTTGTGCTCGCGGGCCGCCTTGCGGATGTCCGCCTCGGCGGTGACGCCCTGCGTGGGCAGGCCGTCGGTCAGGAAGAGCACCATGCCCAGGTGGCCGTCCGGCAGCGGGGCCCGCAGCGATTCGACCAGCGCATCGTGCAGGTTGGTCCAGCCCTGGGCCTGGATGGCGTCGATGTAGGCCAGCGCCTCCTTCATGCTGTCGTCGGTCTTGACCACGGGCCGCGCGGCGAACGAGCGGATGTCGCCCGAATAGTCGATGATGTTGAACCGCTCGCCGAGCCGCAGACCGGCGATGATCTGACGGGCCGACTCCTTGGCCTGCTCCATCTTTTGGCCGGCCATGGAGCCGGAGCGATCGATCACCAGCGTCAGTTCCCGCGGCATCGGGGCGGTCTCGGCCGGCTCGGGGGCGTCGCCCACGAACAGGAAGTAGCCGCCGGCGTCGCCCTCGGGGTACATCAGCACCGTCGCCCCGCCCGCGCTCGGCCCGGTCACGGCGTACATCCGGAACGGGCCCGGCTCGTCCATCCGCGGCACGCTCACCCGCACGCCCTTGCTGCCCAGCGGCTTGGTCACCACCGGGTGCGATGGCGAGAACACCGGGCCGAGTTCGCCCGTGCTCTCGATCTCCATGTTCAGGGACCACGCGGTGCCCGCCGCCTCAAGAGACGCCGAACGGGGCAGCACGTACTCGACCCGTCCTGCGTGGGCCGGCAGGGCGTGCTCGTAGACCACCGTCACCACCCGCTCGGCGCCGGGATCGACCGGGAACACGCTGGACTGGATCAGGTCGGTGCCCACGAACTCGAGCAGGCCCGGGTCGGTCATGCGGCTGACGATCTCGCGGTACCGCTTCGTCGCCTCCTCCCGCGGCAGCAGCTCGGCGGTCGGCTCGTCGCCGATCCCGTCGATGCCGAAGGTGCGGATGGCGGCCCCGGACGCGACCGGCAGGACCAGCCTGGCCTCGGCCCGTTGATTGCCGGGGTTGCGGACCGTGATCTTCAGCGTCGTGGTCGCCACCGCGTCGACGATGCGCGCCTCGGCCTGCACGCCCGTCACGACGCACGACTGCGCCGCCCAGCGGCCGCGCTGCGGCACGAGGATCTGCACACGGTCGGTCGCCGATGCGTCCTGCATCACCACCCCGAAGGCCGAGCCCGACACCCCTCCCAGCGTGGCCGCCCCCAGCGTGACCACGAACCCCAGACGACGCAGACGATCCGATCCCATGGCAGTTCTCCTTGCGTTGATGCCACCCATTGATACCGACGGATCGCCCGCCCGGCCGTCACCTCTTTGTCACGGCCCCGTCACGGGATTGTCACACGGACCGGATCCGGGGACGCGGCCCCCCGTTCGGGGCAGAAAACCAAGACAAAGAAAACGCCCGGGGGGCCGCAAGGCCGCACCCGGGCGTCTGCACCGACACCGGTTGGGATCCGTTTCGCTCAGCAGGGATCGTTGAAGGCACGCAGGAAGGCGGCGAAGTCGAAGAAGTCGAACACGCCGTTGTCGTCGAAGTCCGCCATCGGGTCCCGCAGGTTGAAGGCGACGACGAAGGAAGACAGATCGAAGAAGTCGACCGCGCCGCTGCCGTCCAGATCGGCCAGATCGACGCACGGGTTGACCGTCCACACGCGCGTCTGCGTGAGCAGGTCGGCGCGGATGGCCGGGTCGCGGACCCAGGGCGTGCCGTCCACCACCGTCACGCGCAGCAACCGCTCCACGCCGTCGTCGAAGCCCAGCGCGGCCAGATCGGCGTGGGTCTGCCCGGCCAGGGACGGAATCGGCTGGCCGTCGACCTCCCAGAAGATGTCCAGGTCGTGCCCATCCGGCTGCACGGGCTGCACGAAGACCGTGTCCGAACCGCCGACCTCGCCCTCCGGCGTGCCGTCCTCGATCGGAGACACTTCGCGGTAGAACTCGGCGATGAGCGCCTCGGCGCCGGGCAGGTTGAACGGCCGACCGAGGTTGCGCATCATCGAGTTGTTCGTCGGCCGGTACACGCCCGTCTCGGAGTAGTTGCCGCCCGCGAACGCACCCACCGTGCCCTCGAAGCCCGGCACGCTGGCGCCGAGCCAGCGGAACCACTTGCGGCTCTGGGCCTGCATCTGGGCGGCGGTGTAGATCGTCACGTTGGCCGGGGCCAGCTCGCCGCCGGTGTAGTTGACCGGACCGCCGTAGGTGTACTCGTCGGCGAGGTTGCCCAGCGAGTGACCCAGCTCGTGGATCACGATCTGCGTCGCCGCGTCGTTGCGGCCGGACGAGGTCGCGAGGTTGTTGGAAGGGTAACCGACGCCGCCATACTTGGTCGTGTTGGCGATGGCGATCACCTGATCGACGTCGGTGGTCACGCCCAGGCGGGCCCGGTTCAGCGCCCGGTTCACGTTGACGCACAGCGCCCGCTCGGTCCCGCCGCACCAGAAGCCCATGTCCAGCGCGGTGTCGCGCTGGATGCCCTGGGTCGGGTCGTTGTCGACGCCGGATTCGTTGCTGACCACCTCGACCCGCTGGACCCGGAAGAACGGGCGGTAGGTGATGAACGGCTCGTAGATGAACATGCCGGACTCGATCGTGTCCACATCGGACTGGAACAGGGCCTGCTCCGACGCCGTGTACCCATCGCCGACGAACACGATGTCGATGCGGTTGGACAGGCCCCGGCTGAAGTCCTTGTCCAGCTCCTCCCACAGGGCCGCGTTCTCCGGGGTGAGCGTCTCCAGCGGGATCAGCCGTCCGGTGAGGTTGCCGTTTTCATCCGGCCAGCAGGCGTGGACCAGCTCGATCCCCGGCGCGACGGGGCCGGCCCCGTGCTCGGGGCACACGCCGACGAAGCGCGCCAGCCCGCCGGGCCCGGCCCACGCCGGGCCGCTCGAGGCCATCACCAGCAACCAGGCGCCCGCGGCGTATCGCATCGATCGTCTCCCAGGATCTTCATGTCGGACATCGGGCCGCGCCGGAGAACCCGGGCGGACGGGACAACATACGCCCCGGTTCGGCCGCGGGTTGCCCGAACGGCCGCGGGAAGTCCGACCACCCCGTCAGAACCCGGACCAGCGGCGGGTATCCACCGGCAGGCGGCCCGGCTCGGCGGACCCGGGCGTCATCCGGCGGGGCCAGCTCGTCCGCTCGATGCCCGACGGAGTCGAACGCTCCCGCACGATACCCAGACGGAGCACCCCGTCCTCGTCCACCGCGGAGGCGGGCAGCTCGGCGTCCACGGCCCACCCCGTTCGCGTCTGCACCACCCGAACCTGAGGCAGATCCGAGAACCCGAACAGGCGGAACACCGAGCCGTCGCGGTCGATCCGCCAGACCCCCCGCGGCACGCCGAACGGGCCGGTCCAGAGCGTGACCGCGTCCTCACCGCCGGCTTCGTCGGATCCGCAATCAAGAAAGACCGACCAGCCGGTGGCATCGCCGCCCGTGCCGAAGGTGGTCGCGCGTCGGAGCACGCCCGTGGTCGCGGAGACCGGCAACGCGTCCGCCGCGGGATCCGAGGCCAGCAGCGCGGGCATGGTCCAGCCGTGCAGCAGGGGGCCCAGCCGCACGCCGGGCGGGGCGGCCGCCGGGATCGACGCCACCGCGTCCGCGGTGGTGGAGGACGATCCGATGCGGACCGGCAGCGACACCGTGCGCACCGCCATGCCGCGCCGTTCGATCAGCGGCACGCTGGTCTGCACGGTGCGGGCGCGGCGCGGTTCGGCGGTCTCCAGCGTCGGAGCGCCCGGGGCGCCCCCGACCTCGATCAGCAGCGGGGCGTCGCGGGCCGGCAGGGACAGCACGCCGAGCGTGGCGAACAGCCGCGAGTCGTCCACACCCGGATCGCCCGCGTCGTCGATCACCCACGCCACCGCCTTGGGCTGCGCGTCCAGCCAACCCAGCGCCCGCAGCACGCGGGTCTGGTCGTCCACCCACGGCGAGAGCAGGTCGACCTGCAACGCCCGCAGCTCCGGGGAGTCCGGTGTCCAGACCGGCAGCCAGCGCCCGTCGATCAGCGCCACGCCGCCCAGCTGGCGGCGCATCCGGTCCGCCGCCTCGGCGTCGATCAGCGCCAGCCGGCCGAGGATCAGCTGCCAGCGGGCCTCGTGGTGGCGCGCCAGCTCGCCCAGAAAGCGCGAGCCCGCGTCGCGCGACAGATCGTCGCGCAGCGAGACCAGATCCGTGCCCGCCGCGCCGGTGCGGTCGGCCCCGCCGGTCGGCGCGATGCCGTCGCGCACCAGCCGCACCCGCCAGGCCTGGAACGGGTCCTGGGCCACCGCGTCCAGCGCGGCGCGCAGCTCGGGGCTCTGCGACGCCACGGGCGGCACCGGGGACGACCAGAGCCGACGCCCCCCGGCCTCCAGCGAGGCCCGCTCCGGATCGGGCAGCCAGTTGATCTCGAAGCGCTCCGAACCGAACCAGATCCCCTGCGACACCGCCTCCAGCGGCAGCTCGACCACCGCGTACCACGTGCCCGCCTCCCCGGCGACCGCGCTCAGGTCGCCCGCCGGGATCGCCCGGTAGCGGGTCAGTCGCCCGATCCATCCGGCGTCCTCCGTGCCGACCGGCTCAAGGCGGAAGAAGGACACCGGCGGCGACTGGCCGTCGTCGAGCACGATCCGAACCCCCGCCCCGACCGCGCCGCCGCGGCCGAACACCCGGGGGTCCTCCGCCCGCACCGGCACCACGAGCGCATGGCCCAGGATGGCGTCGATCCGCTCGACCGCCGGCCGCACCTGGGCCCGGGCCACGCCCGTCCACGCCGCCAGCAGCATCAGCAGGCACCATCGCATCCACGCATTGTTCGCGGCCCGGCACCTGCAGGCCCGGCCGAACTGCACGGAAGCGTTACGCCACATCCCGCGGCAGCGTCTCGACGAGGTTCCTGACCACCGCGTCCGAATCCACCGACTCCGCCCCGGCCTCGAAGTTGAGCAGCACGCGGTGGCGCAGGGCGGGCAGGGCCGCCCGCTGAACGTCCTCGATCGAGGCGGCGGGCCTGCCTTGCGTGAGCGCCTGGCACTTGGCCGCCAGGATCAGCGACTGGGCCGCGCGGGGGGACGCGCCCACCTGCACGTACTTGTCCACCATCGGCGTCGAGAACGATTCCGGGCCTTTGCCCCCGATCGAACTCTTGGGGTGCGTGGCCAGCACCAGGCGCACGGCGTAATCCGTCACGTGGTCGGCCGCGGGCACGCGACGGACCAGTCTCTGGTGGGACAGCAGCCGCTCGGCGTCCAGCACCGGCTCCGCGGCGGACTCGGCGGCCCCGGTGGTGCGGGCGATGATCTCGCGCAGGTCCGCCCGCGTGGGCGAGCCGACCAGCACCTTGTAGAAGAACCGGTCGAGCTGCGCCTCGGGCAGCGGGTAGGTGCCCTCCTGCTCGATGGGGTTCTGCGTGGCCAGCACGAAGAACGGCGCGGGCAAGCGGTGGGTCTGGTTGCCCACCGTCACGCTGCGCTCCTGCATGGCTTCCAGCAGGGCTGACTGCGTCTTGGGCGTGGCCCGGTTGATCTCGTCGGCCAGCACGATCTGGTTGAACACCGGCCCGGGCTGGAACCGGAACGCCCGGCGCATCCGCCCGTGCTCGTCCTCCTGCTCGTCGATCACCGTGGTGCCGGTGATGTCCGCCGGCATCAGGTCCGGCGTGAACTGCACCCGCCCGAAGTCCAGCCGGATGGCCTGGGCGATGGTGCGGACCAGCAGCGTCTTGCCGATGCCCGGCACGCCCTCCAGAAGCGCGTGACCCCCCACGAACAGGCAGGTCAGCACCTGCTCGACGATGGACTCCTGCCCGACGACCACCCGGGCGACCTGGGCTCGAACCGCCCCAAAGTCGTCGCGGAACTGCACGGCGGCGGCGGCTGGATCGGGGGTCGGGTCGGGCATGGGCGGATGGTACGGGAGGGGGAGAGAGGAAGAGACGGAGAGACGAAGAGACGGAGAGACGGAGTGGGGAAAAAGAGAACGGCCGGCCTGGGTGGGCCGGCCGTCAGAGGCCGCGGTGGGATTCGAACCCACGACTCGCTTTCGCGAAACGGATTTGCAATCCGCCCCCTTGGTCCACTCGGGCACACGGCCGGGTCTGAGGCGGGGGGACGATAAAGCCCTCGCCCCCCGGGATCAACACGCCGGTAGGATTTGACGCTCCAACCCGCCAACAGCCGAGATCATTCCGGATGACCCCCCCCACCCCCACCGCCGAATCCAGCCATCCCGCCGCCCGCCGCTCCCCAAGACGGGCCGCGATGGCTCTGGCCCTGCTGCTGGCCGCCGGGTCCGGCACGGCCGTTGGCCAAGAGGCCGAACCGGCCGCGGCGACGCGGATCGAGGAGGCCGAGCGGGTGCTGCCGCGGGTCAACCGGGATGCCCCGGTGGTCACCCCCACGCGGACCCGGTCGGCCCAGCCCGTCCGCCCCGGCCTGACCGGCGGCGAGGACTGGGGCGAGGGCATCGACCTCCGCCCGGCCGGGCTGCCCGAGGGCACCTTCCTGATCGAACGACCGGGGCGGATCGTGCAAGGCCCGGGCGGACGGCGCATCTTCGTGCCCACCGGCGAAGACCGGCGGGCGGGCGAGGGGCCCATGCTGATCCTGCCCAACGCCACGCTCGAGCGCCTCGAGCTGGCGCTGACCGACGCGGGTGCCGAGCCCGGCGTGCGGGTGTCGGGCGAGACCTTTGTGTACCACGGGCGCTCACACCTGCTGCTGACCTCGGCCCTGGTGGGCGAGGGCGACCCGGCGGCTGAGGCTCCGGCCGAGCCGGCCGCCGACGCGCCCGCGGGCGGCGACGCCGAACCGGCCGCCGAAACAAATGCCGAGCCGGGCGAGCCCGCGTCGGTGCTGGACGATCCGGATGTCCGCGGCCTGCTCGAAGAACTGGAAGCCGCCCGCCCGTCGGCCGCTGCCGACGCCCGGACGCCCGGGCAGGCCACCTCCACCCCCACCGGGACGGTGGCCGGCGGCGTGGCCCCGGTGCCGGACGGCACGCCGGTGGTGCGCCGGCGCGGACGCCTGGTGCGCACGGGCGAGGGGGCGTGGGCCTTCGTGTTCGACAACGACCCGGACGACCCGCTGGGCGCCGAGTCGATGGTGGTCATGCCCTGCCTGCTGCTGCAACGGATGGAACGCCAGGCCCTCAGCGACGGCGACGCCCACCAACTGACCGTGTCCGGCCGCATCCACACGCACCAGGGCCAGGCCTACCTGCTGCCCACGATGATGCTCCGCGTGCCGGTCACGGGCGTGGTGCCGATGCAGTGAGGTAAACGGCGAAGTCTTTTCATTGCTTACTCAGGACCCGAAGGGTGGGGGTCAATCTGCATTCATCGCTGGCGAGATGGGCAGATCTGCGAGTTGAAGGTAGTCGACTTTACCCTCGTCTGTCATCTGTGACAGGTGGTCTTTAAGTTCCTGCCGCCGTTGGTCGTTCGAGAAGAAGAACAGATTCCGAGCGATACTTCTGAAGTCGTTTTCAACGCTCTGCATTCTGATCGTCAGATTGCGTTTGCGTTCGATCAGCCTTTGTGCTTCCGCATCCGCTGCCAGCCATTCTTCGTACTCACGCCTCTCCTGATCATTTCGAAACTCGGGAGGGGCGGCGATTGCCCGATCACCCACCATCGCTCCGCCCAGGCGTGTAACGAAGGCTGGCATATCGGGGCGTCGAGCTGGCGTTTGGTCGCTAGTCGTCTCCCAATCCCGCCGTACCCGGCTATGACACGTGATTATCACGCGAATAGTTCGTTCGAATACTGCACGTCCAAGCGCATCGTCACGGGATACGATTTTGAAATAGTCGGTCCGGTTGCGGAAAGCAGCGAGAACGATATCTGGAGGCAGCCCGTGCGATGGAGCCTCAAGTATGTCGTACCACTCATCGATAGTGTACGACAGATTTGGAGAATTCTTGCCATCGGAGTGGTTAACGATGAGATCGACAATGCTGGTCCCAAAATCAACAGCTGCATTATAGACCTGTTTACCAGAATCCAACGAAACCTCCGACGAAGGTTCGCGAGGTTCGATAAAAATAAGCAGCAAAAGAAAAACTATTCCATACATGTCTACTCCACATTCTGGTCGCAAGCGTTGAGGACATCGGCAGGCCACTGCGGTGGCCAAGAGGCTGGCTCTGGCGAGGTATCATCATTAAGTGCAGAGCACGCCCAAATTCCAAATTTTGACACACACATATTCCCAAAGTCGTCAATGAAAAAAGACTGGGGCGATGAGTAAAACGCGTGATCGTCCATCGTGCCATCTACGTTTGCGATGTAGTACCACTCTATAGGCCATGTAAACGTGCTATATACATACGACTCCCCCGGCAACAACGGAAGTGAGCCGGCAAACTGGTCGTAGTTGCTTGGAATCTTATTGTCTTCGAGAACTTGCTCGGTCCACTGCGGATGATTGTAATTTGGCCCGAAAGGGGCGCGGTCGAAGAGACCTGTTATACCAACTGGGGCGACTTCGGTTTCTCCAACTTGCAACCCAGTAAAGCTAACATCGTCAGGCATAATTGTAACACATACAATTTTACCAGCACTTGCAACGCCATTTATGTGGTAATCGCCCAGCGGGCGCTGGCTTATTTTTAGTCCTTGAGGCGGCACAACGACGAATGTTTCTTCGCGGGAGCAAGCATTACGAGTTGCCTTGACCGTAATGCTGATTGACTCGTCCGGGTAGAGTGGTGGAGCGCTTAGCTCGTAAGTGTACCCCGAAAAATTAAACGGAGTTTCTCCTTCTACTTCGATATGCCAATCCACTAATGTAAAATCAGTCGGCCCGCCTGCCACCGCGTAAATGTCTACAACTTCAAGTATTCCGACCCGTCGCCTCGATGGCAGTTCCGGCGTTGCAGCACGAAAGTCAACGAGTAAGCTGAAATCGGCAAACTTAACCTCTGCATCTCCAATCCGTTTCCACGGCCTCTGTGAAATGCAACCTGTCGGTCTTGCCCAGCAGACGGCTTTCATTTCTTCACATGCCGATCCGCCAGGGACGGTAACCGACGAGCCAGTACCAATTGGCCAGTGATCATTCGTATCCGATTCTTCGGGCCAACCATTCGGCCCCTTTGTGTAAACAGCCCAATGGTAAATCGGCTCATCAATCGGGGTTGGCTCCGTCTTCCCGTCCGTGCCACACGGAGCGTCCTCACATTTTAGCAAGCCCGGAATCTCGCGGACATTGGTGGCTGTGAATGTGACAGGTTGATTCACAAGCGGCTGGCTCGGTTCAGCACTCACGGACCCGCCCGAAATGCTCTTGTCCCGAAAGCATGTATAGCAACCCGGCACGTCGTCATAGTCTGGGCAGGGCTGACAGTTCCGAGCGGCATCGGCTCTCAGCAGTATCGGCAGCAACGATTGCCCGATATCTGGGGGCATATCAACATCTGCGGGGGTGCAGTCGTCGACCGGCCTACGCCCCGGTTCGAGCCCCCAGTTCCCCCCAACCGCTCCACCCCCGATGGTTCCGAATCCCGCGCTGCCGCCCACCACTGCCAGCAGGCGGCTGCCGTCCCACAGGCCCTCGTAGATGTCGGTCTCGTCGCCGTAGTCCTGCAGCAACAACGCCACATCGTGCGTGTCCACGATGTTGTCATTGTTCAAATCCGCCAGCGGCATGACGCCGGTGGCCTGCGGGTTGGTGCCGAGCTGGGCGATGGACTCCTGCAGGTCCTGCGCGTTGACCCTGCCGTCCAGGTTCACATCGCCGGCCAGCACCAGCGTGGGGCGGACGCCCTTGTCGCCCACGGCCTGGCCGTCGACCTTGCGGATGGCGATGGCCGTCTCGGCCTGATTCGGGCCGCCCGTGCCACCCGCGGTCAGGGAGATGATCTGGAGCGTGGCCTCGTCCAGCCAGAGGTCGGGGTGCATGGTGTCCACCTGGGCCGCGAAGCCGCGGAGGGTCGGGTCATTGTTGAGGATCGTCCGGTGGGCGTCGGTTGTGGAAAGTTGGGCGGTCTGGGTGCGGCCGGTGAAGATGGAGAGGCGTCCGATCGCGCCGCTGCCCGGTGCACCCTCCGCACCCCGGTCCACCACGGCGATGTCCGCCAGCCCGTCCCCCGTGATATCCCCAAGCCCAAAGACGCTGTAGCCGAACAGGGCCGTCGCGGTCGGCTCGAAAATCTCCGCCAGCACGGAGCCGTCCACGCCGGAAAGGACATAGACGCTGCCGATGGCGTCGTCCCCGATGCCGTCGTTGTCGAGGTCGGCGATGTCCCAGCCGGAGGAGACGATGTCCGGCGTGCCGTCGCCATTCCAGTCGCCGATGCCCGCGACATACCGGCCCAGCCCGGTTTCCAGGTACGGGCCGGTCGCGGTGAGCAGGACCGAACTGTCGTCCCCGCTGAACACGCGCACCCGCCCCTGCAGGGTGCCGTTCGGCCCCCAGAGC
>CAYNRF010000088.1:0-12218 GCA_964399525.1 uncultured Phycisphaeraceae bacterium | reverse complement strand
GCAGATCCAGCGTGTCTTCCACACATTCGCGCACCTCAAAGGGCTGTATTTTCAACTCCATGCGCTCGGACTCGATTTTGGAGAAGTCGAGGATGTCGTTGATGATGGTGAGCAGGGATTCGCTGCTGATGCGGATGGTTTGGATGAAATCGCGCTGCTCGTCGCTGATTTCGGTATTCATGAGCAAGTTGGTCATGCCCATGATGCCGTTCATGGGTGTGCGAATTTCATGGCTCATGTTGGCAAGGAACCGGCTGCGCGCCTCGGCTAGGCCTTCCGCCTCCTCTTTGGCGCGGCGCAGTTCTTCTTCATGGTTCTTTTCCTGTGTGATGACCGTCAGCGTTGCCAGCAGTTGGGTGGGCAGCCCCTGGCTGTTGCGCATGATGACGGTCTCGCGGCTGCGGATCCACTCGATGTTGCCATTGGCGGTGAAGATACGGAACTCGTGCGGATGGATGTCTTGGCCTTCGGGGGTAAATTCTAGTTTGCGCCAACGCATATAGACTGTGGCCCGGTCTTCAGGGACGATGTAGGTCAGGATGTCGGCCAGGCTGATGGTCTCGTGCCTGAAGTTGGGGTAGTCGACGAACTCCTTGCGGTTGATGTCGACGATGCGCTTCACCGTCCAATCGTAGATGAGGATGGTGTCGGGGGATTGGGTGGTGAGACGGCGGAAGCGCGCTTCGCTGGCGCGGATAGCTTCTTCGGCGCGGATGCGTTCGCCCACATCAATGACTAACGAAGTCATCCCGACAGTGGTCCCGTTGGTGGCGACCAGAGGGGTGTTGATCCATTCGCAAAAGACTTCCTGGCCGTTTTTGGTGCGGTTGCGATAGATCGGGTGTGGGTAGTCCTTGTCATGGTCGGCGCGCCAGAAGCCGGTATTTAGGATCGAACCGTGGACGGGGTGGTCAACGGGGGTCGCTGTATCGGTGGCGCGCAGCGCGATCAGCGACTCCAGCGAACGGCCGACGGCTTCGTCATGCGGATATCCGAAGAGCCGCTCCGCTCCTGGGTTCCATTCGCTGATCACGCCATCCAAGGCGCAGGTGATGACGGCCAGCGGCGTCTGTTCTACATGCAGGCGCAGCTTTTGCTCCGAGGCGAAAATGCGTTGTTCTGCGGCGCGGTGGGTAAATTCGATGAGCCAGGCCACGATGCCGGTCATGAAGGCGGCCAGGGAAAAGGAGATCGCCAGCGCATAGGGGTTGGGGGAGCCGCTGCCGATTTGGGCTAAGGGGAAGTCGGCCATGGATTCGATCTGCCAGACGAGCAGCACCAGAATGCCTGCGACGATTGCCCCCCAGCGTTGCCCCAGGCTGATCGTCGTCATGAGAATGACGTAGGGAAACCAGACATAAAAGATGGCGCGCTCAGGGTAGAATGCAAAGATCAGGGCGAGCAAGAGCAGGATATGGCCGAGGAGGGAGAGACCGCTGGTAATGGCGAGCGAGTGGGTGAGGCGCGGCAGCGCGACGATGCTGCCATGGTAGACGGCGCCCATGAGCAAAATCGCGGCCATGAGCGGTTCGCCATAGACCCAGTGCATGGGCGCGGCCACCATGGGGATGAACGTGGACAGGACAGCCGTCAACACCAGAAAGCGCGAGACGCGGAAATCCTGGGTTTGATCGCGAAGATCGGGGGGCAGGATGAGTTGATAGAGCTTTTCCAGCATGGGACACCCGTTCTTTCTTCGTCGGTGACGCGGGGGCTGCGATCTGGGGGCGGCGATCAGGGGGCGGCGGGCTGCGCCAGGCGAATCGCGTAGACGTGCGGCCACCATTTGCCGGTGATCAAGAGACGGTCTTGCGCCGCGTCATAGGCGATGCCGTTGAGGACATCCACCGGGCCGTTGACTGCGCTGCGGTCGAGGAGTCCGGTTAGGTCAATCCAGGCGACGACTTGGCCGCTGTTGGGTGCGATGACGGCGATGCGGTCGGTTTGCCAGATGTTGGCCCAGATCAGGCCGTTGATGTATTCCAGCTCGTTGAGGAGGGTGACCGGCTGGTCGCCGCGGCGCACTTCAAGGCGGCCCACTTCGGCAAAGGTGATGGGGTCGCGGCGGTAAAGGGTGGCCGTGCCGTCGCTCATGATTAAGGTGTCGCCGTCGAAGGTCAGTCCCCACCCTTCGGTGGGATAGCTGAACTCGCCGATCTGGGCAAAGGTGGCGCGGTCATAGACCAGGGCGACGTTGGATTGCCAGGTGAGTTGGATGATGCGGTCGTCGAGGACGACGATGCCTTCGCCGAAGTATTCCGGGGGCAAGTCCACGCGCTGTAGGACTGCGCCGGTGGCGAGGTCTACCCGGCGCAGGGTGGATTCGCCGTGCAGCCCTGTGCCTTCATAGAGTACGCCGTCCACGAGTTGCAGCCCCGGGGTCAAGGCGCGCGGGTCGTGGGGATAGGTGTTGGTGACTATAAAGCCATAGGTCGGGATTTTCTGGCCCGCTGTGGGGCTGATGGCTGTCGGCGAGATGGCAATGGGCGTGGGGGGCGGCGCGGGTGGGGGGCGGGGGCTGGACCGAAGGGCCCGGGGCCGTGCCGGGCGCGCATGCCACGGGCGGGGCGTGGATCGAGAGCGTGAAGACCGAGCCTTGGCCGGGGCGGGAGCGGACGGTCAGGTCCCCGCCGAGCAGGCGGGCGAGGCGGCGGGCGATGGAGAGCCCCAGCCCGGTGCCGCCGTGGCGGCGGGCCGCGGAGGTGTCGGCCTGCTGGAAGGGCATGAAGATGGATTCGAGCTGCGCGGGGGGGATGCCGATGCCGGTGTCCTCGACGGTGATGGTGGCCGTGCCGGCGTCGTGGCGCAGCGACACGCGCACGGACCCGTGGTCGGTGAACTTGATGGCGTTGCCGACGAGGTTGAGCAGGATCTGGCGGAGGCGGACGGGATCGGTCATGCACTCGGCCGGCGTCCCGGGTCCGACCGAGACGGACAGTTCGAGGTTCTTGGCGTCCGCCTGGACGCGGAGCATGTCGGCGACGGCGCGGCAGATCTCGGCGGCGCTGGCCGGCACGGGGACGGCGCGCATCTCGCCGGCGTCGAGCTTGGACAGGTCCAGGATGTCGTTGATCACGGTGAGCAGGTGCTGGGCGTTGCGCCGGATCACGGCGAGGTGCTGGGAGAGGCTGCCGGGATCGGCGGGTTCCTCGGCGGCCAGCTCGGCGTAGCCGAGGATGGCGGACAGGGGCGTGCGGATCTCGTGGGACATGTTGGCCAGGAACTCGCTCTTGGCGCGGTTGGCGGCCTCGGCCTGCTCCTTGGCGTTCAGCAGGCTGTGCTCGGTCCGGCGTCGGACGGCGATCTCCTCGGACAGGGCGGCGTTGGTGTGTTCGAGCTGGCGCGTGCGCTCGGCGATGACGCGCTGCATGACGATGTTGGTCTCGAACAGGGCGTAGGCGTCGCCGGCGGAGTCGACCGACCGTTCGACGCGGTCCATCAGGGCGCGGTTGATCTTCTCGAGCATGGCGATGCGTTCGAGGAGCTGCTCGCGGGATGGATGGTCGGTGGTCACGCGGCGTTTCCGAGTGCGACTCCGGTGATGGTCTGGTTGACGTGCAGGCCGTTGATCTGTTCGCCGTAGGTGCTGAATCCGACAAACCGTGCGTCGGCGAGGTGTTCGCGGACAGCGGACGAGAGGCCGCGGCCCTCGAGCTCGAGGCGGCGCAGGACGCAGTCGAAGCCGATGGTCAGCTCCAGGTCGGGCAGCGCGGAGCGGATGTCGCGGACCTGGTCGTGGTAGGCCCGGACGATGTCGCCGGGCTGGGCGACGCGGAGCACCAGCCCGTTGTCGATGGCGCAGTAGAACGTCAGGCTGCCGTCCTCGTGGGCGCGCTGGATCGAGCGGATGTAATAGTGCCCGCCGACGAGCAGCATGACGGGGTGGGCGGAGAAGATCTCGGGGCTCAGGCGGTCGGGGTCGCACCCGATGGCGCGGGCGTAGCCGACGGCGGCCGGCAGGCCGTTGATCTCGTGCACGCGTCTGGTCTGGGGATCGGCGGCGGTGATGACCAGGCGCTCCTCGCCGGGGCGGAAGTGGTGGGCGTGGAACAGGTGGAAGGGGTGGTCGGTCTCGAAGACGGCCAGCACGGCCCCGCGGTCGAGCGTGCGGCCGTCCAGCGCCACCTGCGTGGACCGGAAGGCGAGGTTGTCGCCGGCGGAGGCGCCCACGAGCGGGATGCGTCCGAGCGCCGCGGCGGCCCCGGCGGCGAGGCGTTCCTCGCTCATGGACAGGCCGTCCGAGATGAGCACGGAGAAGCAGCGGTCGTCGCCCAGGCCGAGCGGGCGCTGGTCGAGGGCGGCGTGGATGCGTTCGCGCAGGCGGGCGGCGTCGGTCAGGTGCTCGGGCCCGAGCATGGCGGGCCGGACCGCCAGCCGCGGCGAGGCGAGCGAGACGGCGACGATGCCGTCGCAGTCGTGGCCGTGCTCGGAGGTGATCTCGCCCGCGGTGGTGCAGCCGATGGTCGGGCAGTCGAAGGCCGCGTGCATGCGGCGGGCCAGTTCGGGAAAGTCGGCGCCCGGGGCGGCGAAGTAGAGCACGGCGCTGGCGCCGGGCTGGTCGATCTGGGCGCGCAGGTGGTCCACGGCCTGTCCGGCATCGAGGCGCGTGGTGCGTCCGCGTCGGACGGTCAGGCGCGAGCCGGAAGAAGGATCGGGGCTGCTCATCTGAATGCTCCCAGGAAACCGCCGGCGCAATCGGCGATTGCCGCGATGGGGAGGAGGTGAAAAGGGATGGAAGCAGACGGAATGCGGGAAAGATCCCGTCAAACGGATGGAGGATGGGCGCGTCATCCCCCGGATCCGGTGGAACACCGACGGGCGGAGATGGGGTGTGTTTCGCGGAAGTTGCCGAATATGCGGGAAAAATGCCCAGAAATGCGCTGATTGTGGAGGCTTTGTCAGCGTTGTGTTTGTCTTGGCGGCAGATCTGAAGTTTCGGGTCGGGGCGGGCCGATCTTCTGGTATACTCGCGCGTGCATCACTCGATGCCATCACCGGCGTCCGTTCTGGCCGCGGGTGTCTGCTGTCCGTGTGCGGCCCGGGTTGCGTGATGATGCAGCGTGCCCGTTCCCGCATCCGTCCGGATCCGGGCGGGTAGGTTGCGGGAGGAAGCTCTTTTTTCCGCCTGGTGCCGGGCGGAGCGTCCGGGCGCCGACGCGCGTCGCAAACCTCGTGCAAGGGAGGAACCAGCGGGGAGGGGTTGGGCAGGATCGAGCGGAGGCGGGTCATCGACGCAAAGGACGGCAGAGGGCATGCATGTCGGTCAGTGAAGGGGAACAGGGCCACGAGGGGCTCGCCGGCGGGCGGGTGATGGGTCTGATGCGCCCGCACGGCGGCCGGATGGCCGGCGTGCTCGGGCTGCTGCTGGGCCTGGTCCTGATCGACCTGGCGCCGCCCTACGCGATCAAGCTGCTGATCGACGACGTCTTCGCCAACTCCGAGTTCGCCCAGCGCATGGGCGGCCGCGGCGGGCTGCTGGCGATGATCCTCGGCGGGCTGCTGCTGACGTACCTGGCGCGCAACGCGATGTTCTTCTGGAGCAAGATGCTCTCGCTGCGGGCCAGCGAGGACGTGTGCTTCTCGCTGCGCAAGCGGCTCTTCGACCACCTCCAGCAGATGAGCCTGCGGTACTACACCACCAACCAGCCCGGACGCGTGGGCGCCCGGGTGATGGACGACACCTACAAGATCCAGAACTTCATCCAGGACAAGTTCCCGATCCTGATGCTCAACATGATCAAGGTGCAGGTGCTCGTGGTGGTGCTGTGCATGCTCAACCTGCGGCTGGCCGTGGCCGCGCTGGCGATCCTGCCGCTGCAGTACCTCACGAGCCGCTACTTCCGGGTGCCGATCCGGCGGAGCCACTCGGAGGCTCAGGAAAATCTGTCGCTGGCCTACGGGAGCCTGGTGGAGAAGTTCCTGGGCATGGAGGTGGTCAAGGGGTTCTCGGGCGAGCGGCGTGAGAGCGAGATCTTCAACCGCGCCATCGACCGCAGCCGCGAGAGCCAGATCCGCTCGCAGCGGTTCCACTTCTTCCAGAAGGTCACGGCGGACCTGCTGGTGGGGCTGGGCACGATCCTGCTGATCGCCTACGGCGCGTTCGAGGTGATCAAGGGCCGGATGCAGGGCGGCGAGTTCATGATGTTCTTCGGCTTCGTGATGATGCTCTACCCGGCGGTCCTGTGCATCATCAGCGACATGGCGCACGCGTCCAAGGCCACCGCCAGCATCGCCCGGGTCTTCGAGATGCTCGAGGAGCCGGTGCAGGACCGCGGCGTGGCCGATTCCTGGGCGGAAGGCTCGGGCGTGGTGCTGCAGTCCGGTTCGATCGAGTTCCGCAACGTCCGCTTCGGGTTCGACCCCGGGACGGACGTGATCCGCGGGGTGGACCTGGCGATCCGCTCGGGCGAGCGGGTGGCCATCGTCGGTCCCAGCGGCGCGGGCAAGAGCACGACCGTCAAGCTTTTGCCGCGGTTCATCGCGCCCACGGGCGGCGAGATCCTCATCGACGGGATGGACACGGCGGACATCCCGATGCCGGTGCTGCGCGGGTCGATCGGCATGGCGTTCCAGGAGGTGTTCCTGTTCAACGCGTCGATCATCGAGAACCTGCGGTACGCCCGCGAGGACGCGACGTTCGAGGAGATCCGCTCGGTCTGCCGCCTGACGGGCATCGACCAGGTGATCGAGCGGCTGCCCAAGGGCTACGAGACCCGGCTCTCGGACTACGGCGCCGAGCTGAGCCGCGGCGAGAAGCAGCGGCTGACGCTGGCCCGCGCGATGCTCAAGGACGCCAGGATCATGATCCTCGACGAGGCCACGGCGTCGATCGACCCGGAGTCGTCCTACGCGATCGTGTCGAACATCTTCGCGCGGGCGCCGGAGCGGACGGTGCTGATGGTCACGCACGAGACGCGGCTGCTGGACCTGGTCGACCGCGTCGTGGGCATCCGCGACGGCGAGGTGTTCTTCGACGGCACGCCGGGCGCGTACGCGGCGTCGCAGGCCGGGGCCGTGGCCCTGCAGGGCCCGCGGCTGGAGGTCACGGGGGCCGGGCCGGCGGGGATGACGGCCGAGGCGGCCGGGCAGGTCGAGTCCAAGGCCGGCCCCGGCGCCGCGGGCCACGGCGGCCGGTCGGCGGGCGTGCTGACGGGCGGGGGCGGGCCCGCGCGGGCCCGCGGGCTGGTTTCCGGGGTGGTTCCCCGGGAGTCGGTGGCGGATCTGGCCGGACCGGGCAAGGCGCCCGGCAAGGCCGGTTCCCCGGGCGGGGCCAAGGTCGGGTAGTCTGGTGGCGTGGTGAATCAGGAGCCGAAGATGGGCAAGCAGCGCGGACGCACCGGAGGCGTCCGGTCGGGATCGTGGTGCGGCCGGCGCGGTGTGCGCACCGGCGGGCTGGTGTGTTTCGCGGCGGGCGCGGCGGTCTCGGCGGCGTGCTCGACCAGCCAGACACGGACGACCCAGATCGAGATGGACCGGCCCCGGGCCTCGTCCGGGCTGGTGATCGACGAGCCGACGGAGCTGGGGATGCGGCGCATCGCCGAGGCGCTCGACGGGCTCGACGAGCCGCCGGCCTCCGCGTCGATGCTGGCCTCGGCCCGCGTGCGGGCGGAGATGGCCGCCGAGACGTCGGTGGGCCTGTCGGCGGGCGCCGAAGCGATGATCGCCGGCGCGCTGTCCGCCAGCTCGCTGGCCGAGCCGGACGCCCGGCCGGCGGAGCCCCTGGTGCTGCCCCCGGCGGCCGGGCGGCTGCTGGCCCTCGAGCGGCTCAGCCGCTTCGAGCTCGGCGAGGTGATCACGACGCTGGGGCTGCGCTTCAAGACCGAGCTGGGCTACGCGCCGGCCGGCGCCGCCCGCACGTCGATGCTGGGCGCGGTGCCGCGCGAGGTGGCGGCCGGGCCGGTGCTGACCAAGGACGGCGCGGACGGCTCGTTCGCGCTGATCCGGCTGGGCTCGATGCGGTTCGCCTCGCAGCTGCCGCAGCTGTGGGCCCAGGGCGTGGTGGTGGGCGCGGACGGGTCGGTGACGCCCAACCCCGACCTCTCGGTGCTCGAGGCCCAGGTGGCCGCGGCGATGGAGCAGGTCCGGCAGATGCGCCAGGGCCTCTCGCACGCGGACCTCGAGCGGCAGCTGATCAAGCTGAGCTACACCACGCCGGCGGGAGCGATCAACGCGCTCAAGGGCATGGGGGTGAGCACGGCGCCGGCGATCGAGGCGCTGCCGGCGACGCTGGAGTTCTCGCAGCTGCCCATGGTGGCGATGATGCCGGCCCCGGCCGACCCCGAGATGGCGCTGCTCGGCGACGGCGCGATCGGACGCGGTCAGTTCGGCGTCAGCGTGGCGACCAGCGCGGGCGCGCTGCACCCCAGCGTGAACACCGCGCCGACCACGCAGCTGCTGGTGCTCTACCACCCCGCGCACCCGGAGCAGCTCAGCCTGGTGCGGTCGATGCTCGAGGAGTTCATCGACCGGCCGGCCCGGCAGATCCTGGTCGAGGGCATGGTGCTGGAGATCAGCGAGGACGGGCTGGAAGAGCTGGGCGTGCAGTGGGAGTTCAAGGACGGCCCGGTCAACCTGGTGCTGGGCACGCTGGACCCGCGGGTGATCGCGGACACGCTGGACTTCAGCGCCATCGACTCGCGGGACCTGGCCTACGACTGGGGGCTGCGGATCCAGGCGCTGGTGCGTGACGGCCGGGCCGAGGTGCTCAGCCGGCCGAGCGTGCTGACCATCGACAACCGGCAGGCGTCGATCCGCGTGGGCGAGGACATCCCCATCGCGACCAGCACCGAGGGCACGCAGAACTCCAACAAGATCTCCTTCAACTTCCAGTACATCCCCACCGGCATCCTGCTCAACATCCGCCCGCGGATGAACGAGACGGGCGAGGAGGTCAGCATGCTGGTCGACACGATCGTGTCGGCGCAGGTGCCCGGCAGAGACCTTGAGATCCGGGCGGCCAACGGCGATCTGCTGGCCTCGGCGCCGACGATCTCGACGCGCCGGGTGCAGACCTATGCGCGGATCGACAACAAGACGCCGTTCATCATCGGCGGGCTGGTCAGCCGGGACCGGTCGGTGATCGAGCAGAAGGTGCCGCTGCTCGGGGATCTGCCGCTGATCGGCAACGCGTTCAAGTCGACGAGGACGTCCTCGCAGAAGCGCGAGGTGATCATCGTGCTGACGCCCTACGTGCTGCCGGAGGACGACCAGGCCATCACGCGGGCGCTGCCGCAGGACGACGACCTGTTCGATTCGGCGGGCAACCGGCTGTTCCGCGACGCGTACCGCATCCGCGGCGAGGACGTGTTCGACCTGAGCTTCCTGGCGGACAACAAGCGGCTGAGCGCCTACCGGGATCTCTCGCGGCAGGTGATCGCCAACAACTTCCGGCTGGCCCAGACCTACCCGTTCAGCGAGTTCGCCCAGACCGAGATCCCCGGGGAGGAGCTGCTCATCCAGCGGATGATCTACGAGGTCATCAAGCGGACCGAGTCGGACGCGCGGGTCAACCCGGACCGGATGATCTACTTCGAGGCCCAGGAGACCGAGGGCTACCGCGTGCGGTTCCTGGCCGACGTGCTCGGGCGGCTGGGCACGGGCGAGGGGATCGACTCGTTCTTTGAACGCAACACCGGCAAGGCGCTGGCCATCACCTTCCGGTTCGACCCGGAGACGGCGGACATGCGCCGGATCGCCAGCGAGCCGATCCCCGAGATCGCGCTGATCGACTGCCCGGACCGGGAAACGTGGTCGCGCCTGCTGTGGGAGCTGAACCAGCCCGAGGCCGACGGCACGGCGCGGTTCACCATCCTGCTGCACGACGGGCGGGACATCGTGCGTCTGCAGCGGGCGATGATGATGAAGCAGATCATCGAGCTGAACACGGACGGCGACGCGCTGAGCCTCAAGAACTTCCGCATCGGCAAGATCCTGCACATCCCCTCGATGGACACGGACAAGGTGACCGTGGTCGATTCGGACGTGGCGCGCTATTTCTTCATCAGCGAGCTGTACTACGCCGCGCTGATCAAGCGGATCGAGCAGACGATCGACCGGCTGGACAGCTTCCTGCAGGACCCGGAGATCCGGGTGTACCTGCAGGACGCGGCGGCGGGGCTGCCGCCTGCCGGCGAATCGCCGCCCCGGGATCCGTAGAGGCGGCGGGGCGCGGGGCGGCGGCGGACGTCCCGCGTCGCACGCACGGGCGACGCGCGGGGGATACCGTTCGTGGTGATCACGCTGTTGCACCAGGCCGGCGACGAGGAGACGGCGGCCCGGTGCGTCGGGGCGCTGGGCGGCGAGCGGGGCGCAGGCCAGCGCGGCACGCCGCCGGGAAATCCGGATGACCAGGGCGGCGGGACGTCCGATGGCGCAGACGACCGGGAGGGCGTCCGGGCCGTCGTGTTCGATCCGGACGCGCCGCCGCGGATCGAGGCGGGCGCGACCGTGGTGGCGTGCCTTCCCGACGAGGCAACAGCGGCGCTGCTGCCCATCGCCGCCGACGCGGGCTGGCGGCTCGGGCTGCTGCCGCACCCGGAGGGCAAGCAGACGAGGATCGGGTTCGGGCTGGCCGGCTCGATCGCGGACGCGGCCGAGGACATCCTGGGCCGGGCCGACGAGGTGGCGGTGGACCTGCTGCTGTGCAACGGGCGGGTGGTGCTCAACTCGGTGGTGGTGGGCGACCCGTTGTCGGGCACGCTGCCGGAGGGTTCAAGCGTGGCGGCGGCGGGCGGCGCGCTGGCCCGCGCGCGGTCGTTCGCGCGGGGGATGCTGCACGCGGTTCCCACGCTGATGCGACTCGAGACGGCCAAGGAGAAGAAGTTCGAGGCGGCGGCGCTGGGTCTGGTGGTGGTCGAGCACGGGCGCGGCGCGGTGCTCAGCCGCCGCCTGCTGGGCGACGCGCCGGCGGACGACGGCCTGCTGCACGCCCTGGTGTACGCGCCGCGCAGCGTGCTGCAGATGGCGCTGTTCGCGGCGTTCTCGCTGGTGACGCCCAAGGCCTCGCCCAGGCGGATGCCCTCGTTCGTGGGGCGGATCAGCACCGAGCGGCTGAAGGTCTCGGGCCTGCGGGCGATGGGTTTCAGCGTCGACGGGCGGAAGGACTCGGCCGAGCGGCTCGAGCTGACCGTCCGGCGCAGGGCGCTGCTGCTGGTGCCGGGCCGCAACCTCGAGCTGGCGGCCGAGTCGGGCGGGGCGGGGGCGTCGGGCGAGCCGAAGGAGGTCTTCCGGGTGCAGGGGCTGCTGTCGGCGGACCTGATCGATCCGGCGAAGGCGCGCCGCCTGCCGTGGCTGTACCGCGCCACGCCCGAGGAGTTCAAGAGCCTCTTCCAGCTGCTGCGCGAGAGCGCCCGCGCGTCGGAGTCCTACGTGGCCCTGATGGCGCTGTCGACGGTGCTGGCGGTGTTCGGGCTGTTCGCCGACTCGGCGCCGGTGATCATCGGGGCGATGATCCTGGCGCCCCTGATGTCGCCGATCATGGCGATGGGCATGGGCGTGGTGCGCCGCGGCGAGAAGGGGATGCTCTACGAGTCGGTGCGGTCGTTCGGCATCGGGGTGGGGATCGCGCTGGGCGTGGCGGTGGTGCTGACGCTGGTGACGCCGCTGAACACGGTCAACTCGGAGATCGGCGCGCGGCTCAACCCGACGCTGCTGGACATGGGCGTGGCGGTGATCTCGGGCGTGGCCGGCGCGTACGCGCACGCGCGGGCGGAGGTGGCGCGGAGCCTGGCGGGGGTGGCGATCGCGGTGGCGCTGGTGCCGCCGCTGGCGGTGGCGGGCATCGGCATCGGGTGGGGCGACTGGGACGTGTTCTCCGGCGCGGGCCTGCTGTTCGTGACCAACCTGGCGGGCATGGTGCTCGCGGCGGCCGGGACGTTCCTGCTGCTGGGCTACAGCCCGTACCACTTCTCGCGCCGCGGGCTGGCGGCCGCGCTGGCCGTCGCCGCGCTGGTCAGCGCGATGCTCGTGCCGGGGTTCGTGCGCATGGTCGACAAGCACCGCGTGATCAAGACGCTCGACGGCTGGACCGTCGAGGGCCTGGAGATCCGGGGCGTGGACATCCGCGCGGGCCGGACGGCCCGGGTGTCGGTCACGCTGGTCAGCGACCGGCCGGTGACGCTGGAGCAGATCGACGCCGTCAAGGCGAAGATCGCCGAGCGGCTGGGACGGGAGATCGTGCTGGAGGCGCGGCTGAGGTCTGCCATCGCAAGGCTGAACCC
>CAYNRF010000087.1:0-12228 GCA_964399525.1 uncultured Phycisphaeraceae bacterium | reverse complement strand
CGGTGACGGTCACGTTCACCACCACGGCCGTCGCGCTCGAGGGCACCCCCGCCCAGCGGGCCGGCGTGCGCTCGGGCGACGTGCTCAAGAAGATCAACGGCATCACGGCCGTGGGCCTGGGCCTCGACCAGGCCGTCGAGGTCATCACCGGCCCGGCCAACACGCCCGTCAAGCTGACCGTCGAGCGCCGGGACGAGGACGACAACGTCACCGAGATCACCTTCGACCTGATCCGCCAGCGGATCGACCTGCCCACCGTCAAGGGCTGGTCCAAGACCGGCCCGGGCGACACCGACTGGGAGTGGTTCATCGACCGCGAAGGCGGC
Source organism: uncultured Phycisphaeraceae bacterium (assembly GCA_964399525.1). GTDB lineage: Bacteria > Planctomycetota > Phycisphaerae > Phycisphaerales > UBA1924 > UBA6054. The sequence continues at coordinate 11,902 of CAYNRF010000087.1, read as the reverse complement.
GTGGGCTACATCCGGCTGACCGGCTTCACCGACGACTCGGCCCGCGAGTTCGACCACGCCGTCAACGCCATGCGGCGCGAGGGCCTCAACGGGCTGATCCTCGATCTGCGCTACAACCCCGGCGGCCTGCTCGACCAGGCCGTCGAGATCGCCAGCCGCTTCGTGCCCGAGGGCATGATCGTCAAGACCGTCGACGCCATCGGCGTGCCCCAGGAGCAGCAGAACGCCCGGCGCCTGCCCGGGCGCGAGGTGCTCAGCCAGATCCCGGTGGTCGTCCTGATCAACGAGGGGTCGGCCTCGGCCAGCGAGATCGTGGCCGGCGCGGTCCAGGCCGCCGCCCAGCAGGGCCGCACCAACGCCCTGGTCGTCGGGCAGCGGTCCTTCGGCAAGGGCAGCGTGCAGAACGTGTACATGCTCCCCGGCGGCGCCGCGGCCATGAAGCTGACCACGCACTACTACCGCGTGGACTCGCCCCGCATGATCCACAAGCTGCCCGGCTCGACCGAGTGGGGCGTGGACCCGGACCTGAGCGTCGAGATGCTTCCCAGCCAGCAGGAGGCCGCCCTGCTCCTCCGCCGCGACGCCGACGTGCTGCCGCTCAACGAGAAGGGTGAGATCATCGCCGACGCGCCCCGCCCGGACCCCAACACCCTCCTGACCGACGGCATCGACCTGCAGGTGCACACCGCGCTGGTGCTGCTCCAGACCCAGAACCAGATCGCCAAGGGCCTGAGCCTCAAGACCGACTGACCCCCGCCCTGTCCCGCCCTCGCGGCCCTCCCCCCGGGGGGCCTGCGGCGTCGCGCCGGACGCCCGGTCGGGGCCGGAAAGTCCCTGCCCGGCCCGGGTTTGTCGCTGAGCGGCCGATCCCCTACACTTGCCCGATGCGGCCCCGCCCCCGCGGGGCCGCTTTGCGCCCACGGCCCGCGTTCCCGCTCGCCCACCCGGAGGGCGGGCCCGGGATCCGGACCATTCGCCGACCCAGAGGACGCGATGACCCAGGCCCCGACCGCGAACACCCGCATGACGAAAGCACATTCCTCCAACAACCTCGTCGCGGACCTGCCCGTCAGGACGCAGCTCAAGTGGCTGCGCGACATGCAGCTCATCCGCGAGTTCGAGAACCGCACGATGCAGGCCTACCAGCAGGCCAAGATCGGCGGGTTCTGCCACATCTACTCGGGCCAGGAGGCCTGCGCCGTCGGCACGATCGCCTGCATCAACCAGGACGACCCGCTCGTGACGGCCTACCGCGACCACGGGCACGCCCTGGCCAAGGGCATGTCGGCCCGGGCCTGCATGGCCGAGATGTTCGGCAAGATCACCGGCTGCGCCAAGGGCAAGGGCGGCTCGATGCACATGTTCGACCGGCCCAGCTGGCTCTTCGGCGGGCACGGCATCGTGGGGGCCCAGACGCCCCTGGGCGCGGGCCTGGCCTTCGCCGCCAAGTACGAGAACGAGGTGCTCAAGCGCGGCATCCACCCGAACCACGAGGCCAAGAAGAAGGTCACCCTCTGCTACCTCGGCGACGGCGCCATCGACCAGGGCGCCTTCCACGAGGCGCTCAACCTCGCCTCGCTCTACGACCTGCCCGTCATCTTCATCATCGAGAACAACGGCTACTCGATGGGCACCGCCATCCACCGCCACACCGCCAACCACGAGAACCTCATCTCCCGCGGCGAGTCCTACGGCATCGACTCGATCAAGATCGACGGCCTGGACATCCGCAACGTCTACAACACCTTCAAGCCCTTCGTCGACCACTGCCGCGAGAACAGCCGCCCCGGCTTCGTGGACTTCAAGACCTACCGCTACCAGGGCCACTCCATGTCCGACCCCCAGAAGTACCGCACGAAGGAGGAGGTCGAGGAGTACAAGAACAAGGACTCCATCGCCCGCCTGCTCAACCAGCTGATGGATGAGGGGCATGTGACCGAGGACGCCTGGAAGACCATGCAGAACGAGATCCGCGACGAGGTGCTCGACTCCGTCGAGTTCGCCGAGAACAGCCCCGCCCCGACCCCCGAGGCCGAGCTGTTCAGCGACGTCTACGCCCTGCCCCAGAAGAACCTGTCCCCCACGGCCGAGTACCACCACGGGGCCAGGAACCCGCTGATGTAAATGGAACGCTGGCTGCCACTGGCCCTGCTTGCCGCGGTCTTCTTCGGACTGCTGGGCGTCCGGGTGGCCTTCCTCCTGATCCTCCGACGCGGCGAGACCGGCCCCAGGCACCCAACTCAACGCTGGCCCGACGCCACCGTCATCCGAGACCACCCCGAGAATCCTGCCAGGCATCCACCCCCAGACCCGCCATGAACCCCCGCCTGAACATCACGGACGACCAGCTCGCGGCCTTCTGCCGCAAGTGGAAGATCGTGGAGGTCTGGCTCTTCGGGTCGGTCCTGCGGGAAGACTTCACGGCCAAGTCCGACGTCGATGTCATGGTCCGGTTCGAGGACGCCGTCCCGTGGTCGCTCTTCGAACTGGCGGCCATGAAGCTCGAGCTGGAAGCTTTGACCGGTCGGACCGTCGATCTAATCGAGAAGCCTGCAGTCGAACGCCACCGGAATCCGTGGACCAGACACGAGATCCTCAGCACCGCCCAGAGGGTATATGCGGCATGACGCGGACCGGCATCCCGCAACTCCTCACCGACCTGATCGACTACGCCACCCAGGCGATCGACGGGGTGGACGCGTACGCCGCAGCGGACGAGCGGTACCGCCGATTCATCCGCGGCTCGGTGATGCGGGACCTCATCGTGATCGGGGAGATCGCCACCCGTCTGGGAATCGAGTTCCACGAACAGCACCAGGAGATCCCCTGGCGCATGATCATTGCCCAACGCAACATCGTGGCCCACGGTTACGACGCCATCGTCTGGGACCGCCTGCTCGCCCTGCGTGAACAGCACCTGCCCGAGCTGATCGACAACGCCCGCAAGATCCTCAGCCAATACGCACCTCCTCCGTCGGAGCCCCACCCATGACCACCCTCGAGATGATCGATTCCAGGATCCACCCCGCCGTCGGCGAGTGGACGCTCCCCGAGTTCGTGGACGAGGCCGACCTGCCCAGCCGCGAGGGCGACCGCGTCATCCAGTTCCGCGAGGCCCTCCGCGAGGCCATGAGCCACGAGATGCGCCTGGACGACCGCGTGTTCCTCATCGGCGAAGAGGTGGCCCAGTACAACGGCGCCTACAAGGTCAGCCAGGGCATGCTCGACGAGTTCGGCGAGAAGCGCATCATCGACAGCCCCATCGCCGAGAACGGCTTCGCCGGCATGTGCATCGGCGCCGCCATGTACGGCCTGCGTCCCATCGTCGAGTTCATGTCGTGGTCGTTCTCCTTCGTCGCCGCCGACGCCATCCTCAACAACGCCCCCAAGATGCTCTACATGTCCGGCGGGCAGTGGGGCTGCCCCATCGTCTTCCGCGGCAACGACGGCGCGGGCGGCCAGCTTGCCTCGACCCACTCCTGGTGCGTCGAAGGCCTCTACGCCAACGTGCCCGGCCTGAAGATGGCCATCCCCAGCAACCCCTACGACGCCAAGGGCCTGCTCGCCACCGCCATCCGCGACCCCGACCCGGTCTTCTTCCTCGAGTCGGAGCGCATGCTCGGCGACAAGGCGCACGTGCCCGAGGAGCAGTACTACATCCCCTTCGGCCGCGCCCGCCTGGCGCGCGAGGGCGACGCCTGCACGCTGGTCTCCTTCGGCCGCCCGGTCAACTTCTGCCTGGAAGCCGCCGAGAAGCTCGCCGCCGACGGCATCGAGTGCGATGTTCTGGACATGCGCACCATCCGCCCGCTCGACATCGACTCGGTCATCAAGAGCGTCCGGAAGACCAACCGCGTCGTCATCGTCGACCAGTCCTGGCCCTTCGGCGGCGTGTCCAGCGAGGTCATCACCCAGATCTGCGAGCGCTGCTTCGACTGGCTGGACCACCCCCCCGTCCGCGTCAACACCGAGGACGTGCCCACCCCCTACGCCAAGGGGCTCGAGGCGGCGTACCTGCCGAACCCTGCCAAGATCGAAGCGGCCGTCCGCAAGGTGATCGAGGCCACGGCCTGACCTCCACCAGTCGACCATCAACGAACAAGGGCGTGCCCCCCGGCACGCCCTTGTCGTTTCCACGAGTTGTCCGTGCGACTCACCGACGACGACGCGCCAGCAGGCCCAGGCCCAGCACGCCCACGGTCACCGCGCCCGGTGCGGGCACCGTGAAGGTCACCGTCGGGGCCGGACCGTCGAAGGCCAGCACGGTCGAGGTGCCGGGCTCACCCACGCCCCAGCTCGTGGCCATGTCCATGTCGGGCGTGGTGAACACGAAGCGGGCGAAACCGTCGTTGTTGATCTCGTCGATCAGCGAGGATCCGATCACCGAGAGGTCCAGGTCAAAGCCAGCGTCGAAGTTGCCAGTCTCCAGGTCGATGGTGCCCACCAGCACGCGGTCGGCGAACTGCGCGCCCAGGCCCTCGGCGTCCGAGGTGTCCCACACGAAGCCGTTGGACGCGGCCAGCACGTCGGCGTCCTCGAGCGTGTAGTACACGTTCATGGTCCCGCCGCGGATGACGTTGTTGATGGTCTGCCCGGTGATAGCCTGGGCCTGGAACAGGTCGATGCGGACCGAGTCGAGCTGGCTGATCGGGGTGTCGAACAGGCCGTTGAGATCCAGGTCAAACGTGGCCCACAGGCCGAAGTTGCGGCTGGCGGGGTTGGGGTTCCGCCCGTTGACCTGGAATCGCGAGTTGATCGCGTCGCGCCGGGTCGGGCCGAACAGGCCCTCGCCCACATTGGCGATGCGGAAGTCCTCGATCCCGGTCAGCACAGCCTGCTGGGCCGAAGCCGTCGGGGCCGCCACCCCCACCGTGCCGAGGGCCAGACCGGCCCCGGCCAGGGCGGTGATCCTGTGATGTCTCATTCCTTTTTCTCCTCTTTGGTGTCCTGAATGCCCGGGCCCGCGTCGACGCGGAATCCCATCCAAACACCCCCATCGAGTGAGAATGCAAATGCAACAATGACTACGGGCGGACGATTCCTGCCGATGCCCCAAATTCCGAAAACTCGCCCCCGACGGTGCGAACGCAGTATGATGTGGGCCGGTCCGTGGCCCAATCCGCCCGGAATCGGCCCGCGAAAGCGTGTGCCCACCCACCCAGCCAATCTGGGGACAAGGAGATCCTGATTATGGCCATCCCGATCACCATGCCCCGCCTCTCCGACACCATGGAGCAGGGCACCGTCGTCAAATGGCATGTCAAGGTCGGCGACAAGGTCTCGTCCGGCGACGTACTTGCCGACATCGAGACCGACAAGGCCACCATGGAACTCCAGGCCTTCGACAACGGCACCGTGGCCGCCTTGGCCGCCCAGGAGGGCCAGCAGGTCGCGGTGGGGGGGTCGATCCTGATCCTGGCCGAGGACGGCGAGTCGGTCGAGGCCGCCGCCAGGTCCGGCGGCGCGTCCGCTCCGGCTCCGGCCAAGAAGGCCGAGGCCGGGTCCGACAGCAAGTCTTCCGGATCATCTGCCGCGACCGCCGTCGCTGAGCCTCCGGCCGCCGACACCGCGCACGCCTCCAACGGGCACGCATCCCACGGCTCGGGCGAGCGCGTCTTCGCCTCGCCGCTGGCCCGCAAGATCGCCGAGGAGCACCGCCTCGATCTGTCCGCCCTGACCGGCTCGGGTCCGTCCGGGCGCATCGTCCGCAAGGATGTCGAGTCGGCCATCGCCTCGGGCACGAAGGCCGCACCGGCCGCCGCACCCGCCGCGACCCGCTCCGCGCCCGCCCCCGCCCCGATGGTCCCCGTGGCCGGTTCCGTGCTCGAGTCGCGCACCGTCACGCTCAACAACATGCGCGGCACCATCGCCCGCCGCCTCGTCGAGTCCAAGAGCACCATCCCGCACTACCAGGTCACCGTCTCCGTCCGCCTCGACAAGCTCCTCGAGCTCCGCGAGCAGCTCAACACCCAGCTCGAGTCCCAGGGCGTCAAGCTCTCGGTCAATGACTTCCTCGTCCGCGCCTGCGGGCTGGCCATGCACCAGCACCCCTTCATCAACTCCTCGTGGGTGGAGAAGGGCCCGGCCATCCAGCTCCACGGCCAGGTCAACATCGGCGTGGCCATCGCGCTGCCCGAGGAACGCGGCGGCGGTCTGGTGGTCGCCACCATCCGCCACGCCGACCAGGTCGGCCTGCGCCAGATCTCCGCCGAGACCAAGCGTCTGGCCAAGAAGGCCCGCGAGAAGGGCCTGACCGTCGAGGAGATGTCCGACTCGACCTTCACCATCTCCAACCTGGGCATGTTCGGCGTGGACCACTTCACGGCCATCATCAACCCGCCCAACGCCGCCATCCTCGCGGTGGGCCGCTCCATCGAGAAGCCCTTCATCGAGTACGACGAGGAAGGCCAGCCCACCCTCGTCGTCGGGCATGAGATGGCCATGACCATGTCCAGCGACCACCGCATCATCGACGGCGCCATGGCCGCCCAGTACCTGACCACCGTCAAGGAACTGCTGGAGAACCCCGCCGCCCTGCTGGTCTGAGCGGCTCACCGACATGCGTCCGCGCGACGATCAGGACCGACGCATCATCCACATCGGCCCGGACCACGATCCGGCCGATTGGTCGGACAACGACGACGACGACCAGCCCTCGTTCCTGATCCAGGAGGCTCGCGAGCGGCTCCAGAGCCGGGAACGGGCCGACCGGGAGAACTCGGCACTGGCGCGGCGACTACTGTACGCCTTCTTCGCCGTGGTGGGTCTGGCCGTGGTGTTCCACATCGCCATGCCCGCCTTCGGGCTGTACCTGCCGGCCGTCGTGCCCATCCTGTGTTATGTGGCCATCCTGGCGGGCGCGGTGCTGACGGCCCGCGACCAGAGCCGGTGAGCCGCCCCGGGCGCGGGCTCGCCCGGCGGGGGGGAACAGGCCGATACTGACCGCAGAAGGATGTCCCAGGAAGCGATCCATGCCCGTGCAGAGTTCGTGGTGGTCCTGCTGGGCGGGCTGGCCCTGGCCGCCGCCGCGGGGTTCATCAACACCGTGGTCGTGCTGCTGGGCACCCTGCCGGTCACGCACCTGACCGGCACGGTCACCCGCCTGAGCGTGGATCTGGGCCAGGGCGCCCGGGCCGACGCGCTGTTCGTCGCGGGGCTGGCCGCGGCGTTCGTGCTCGGGGCGGCCGCGTCCGGCCTGATCATCGGATCGTCGACGCTGCGGCTGGGCCGGCGCTACGGGGTGGCGGTGATGGTGGAGGCGGCGCTGATCGCCGCGGCGGCGGTGGTGATCCCCTCGTCGCTTTTCCTGGGCGCGTTGCTGGCCGCGGCGGCCGCGGGCCTGCAGAACGCCATGGCATCGTCGTACCGCAACCTGATCGTCCGCACCACGCACGTCACCGGCCTGCTGACCGACCTTGGCTTCATGGCCGGCCAGCTGCTCGGCGGGCACCGTGTGGCGATGTGGCGGTTCGCCCTCATCGGCTCGCTGCTGATCGCGTTCACCGGCGGCGGTGTCGCGGGCGTGCTCGCCCACGGACCGTTGGGATCCGACGCGCTGTGGATCCCGGCGGCGGGCATGGCGGTGGGGGGGATGGTCTACTTCGTGTGGCGGCTGCAGTCCCACGCCCGGGCCGCGGCGGGCGACGCCCGGTCCGAGACCTGATCAGGCTTCCTTGCCCGCCCGGCGTCGCTTCAGCTCCGCGTCGATGAACCCCTGCAGGTGCCCGCGGTCGAGCACATTCAAGGGGCTGTCCTCGTAGCCGGTGCGGTGGTCCTTCACGCGGTTGTCGTAGAGCACGTAGCTGCGGATCTGGGCGCCCCAGCCGCGCTGCTCGATCTTGCCGCCCGCGGCCTCCATGATCTCGGCCTGCCGCTTCTCCTCGGCCAGCTGTTCGAGCTTGGCCATCAGGATGTTCATCGCCTGGGCCTTGTTCTGCAGCTGGTCGCGGAAGGTCGACGCCACGATCATGATGCCCGTGGGCTTGTGCACCAGGCGCACCGCCGACGCCACCTTGTTGACGTTCTGCCCGCCCGGCCCGCTGGAGCGGGCGAAGACCACGATGTCCAGGTCCTTGTCCGGGATCGTGACGTCGGTCTCCTCGAACTCGGGGATCACGTCCACCGTGGCGAAGCTCGTCTGCCGCTTGCCCTGCGCGTTGAAGGGGCTGACGCGGGCCAGCCGGTGGGTGCCCCGCTCGCACGAGAGCATGCCGAAGGCGAACGGCCCCTCGACGCGCAGCGTGACCGAGTCCAGCCCCACCTCGCTGCCGTGGGACATCTCGATCTCCTCGACCTTGAAGCCCACGGACTCGAAGTAGAACATGTACATCCGCAGCAGCATCTCGCACCAGTCGTTGGCCTCGGTGCCGCCGTCGCCCGCGGAGATCTTGAAGAAGCAGGCCCGGTGATCGTGCTTGCCGCTGAGCAGGCTCTGGGTCTCGATGGACTCCATGCGTCCCTGCAGGCTGAAGAGCGAGGCGTCGGCCTCCCTGAGCAGGTCGGCGTCGCCCTCCTCCTTGGCCATCTGGAACGCCAGCTTGGCGTCCTCGAACTCGGCGATGACCCCGGCCAGCGACTGCGTCTGGGCCTTGAGGGTCTTGAGTTCGCCCACGACCTTCTTGGCGGCCTCGGGGCTGTCCCAGAAGCCCTCGCCGCCCATCTTGTCTTCCAGTTCGCTCAGACGCGATCGTTTGCGATCGTAGTCAAAGAGAGTCACGGATCGTTAAAATCCGCGCCTCGAGATCGTTGATGACATCCTGGTGGGCTTCGAGATGCATGGCTTCTCCGTTCCCGGACGGTCCGCGTGCCGGGCTAGGCCGGACTGTAGCATCCGACCCGCCCCAACGCCCGTAGAGTTGCCCGTGTCCGATCTGGTGGGCCTCATCCCGGACCTGCTCGCCTCCGCGGCGCCGGCCGGCGAGGCCCTGCCGCCGGAGGTCCGCCGTCGCGGGGCCGCGCTGCTGCTTCTGGTGGTGATGCTGGGCCTGGTGCTGCTGGGCAGCGCGGGCCTGCTGGCGTTCATGGGTTCCCGGCGGCGCCGCCTGCGCGCCCTGCAGCGCAGGAGCAGGCCCGGGGTGGTCACGCCCGACCCGTGGACCGAATCGGCCAACCGGCTGCGCACCGACGACGATCCGACCGACGTTGACTAGGGTCGTTCGGGCTCTGCGTCCGGAACCGGCGGCAGACCCTGGATCCATCCCGACGCCTGCCGGTGCCCGAGTTGTTCCGCCCGGCGGGCCCACCGCAGGGCCGCGGCCCGGTCGCCCGTGCGTTCGAGCCACTGGGCCGCCTCGAACGCCAGGTCGGCGTTGGCGGGATCGCGTTCGGCCGCGTCGAGGTACCGGGAGGCCGCGTCGCCGGGCCGGCCGAGGAACCCGTAGCACTCGGCCATCAGGGCCAGGGTGGCGGGGGCGTCCATCTCCTGCTGGGGCAGCGTGTGCAGCAGCTCCAGCGCCCTTTCGGTCTCGCCCTCGCGTTTGCGGATCCGCGCTTCCAGCAGCACCCAGGCCGGCTCGGCCGGCTGCAGCGCCCGCGCCCGCTCGATCTGCTGCCCCGCGATGCCCAGCTTGTTCTCCGCCAGCGCGATCTGCGCGAGCATGCCGTACACCTGCGCCCGGTCCGGCGCCAGCCGGGTCGCGATCGCCAGCGACGCCTTGGCGTCCTGCGTCTGGTTCATCTTCAGCTGCACCGCGGCCAGGTACACCGGATAGTCAGGGTTGCTCGGGTCCAGGCGCATGGCGTTGGCGTAGTGGGCCGCGGCCAGCGCGGGCCGGTCGGTCATGTTCGCCAGGGTGCCGGCGGCGAACTCCACCGGCGCGGGCACCTGGCCGATCTCGATGGCCGCCAGCGACTGGTCGTAGGCCTCCGACCAGCGGCGTCCGGCCATCAGCAGATCCACGAAGGCCAGACGCAGGTCCTGGTCCGACGGGTACTGCCGCACCGCGGCGGACAGCACCGATTCCGCCGCCGACGGCTGCCCCTCGTCGCGCAGCCGCTTGACGGTGGCCAGCACCGCCTCGACGGTCTCCATGGACGCCACGCCGGGCCCGGCGGGCTCGGGGGTCTCCTGCGGCGCCGGGGCCGCGGCCACCCGGTACAGCGTCCATCCGGCAAAGCCGGCCCCGACCAGGGCCGCGATCCCGAGCAGGACACCCGCCGCCCGTCCCGCCCCCGCGTCCCGACGCCCGCGCCCGTGTCTGCTGTTCGCTTGTGCGGTCATATGGGACATTATCGGCCACCTACACTGGGATCTGAGCCGCGACCCCCGCTTTCGCCCCATCTCCGCGGCCATCCGGGACACGCCATGACCCCACCGCCCTCTTCCTCACCGCAGGCCGCTCAGGCCCCCCTCGCCAAGGCCTACACCCCCTCCGAGACCGAGCCGCAGGTCTGGCGGAAGTGGATCGACGCCAACGCCTTCCACGCCGATCCCGAGCGGGTGCTGTCCGGCGATGCCAAGCCCTACGCCATCCTCATCCCCCCGCCGAACGTCACCGCGGCCCTGCACCTGGGCCACGCGCTGAACAACACCATCCAGGACATCCTCACCCGCGCCCACCGCATGAAGGGGTACGAGGCCCTGTGGATGCCCGGCACCGACCACGCCGGCATCGCCACCCAGACCATGGTGGACAAACGCCTCAAGGACCAGGGCAAGCCCGCGCTGGCCGAGCACCGCAAGATGGAAGCCGACGGCCAGGGCGGGCGCGACAAGTTCATCGCCGAGGTCCAGGCCTTCAAGGACGAGTACGAGCAGCGCATCACCGAGCAGTTGATGGCCATGGGCTGCTCCTGCGACTGGGAGCGTCAGCGGTTCACCATGGACTCCGTCTGCGCCCGGGCCGTGCGCGAGGCCTTCTTCCGCCTCTTCAAGGACGGCCTGATCGAGCGCGGCAAGCGCCTGGTCAACTGGGACCCCGTCACCCAGACCGCCCTGGCCGACGACGAGGTGGAAATGGAGGAAGTCGACGGCGCGTTCTACGACCTGCGCTACCCGCTGGTCCACCCCGGCTCGCCGACCGACAACAGCCCCGTGACCTGGGGCGAGCTGGCCGCCCGCGGCTATCTCGGCGCCGACAACCACCCCGACGACGAGCAGGCCTGGGTCACCGTCGCCACCACCCGCCCCGAGACCTATCTGGGCGACGTGGCCGTGGCCATGAATCCGAAGGACCCGCGCGCCGCATCGCTCCGCGGCCTGTGCTGCCGTCTGCCCATCGTGGGCCGCATCATCCCGCTGATCGAGGACGACTATGTGGTCCTGCCCGTCGCCTTCGGCGGCCCGGAGGACGACGCCAAGGCGCAGATGTCCACCGGCTTCCTCAAGGTCACGCCCGCGCACGATCCCAACGACTACGAACTCGGCCGCCGCCACGAGGCCGCCATCGTCGAGAAGTGCTCGGCCAAGACCACGCTGATCAATGTGATGGCCCCGGACGCGTCCATCTCCGACAAACACGGCTGGACCGACCTCGGCGACGCCCACCTGTTCGTGGGCCTGACCCGCGAGGACGCCCGCAAGCGGGTGGTCGCCGAGTTCAAGGCCCGCAGCGTGGCCGAGGGTCAGGAAGGCTCGCTGCTGGAGCGCGTCCGCCCGCACCGCCACTCGGTGGGCCACTCCTACCGCAGCCACGCGGTGATCGAGCCGTACCTGAGCGACCAGTGGTACTGCCGCGTGACCGACGACCGCCTGCGCGGGCACGCCCAGCGGGCCATGAAGCTCGACCAGCGCACCGACCCCTCGCTGGCCGAATGGCCCGAGTCCATCCCCGTCACCAGCCGGGGCGACGCGTCCATGACCTTTCACCCGGCCCGTTACGCCAAGAACTACGAGTTCTGGCACGACAACCTGCGGGACTGGTGCATCAGCCGGCAGCTGTGGTGGGGGCACCGGATTCCGGTG
>CAYNRF010000086.1:10036-12267 GCA_964399525.1 uncultured Phycisphaeraceae bacterium | reverse complement strand
CTGGGCTGCGGGTCTAGGGGTGCTGGAGTGTAATCGATCCCGGCCCGCGAGCAACCTGCAACGACAGTGTGCCGCAGACCTCCGGCACCAGCAGTGTAATCGATCCCGGCCCGCGAGCAACCTGAAAAATATCGCCGAAGATGCGGCAAGACATTGATGCGGATATCACACTAATTCTTGTAGGAGCGCCTGGACTCGTTGACTTGGCCAAACGGTTGAATTAAGCGGATACAGAGTCATCCTGCGCAGATCGGGTGGGTGCGTGTGTGCTGATGATTTTCTGATGTCTCATTATGTTCTTGCAGTCGATTTTATGAATTTGCATCAACGTCTAGGGACATAGGTTCGACATGATCACTCGCCCGACTCCTTCAGCTGATCCGCGGCCGTGCGGAGCGGCATCCCGATTCTCGTCTCTTGATGCTTCACGACCTTCATGTAGAAGCGAATCACGATCTCATTGCCGGTGGCGACTATTTTCTCGATGTTGGAGGGCGTGCGTGGGACACTGAGTAACCGCTTCCAGTGGTCGAGCAGTTCGGCATCGGTCATTTCCGCGATGCTGGATTTCTTGCTAGTCAAATGATGCCTCCTTGGTTTCGTGCGTGGAATCTTCATCGTTGTTGATCATCACAAAGGCAGGGCAGCGTGAGCTGTTCAACCTCGTTTAGAATGGCCCTTGGTGGCAGACAGCCGCAGCGGACTCCGACGGAGATGAGACTGATCGAAAGGTGGATGTGTGCACCTCGATCCACACCGACCACAGTTCTCGGTTCTGCTCGATCAACCAAGCGGGAGGCTGCTGATTGGCGGATTCCCTGTGTGCCATGAAGTATTGTTTGTTCTCACAGACGGTTGATGATTCTGAGGGTGTACTCAATGGTAGCCCGCAAGCAGTCCGCAACGAATCCCCATGCCTGCAAAAAGAATGCCGTCCCATGATCGATCCCTGCCAAGTTTTGCAAATAAATCAAGAAACATCTCACCGCGCATTATCCGGTAGAATTTAAGGTGGTTTGAGTCTACCGAGGGATCCATGGAGCATTGTGCAAGCATGATGGTAATGTTTTTACCATGAGTCGACTTCGTAAGTCGACTGTCGCGGGGGACTCAGCATCCGATGGCTGCAAGTCTTGCACGAAGAGCGTGAACAAATTCACCGGGCTGACTTGGAGAATCTGGGCCATCTGGAGAAAACGGGCTGCGAAGCTTGTGCGCCCCCATTCCCACCAGGAATCGAAGCCCGCGTCGCCGAGTGTCGGGGCGATCGGGTAGCAGTGAGTGTCAGCGACGATGGCGGACCACCAGTCTGTGCGGGGGCGTCGGTCGAGTTCAGAGCGGCCGTTGTTGACCCGGAAGTCGATCGAGCCGAGGACGGCTTCCTGCAGGATGCGGGGCCACTCATCCGGCATTTCGAGCAGGCGAAGGGCGAGGGTTCTGGCGCGGTCGTCCTTGTACTCGATCTCCAGGCGTTCCCACACGCCCGGTGGGGCAGATTTGGTTTCCAGGCCCTTGTCGTAGATGCGGCCGCAGATGGGGGACTCCCGCTTGCCCAGCTTGAGGAGCAGGCGGGTGGGTTCGTTGTTGCTGGTGTACTCCGAGTCGTCGGCGTAGCGGCGGATGCGGCAGAGCTCGCCCCGGCGGCAGGAGTCGGCGGCGTTACGGTGCAGATCGACATCCTGGCCCACAAAGTCGATGGCGGCGTCGAGCCGGGTGGCCCAGATTCCCTTGAGCCTGTAGATCTCATCCATGAGAGCGATGGCGCCGTCGGTGCCCATGGCGGTCAGCCGCTCGCCCCGGACATCGAGCTGGAGGATGCCCGCTTTGTGGCCGTGGCTGAGAGTCACCCCGGGGTGCCAGTTGGTCCCGTTTCGGAACCACCGAGCTCCGGTGGACTCGCTGGTGGGGTCGCCGAAGGTTCGTTGGAGGATCTCGTTGAGGGCGCAGAAGGCGTTCTCGCTGCCCACCAGTCGCATCCAGTCGAGGCGGACATGCACGCCCGGAGGGGGGAGCGGGGTGGGTTTCTCTGGGGGCATTTCGGGGTCGGGAGAGGCGGTTTGGGTTTCTATCCCCGGTGTTACAGAGCGGGGATGGAAGCCAGGGCTCAACCCCTCGGGCTCCCAGCGGGCGGGGTGGCGCCCCCCCCCCCGCCCCCCCGCCCCCGCCCCCCCCAACCACAGGGGGTGGCGGTGGGGCGGCCGCGGCCCGCCGGCGGGGGGGGGGGGGGGGCA
>CAYNRF010000086.1:0-10026 GCA_964399525.1 uncultured Phycisphaeraceae bacterium | reverse complement strand
CGCTCCGCATCGCCCCCCCGCAGTGGCGAGGGGCGATGCTCCGACGGCGACCGGCGGGCGGGCTTGGGGGGTGCAACGGGCCGGTCCGAGCCGCGAGTGTCGCGGCCCGGCTCCGGCCAAAGGCCGGCGGCGGGGAGGTCAGACATCGGACCGCCCTTCTTCCACGCCTGCGACCAAGGCTTCGCGGAGATGGATCAGGCGTCGGCGGGCTCCGAGGGCCTCCATCTCGTTGGACAGGTCATGGCGGGAGCGGAAGGCGGAGATCCTGGCACGCTCGCTGCGGATCCGGGAATCGAGGAGGTCGAGGAGTTGGAGGTAGTCGGCAGGGTCGAGGATGACCTTGATGCGTTCGTCGATCATGCCACACCCCCACCGCTGCGGGCGAGCAGGAGGATGGCGGAGCGGACCTCAGGCGGCAGCGTTGGCCAGCGTTGCAGCAGTTCGCGACAGGATGCGTCTGCGTCTTCTGTGCGCTTTTCTGTGCACAACCCGTCTGGCGGGGTCGGGAAGGCCGATTCTGGTAGGGTTCGATTCCCCCCGGCTCCATTTTTGGACGGACATCCTTCGGGGTGTCCGTCTTTTTTGGGCTCGTTGATGGCGTCCGCGAACCGACGGAGGCGGCCCCGCGGCCGGGTGTGTCAGCCGGGCAGGTCAGTGGAGCGGGATGGGGTGGGGGCCGTCGGGGGGCAGTGGTCGGGTGAAGGTGCCGTCCTCAAAGCGAATGACGTAGCGGTCGCTGATCGAGCGGTCGGGGATGTAGTAGTCCGTGGTGATGACCTGGGCGCGACTGCGCTTGGCGGCCTCGAAGCGGTCGAAGCTCTCCGCCCTCGGCTCGACCGTGCCCGCGTCCGCGCGCGTGCGGACGATGAAGCCCTGGGCCACCAGGGATCGGATGGCCGCCTCGTCCCGGATGGGTTCGTTGCGGACGAAGACCGCGGCGTCGTCGGCGCCGGGGTGGCCCGACACGAACATCGACGCGTGGCGACCGCCGGGGAAGGCGCGGCGGTAGTCCTCGCGGAGCGCGCCGCCGTGGTCGAGCAGGAAGTAGAAACGGCCCGACACGGCGTCGGCGGCGGGCCAGCCGTCGGTGGTGATCGCGTCGCGCAGCGTCTCGTGTCCGGCCCGGACCATGTCCGGCGTGAGCAGGTGGCCTTCGAGTTCGGCGGCGATGACCGCGTCGAGGGCGCGGAGCGCCTCAACGTCGAAGGCCACCGACTCCTTCGCACCCGGAAAACGGCGCGACTCATCGTGCTTGCAGTTCATCGTCACCAGCACGGGCAGGTGGCCGGGGTTGGCCTGCGACCAGCGGCACAGTTCACGCAGGGCCTTCTCGAAGGCGACGTGCCAGGTGGCGAAGTCCACGTCGGCGTCGTGGAGGACCTTGAAGCCGGGGGTAGCCGCGTCGTTGTCGGGATCCCACGGGTCGGGCTGGATGCCGTGGGCGCGGAGGAGGCGGTGGGCGGGCGGGTCGGCGTAGCGGCCGCCGTCCGGGTCGTAGTAGACGTCCAGTTCGAGGTTGCGCAGGCCCAGGTTGAGCTGGTCGGTCATCGGGATGTGGGCGTAGTCGACGCTGTCGAGGCTGATGGCGTACTGCTGTTCGATCAGTTCGTACAAGTCGCGCTGGATCGCCCTCTTGTAGCTGTTGTGGCTTCCGATCACCTGGATCCGGTTGAGCGGTGTGCCGGCCCAGCGGTCCGACTCGGCGGCGGGCCCGCGATGGTCGCGGACCGGCGCGGCGGATGTGCATCCGCCGACCCACAACGCCAGCCACGCGAAGACAATGATCAATGTCATGGTGCGGGCTTGATTCATCACGAACTTCCTCCTCATGGGACCGTCCGTGCACGAGGCGAACCGTATCCCGACGGGCACGCGTCTCGTGCAAAGAACAACCCGCCGTTCTCGCAGCGGGCTGGTTCTTTGCTCAACTTTCACGGACGCCCGACTCAGTCGTCAAGACTGCCCTGATGCTCCTCGTCGTCATCCCCCAGGGGCTGATCACCGGACACCGACGGCCCCACGTGGATCGCGTGGAGCAGCATGCGCATGCCGGCGTGGTTGAGGCCGCGGTTGGTCGGGTCGCTGGCGAAGCAGATCACGTTGCCGCGTCCGACGCGGTGGTGGGTGACGGCCGGACGGCCGGCCAGTCGCTGGAGGTTGGTCGGGGAGATGCTGCCGCCGATGCGGGGGGCGAGGGTCTGGGAGGCAAGATCCTCGGTGGGCGTGAACGGGGCGAAGCGGGCGAGGACATAGCCGCTGTTGCTGACCGGGAGCGGGGCCCCGGAGAACATGTGGAAGCCGACGTGCCCGTCGAGCCCGGCGGCGAGCGGGTGGGTGGTGTCGACGGCGGCGGCGAGCAGCACGCCGGGCACGCGCCGGTCGATGCCGCGGGCCTCGCGCTGGGCGTAGGTCAGGGTGTGGATCTTCTCGTCGGGGGTGCGGTCGGTGGTGTCCCAGGCGAGTTCGTCGGGGTCCTTGTCGGGCTTGACGTTCTGCTCGGGCTCGAGGCCGGCGAGTTCGGTCGAGGCCCACGCGGCGCTGCCCGCCATCGTGACGACGGTGCCGCCGCCGCGCAGCCAGGCCTTGAGGGCCTCGAGGCTCGACGCGGACAGGCCGCCCATCGAGCCGCTGGGCAGCACGAGCACGTTGACGCGGTGCCAGTCGACGGAGCCGAAGTCGTCGAGGTTGACCACGGTGTGCTCGGTGGGTGAGACGACGTCGAGCAGGTGCCAGGTATGCCCGAAGCTGAGCGAGCTGAACGCCGGGCCGGAGGCGAGCACCACCGAGGCGGGGATGAAGCGGCGGTTGCCGGAGTTGCCGATGGCGGGGCCGCGGACGGGGTAGCCGGTGTCGGTGGCGTGCATGTCGAATCCCGATTGCCACAGCCGATCGGCGAACGCCGCGAGCACGGAGCGCTCGTTGCGCGACGGAAGAACCAGCAGCGATCCGGCGGGCACGACCTTACCGGAGGTCAGTTCGATCTCGGCCTCGGTCAGGCGGGCGAAGATGTTCATCTCCGATGCGAGCGCGAGCACCTCGGGGAACCGGTGCTGGTCGGCGTCCACGAAGAAGGCGTAGGCGTCCTCGAACAGGAATCGGTCCGCCAAAGCTCGGTCGGCGTGCGGCTCGTAACGGTCCACACGCTCAAGGTCGGCGGACTGCAGCGGCGTCGTGATTTCCGATGCGTTCAGGCCGAGCATCACGGGGAAGGACCAGCTGGTGATGTCGTAGGTATCGCGATCCTCAACGTGGGTCTCGCGTTCGAAGAGGGTCTGCACCAGCCGTCCCATCGGCTGCCCCACCGGGATGTACCACGAACCTGCCGCGAGGGTGACCGTCTCGGCCTCGGGGGCGAAGGGCGGGAAGTACGTGCGGACGAGCGACCCGGCCAGTTCGGCGGAACGGGTGAGGCGGTGGACCTCGATGCCATGCTTGCGGCACAGTTCCCAGACCTTGGTGAGCTTGGCCGGATCATTGCCGGGGTCGATCACGAAACCGGCGATCGGCCCGGCCTGCTGGGCGGCGGACTCGCGGAAGAAGCGTGCGAAGCGCTCGATCTGCTCGCCGCGGTGCGCGGCGGTGTGCTCGACGTAGGCCAGGGCAGTGATGAAGTGGTTGCGGGTGCGGTCGAGGAGCGAGAGGTTGTAGCCGGGCGCTCCGTCGGCGAGGACGTCGATGGTCAGGCCGGCCCGGCCGTGGCCGCCTTGCTCGGTCAGCAGGGAGATCGCGCCGTGATACACCGGCGTGACCTTGCCGTAGCCGGGGTAGAGATAGTCGAAGCGTTCCCTGGTGGCGTAGGGCAGGCCCGCGCGGTCGAAGGCGGCCGCACTGGCGCGGCCCAGGCGGTCGAACCACTCCTTGGACTCGGCCGGGATGTTCGCGTTGTACGGCGTGTCGCCCGCGCCCATGAAGTACGGGGCGTGCATGCCCTGCTCGTGGTAGTCCACGTGCACCTGCGGCATGTACTCGCGATAGATCTCCATCCGCGCCCGGGACTCGACCTGCGTGCCCCACACCCAGTCGCGGTTGAGGTCGAAGAGGTAGTGATTGGGACGCCCGGAGGGCCAGGGCTCGCTGTGCTCGCGGGCGGCGGGCTCGGCGTTGGGGGCGGCGCCGACGGTCTGCTCGAACCAGTGGACATAGCGCGAGCGTCCGTCCGGGTTCAGGCAGGGATCGATCACCACGACGACGCGCTCGAGCATGGCCGCCACTTCGGGATTGGTCGCGGCGGCGAGGGTGTAGGCGAGCTGCTGGGCCGCCTCGGTGCAGGAGGCCTCGTTGCCGTGGACATTGAAACTCAGCCAGATCACGGCCGGGTGGCTGCCGGCGATGTCGCGGGCGCGGGCCTCGTCGGTGGCGCGGGGATCGGCCAGCGAGCGGTTGACCTCAAGGATTTCATCGAGCCGGGCGAGGTTGGCCGGCGAAGAGATGGTCAGGATGCCCAGTTCGCGGCGCTGGTTGGTCAGGCCGTAGGGGGTGTAGATCGCCCGGTCGGAGGCGTCGGCCAGAGCCCGGGCGTAGGCGACGGTGTCGTGGTGGCGAGTGAAATGCTCGCCGACGGCGTAGCCCAGGAACGCCTCGGGGCTGGGCACGTCGGCGTCGAACCGCAGCGTCCCGGTCATGCCGTCGAGCCGGAACTCGAAGGGCTGCTCGCCCACGGGCACGGGCGACGCGGGCGGAAGGGGGCGGTTTGGGGCCGCGGCCGTCGCCGGCGCGAGGCAGAGACCCAGGGCAAGCGCGGACAACAGGCGGCGGTTCGGACGCGACATGGCTCCCTTTCGGCTGGCGGACGGTGGCCGAATCGTACCGGACGCGACCGCGCAAGGGTGTGCACGGCACCCGGATTCGGCCCCCGTGCGGGAAGATCGTCCCCGGGAGACGGCACGCCAAGGATCCGGCGAGGGAACCCCACATGGCGGACGCCGAGCCGGACAACCTGATCGAACGCTGCCGCGCGGGCGACGACCGGGCCTGGCGGGCACTCGTGGACCGGTACTCCGGCATGGTCATGGCGGTGGGGCGCGCGTGCGGCCTGACGACCGAGGCCAGCGAGGACCTGGCCCAGAGCGTCTTTGCCACGCTGTCGCGACGGATCCACGCCATCGAGTCCGAGCGGGCGGTCGGCTCGTGGCTCAAGACCACCGCCGCCCGGGAAGCCTGGCGTCTGGCGAAGCGGCATCGGCGCGGCCGGGTCGGGGAAACGCTCAGCGACGAGAGCGCGCAGGCATCCGAGCTGGACGCTGCGGAGGCCGTGGGCCGGATCGAACTCCACCAGCGGCTGCGGGCGGCGCTGGAGGAACTGGGCGGCCGCTGCCGCGACCTGCTGCGGGCCCTCTATTTCGGGTCGGAGGCCGGGGCCTACGAGCGCGCGGCGGCGGACCTGGGCATGCCCCACGGGAGTATCGGACCCACCCGGCGGCGGTGCCTGGAGAAGTTGGGGATGCTGATGCGGGATTCCGCACCCACCGGATCGGATCGGGCGTCAGAATAAGCACGGGCCGGTGTATCCGACCCCGGCCGGGCGCCCTCTTCATGGGCAAGGAGACCCCGCGTGGCGGACCGTGACGACATCCTGGCCCTTTTGCTCGGTGAGTTGGACGCCGGCGAGGCCGCCAGGGTCCGTGCCGCCATGGACGCCTCGGCCCCGCTGCGGGCGTGGCACGACGAGGCCCGGGCGATGCTCGGAACGCTCAGCGAAGCGCCGGCGATGGAGCCGCTGTTCGAGGTCTCCGACCGCCTGCGTCGGACGCTGTACGACCAGGCCCCGATCGGTCATCCGACGCCGGGTGTGGGTTCGGGTGCGAGTTGGTGGGACCGGCTGGGACGCGTGGCGGACCGCGTCGGGCTGGTGCTGGTGGACTCCTGGCGCGACGCCGGGGCGATGGGCGCGGTGCGCGGCGCGGACGGATCGCGGCGCATGCTCCTGGACCTCGACGGCGTCGAGATCGATCTGCGTCTGGAACCCAGCGCCACGCGGCTGGCCGCCTTCGAAGGAATCGGGCGCGTGGGCGGGGCTCCGGTCGACGCCGTGCTGTGGCTGGAGGTCGACGCCCGCCGCGAACACCGGATCGAGCCCGACCAGCTGGGCATGTTCGAACTGACGGTGAACGCTGGGCGGCATCAGCTGGGCATCGAGCGGGACGGCGTGATCGCCCTGACGCCGGTGCTGCGTCATCCGTCGTCGCAGTCCTCTCCGGGGGACAGCGTTTGACCGCGGCCCCGACCATCCCGGACACGCCAGAACGGATCGCGGGCATGATCGCGGACCCGTCGCTCGATGACGCGTCCTTCGAGGCCGTCGCCCGCGGCGTGATGCGCCTGGTGCTGGGCGATGTGCACACGGCCATCGATCTCGGCGCGCAGCTTGTCGCGGCGGCAGGCACGGAACCGCAGCGACGCACCCTCGCGCTGGTCGCCCACGCGCACGCCCGGGCCTATGCGGGCGGGCTGGACGAGGCGGTGGCCATGCTGACCGAAGCCACCCGGATCTGCGATGAGGCGGGCCTGGAGCACCGGCGCGGGCTGGTGGCCGGCGCGATGGTCCAGCCGCTGCTGCGCCTGGGCCGGACACAGGACGCCTGCGCCGCGGCGGAACGGGCCGTGGCCTCGGCCCGCGAGCCGATCGAGGAAGCCAAGGCGCTCGTCAGCCTGGGCGCGGTGCTGCGGATGCTCGGACGCCGGGACGGTGCGATCGCCGCGCTGGAGCGGGCGGGACGTCTGGCGGCCGGGTCCGACGCGACCGCGGCGGCGGCACGGAGCAATCTGGCCGAGTGCATGCTCGACGCCGACCGGTTCGACGAGGCGATCGCCGGATTCGAACAGGCCGCCATCGCGTTCGACGCGTGCGGGCGCCCCCACGCGGCGGCCATCTGCCGCGGTAATGTGGCCGACGTGCTGGGACGGCTGGGACGCGTGGACGACGCGTCGGCGGCGTTCGAGCGGGCACGCCGATCGTTCGAGTCCGGCGGTGCCGTCCTTGATGTGGCCCGGCTGCACATCGAGGAAGGCGAGATGCTGGCCCAGGCCGGTGCGCTGCGGATGGCGCGGGACCGGTCGGCCCACGCCCTGCCCATCCTCGAGCAGGCCAACGCCGAGGCGGAACTGGCCCGGGCGCGGGCGTCGCTTGGACTGGTGCTGGTGCGCCTGGGCGATCCCGCAGCCGCCCGCCGCGTGCTGGCCCAGGCCGCGGCCCACCCGCTGCACGCGGAACTGCCGGGGCTTCGGGCCGAAGTCGGCATCGCGCTGGCCTGGTGCGACCTCATGGAGTCGGACGCGGCCTCGGCCGTGCGACGGGCCGAAGGCGTGCTGTCTTCGGGAGATCTGACCCGCTCGGTGCGCACCCGCGCGCTGCTGGCGCGGGGCGAGGCGGCCCTGCACGCGGGCCGGAAGGCCGGCGCAGCCGCCGATGCGCGGACCGCGTCCGACATCGCCCGCACGGCCGGTCTACGCTCGCTGCTCCCATTGTGCGAGGATCTGCTGGGTCGGGCGCTGCCCAACGTGGACACCGCGCTCGAAGCCCTGACGCGTGCGGCGACCACCGCGGCCGACGTGCTCGGGTCCGCCCGTAGCGACGCGGGCGCGGGCGGTTTGCGGCATCTCTACCGGCCGATCTTCGCCCGTGCGGCCGCCGCCCTTGGCGCCCGCCCGGGACACGCGGGCGACGCGTTCACGCTGCTGGAGCGCGCCGACGGCGGCGCACGCAAGCGCATGCACGCGGGTGCGGACGCCGCAACGCCGGCGGCCGAACGAATTGAGGCGGCGCTCTCGCGGGCGTATGCCCGGGCGGGGGCGTTCGGTGTGGGAGGGGGCGGAGGGGGGGGAGGGGGCGACGACGCGGCGATCCTGACGCTGGAGTTGGAATCGCAACTGCACCGCGAGCGCGCCGGTGCGGGCGTATCGATCGAGGAGTCTGCGACCTGGACCTCCGAACGCCTGGCCGCTTCGCTGCGGCCCGATGTCGCCATGGTGCGTTTCTGGTCCGAATCGGACCGGGTGCACGCGCTGGTGGTCCGGCGTGACGGCGCGCACGCGTGCATGGATATCGCCCGGCTCGGGGCCTGTGTCTCCGGCGCGCGGCGCCTCTCGTTCCTGGCCGAGCGGGCGGGCGAGCCCGCGGCGGCCGAGGCCTGGCGCGAGTCCGCCCGGACGCTCGGGGCGCTGCTGTTCGCCGGTCCTGGGTCGGCGCTCGCGGGCGTGGGACGGGTCTTCGTCGGAGCGTCGCCCGAGTTGGAAGGATTGCCCTGGAATCTGCTGGGCGCGGTGACGCTCGGCCCGGGCGTGGGTGTGTGCGCGGTGCGCTCAGCGTCCGACGTCGGCGCAGACCACGCCGTGCCATCCGCCGGACACGCTCCCGCATGCGTCGCGCTGGCCCCGGACGATCCTTCGCTGCCTGGCGCTCCGGACGAATGCGCCCGCGTGGCCGCGATCTGGAACGGACAGGCTCTGCCGGGCGGGACGACCGCCGACGCCCTCGACGCGATCGCGCACGCTGACATCGTCCACCTGGCCACGCACGGCGTGTTCGCGCCCGACCGGCCGGGGGCCTCCCGCCTGCTGATCGGTGACGGCTGGGTGACTGTGAACGAACTGGCGCGGCGACTCCGCCCGGGATCGCTGCTGGTGCTCGCGGCCTGCCACGCGGGACGCACAGGCGGGCTGGCCGAGGATCGGGCGGCCCTGCCGCGGGCGTTCCTCGACGCGGGCGCCGGAGCGGTCATCGCCCCGCTGTGGCCGATCTCGGACGCGTCCGCGGGCGATTTCGCCGCGGGTCTGCACGCACGAATCCGGGAGGGCTGGGGTCAATCCGGCAGCGTGTCGCGTGCCATGGGTGCGTCCGTTATGGACGCTGCGTCGAATCGTTGTGGTTCGCCCGATGCGGCGGGCGCGGTGCTGTGGGGAGGTGGCTGGTGCTGAACGTCCGACTGATCAAGTCCCCCACCCTCATCGCGGTCTGCGCTGGACTGTGCGCCACCGCCCATGCCGATGACCCGGCTCCGTTCGTGCCCGGCGAGGTGGTGGTGCGTCTGACCGCCGGGGCGGACCCCGATGTGTTCGCCGCCTCTGTCGGTACGGTGGTGCTCGACCGCATCGTCAGCCGCAACATCGTGCGTCTGGACGTGCCCGCGGGCGTGTCGGAAGTGGACTACATCGACCTGATCGACGACGACGCGCGGGTGCTCAGCGCCGAACTGAACTTCACCGCCGAGGACGACGATCCGACCGGCGGCACACAGAGCATCTTCATCCTCGAGCGCGTCGAGCGTTTCTGGCTGCAGGGGGCGATGGACGTGGTGCGCGCCGACGAGGCGGGCAAGTTCGCGCGCGGCTACGGCATCATCGTCGGCGTGCTGGACTCGGGCGTGGACGCGGACCACCCCGTCATCCGCGGGCGGATCGCTCCGGGCGGCATCGACATGATCGACCGCGGCACCGCGCCCGACGACACGGGCGACAACACCGACAACGACAACGACGGCGTGACCGACGAGTACGTCGGCCACGGGACGCTGGTGGCCGGCATCGTGCTGCGGGTCGCGCCCGAGGCGCGGGTCCTTCCGGTGCGCGTGCTGGACAGCGACGGCGGATCCACGGCGTTCCGCATGGTCGACGGGATCTACCACGCCATCGACCACGGCGCGGACGTGATCAACCTCAGCCTGGGCGCGCTCGGTGACAGCGGCCTGCTGCGTCAGGCCATCGACGAGGCGGTGGCGCAGGAGCGCCTGGTCGTGGCCTCGGCCGGCAACGAGGGCACGGATAGCGCGATCCGGTATCCCGCGGGGTACGAAGGCCCCGGCGTGCTGTCGGTGGCCGCCACACGGGACGACGACACGCGGGCGCCGTTCTCCAACTTCGGGAGCTGGATCAGCATCAGCGCCCCCGGTGATCCCGTGGTCGGTCCGGTGCCCGGCGACGCCTACGCCCGGGCCAGCGGCACGAGCTTCGCGGCCCCCATCGTGTCCGGCGCGGCGGCGCTGCTGCGTTCGGTCACGCCGTGCGTGCCCATGGAACTGGTCTGGCTGCGGC
>CAYNRF010000085.1:0-12340 GCA_964399525.1 uncultured Phycisphaeraceae bacterium | reverse complement strand
GCTGCACTTCCGCGAAGCCGCCGTCCTCGATCACATGGCGGTTCGTGACGACATGGATGGGATCGATGAAGAAGCCGCTGCCCTGGCTGTTCGGGTTTCTACCGAGCCCCTTCACGGCCACGACCACGACCCCGCGCTCCGCCTGCTCGATCACATCCGCGAGGGTGCGGGTGGAACCACAGCTGATGATCGTGGCGGTCTGGTCCTGCGCGAAGGCGGCGGGCGTTGCGGCGGCAAGAGCCCCGAGGGTCAGGATCGAGGCGATGGCGGCGAGGTGAAGACGGTTCATGGGGCTCTCCAATCAACTTTGGCGTCCGGCGCTCCCGGCAGAGGGGGGCCGCGCTGGCCCGCCATCTCGGAAGCGATCGAGCCTGCCGAAGTGTGAGCGAGCGAAGGCGACAGCCTGAAATCGGCGGATAGGTGGTGCTGATGGCGGGTGTTGCCCTGTGGCGCGTACTACCGACTGGCAACGGTGATTGGGTTTCGCCGCGGGCTGCGTCGGCCCGTCTTTTGCGGAACTGCTCCAGTCGCGAGTCGGAGCGATCAGCGCATGGACCCAGCACCCTCAGGCAACGATGCCCTGGAAGGCGCGGTCGCGGCGCTCGCCTCTGCCTGGGAATCCGCTCCCCCCGCGCCCGATCTCTCCTCCTTCGTTACCGACGCCGTGAAGACGGACGAAGCGACGCTCGTCAAGCTGGTCCGACTCGACGCCGAGAAGCGCCTGCATCGCACGCAGCCCGTGCGCCTCGAGCACTATGCACGCGCGATCTCGCCCAAGGCGGTCGCGCCCGGGAGCGCACTGGCCCGCGTCGTGCTCTGCTACGAGCGCCTCGCGGGCGTCTCCGCCGCCGCCGCCCGCAAGCGGCTCGGCGACGCGTACGCGGCGGACATCGAGGCTGTCTTCACGGCCGAGCCGTCGATGCCGCCGACGGAGGTCGACGACGACCTCGGCGCCTCGGAACCCCACTCGGACCCCGATGCCGTTGCACAGCCGAGGATTTGGTCCAAGGGGGACCGGCTCGGTCCGTACCGGCTTCGCAAGCGACTCGGCGCGGGGGCCTTCGGCGAGGTCTGGCTGGCGGACAGGAGGGCTCCCGACCTCCTCGTCGCAATCAAGGTCCTCAAGCCCGGCGTGACGGACGAGGACAGCCTGCGCCGCTTCGAGGTGGAGGCGCAGGCGCTCGCTTTCCTCGAGCACCAGTACATCGCCAAGATTCACGACGCCGGGACGGCGGGTGGCCTGCCGTACATCGCGATGGAGTATGTCGAGGGCAAGCCGCTGACGCGGTACTGCGACGACCGGCGCCTGTCGATCGAGCAGCGCCTCGAGCTGGTGGCGCGGATCTGCGAGGGCATGCAGCACGCACACCAGCGCCAGTTGATCCACCGCGACCTCAAGCCCGACAACATCCTCGTGACCGAGATGGTGAGGCACCCGAGCCAGGTCGAGGAGACCGAGCGTCGCCTGGTGGTGGGCGAACGAGACGGGGACCTGATCGTGGCCGTACCCAAGATCCTGGATTTCGGCCTGGCGAAGGCCGCCGAGAAATCGGTGCGTCTTGCGGACGGAACGCTGACGATCGAGCTCGGCAAGATGATGGGGACTCCGGAGTACATGGCGCCCGAGCAGGCCGGCCACCAGCCGAACGAGGTGACGCAGAAGGCAGACGTCTTCTCGTTGGGCGTGATCCTCTTCGAAACACTGAGCGGGACGCTGCCGCTTCCGCGGGAGCAACTGCGCGACCTGTCCCTCGAGGAACTGGTGGCGACGCTGCGCGGCACGCCGAGGCCCGAGCCATCGGTGCGCTTCGGCGAGCTCGACGAGGAGTCGAGGCGGATCGCGTCAAATCGTCGCGGGGCCGGCACCGCCGAGGAGCTGGCGCGCCGGCTGCACGGGCGCGCTAGGCACCTGTGCGGCAAGGCGCTCCGCCTCGAGCCCGACAAGCGGTTCAGCTCGGTGGCGGCGCTGGGGCGGGACATCCGCAACCACCTCGAGGACAAGGACTTCATCGAGGCGGCGGCGGAGCCTCGGCGGGACCGGATCCTGCGGAACATCCGCAACAACAGGCTGCCGTACGCCGCTGCCGCCGCCGTCTTCACGGCGCTCGTCGTCGGGATCGCCGGCGCGACGGCGCAGTGGCGGCGCGCGGAGGCGGCGACCGTGCGCGCCGAGGAGCAGGCCACGATCGCCGCAGCGCGCGAGCAGGAGGCGCTACAGGCGCGGAACGAGGCCGACTCCAATGCTGAACAAGCACTTCAAGCGAGAGCACGCGCTGAAGGCGAACTTGCAGCCAAGACGGAGGCGTTTCGGCTTTTCAGCGAGACCATCGCGCGAGCCCGGCCATCGGACGGAAACGCTGCATCGCTGACGATCCGAGAAGTCCTCGCTGGATCCGCCGAACAGATTCAGCAGCGCTCCCTTGATGTCGCCATCACGGCAGAGCTCCTGTTGACGATCGGCTCGACCCTCAATGAGTTGAGACTCCAGGAGGATGCCGTGGAGGTCTTGCGCGATCTGCAAGAGTTGATCGACGTCAACCTATCGAAGCCCGAGCAGATCGATGGCGCCGCCTCTCGCGTTGATGACCTGCGGCTCATCAAGGCTCGCGGACTCCGGGAACTCGTGATCGCGCGACCGTGGGATCAGGAATCGCCGAAGCTCCTTGCCGAGTCGATCGGGATCTTCACTGCGGTCCTCGGAGTGGAGCATGAGGAGACGGTTCGCGCGCAGGTGGAACTGGCTGGCCTTGTGAAGAGTGATCGAGGATCCGAGGATCGCTGGGAGAAGGTCGCGAGAGCGTGGCTTCCAACCGTCGCCGCATTCCTTGGGAGAGACTCTGCGGAGCTACAGACGGAGATGCTCCGAAGGCTTTGGGACGCGGAACGGCTGATGGCTGGCGGAAAGCGCGAGGAGTCCGTCAAGCAACTCACGGACTTCGTGAAGCCAATTGCCGAACGCCTGGGAAAGCTCATGGCGGACGAGATTCCGAGAACCCTCTTGACCCTTGCAAGAAGGCAGTGGGACTTGAAGCAGGAGAACTCGGCCGAAGCCTGCGTGCGGGCAGCGCTCGAGATGATGGAGAGCATCGATCTGCAGAACAATGTCAAGCGAATCGAGGATTGGCGCCTGGCTGCTTCGCTGCTCATCGCGCGCGGTCACGGGCAGGAAGCTGCCGAACTGATCCGCAAGTCATGGGTGCTGTCGTGCAAACTGCTGGGTTTCGAGGAGCAGAGTACGCGCTCGATAGCGCTGGACTACCTGCAGGCAAGGGCGCTCTGCGGTCCGTACGAGGGCATTGTTCGAGATGCCGACGAGATGCTTCCCGAGCGCTTGTATCCGAAGAACAGTAGGTGGCATTGGCTTGCCCGCATTGGCTACATCGATGCTGTTCGATGCGCCTTGCAGCAAGGCATCGATCCGAATCTCGAGGACGAAGAGAAGCGCACGATCCTGCAGGCAACCATCGAGGGGTTCAGGGGCGTCGGCCCGCGGTCTCTCAACCCCCTTGCCTCGATGAGCCCACCTGCGGTTTCGTACCCCGATGCGATCTCGCGGCTGGTTGACCTCGGCATGGATCCGAATCATCGGAACAGCAATGGCGCCACGGCCATGCATTTCGCGGCGTTTGCTGGCAGGGTTGATGCCTATGCGATCCTCAAGGAGCTTGGTGCGAACGCCACGACCACCGACGCAAGGGGTTCGACCCCTCTTCACGACGCCATATCTGGAAACAAGCCTGACATGGTGGACGCGTTGATTCAGGATGGCGCCGACATCCGTGCATCGATGTCCAACGGGCGAACCCCCATGCATCTTGCCTGCAGGAAGGGGGCGGTCCAGATCGTTCAGCGTCTGATAGATGCCGGCGTGGGATTCGATTCGATCTCCAACATGGGCGTGACCCCGATCCATGAGGTGGCTGCAAGCGGCTCCGTCGAACTTCTGGAAGTGGTTCTCCGCGCGGGTGCGAAGCTCGACCTCCTCGATCACGATGGGTGGTCAACGCTTCACTTCGCGGCGAACTCTGGCAAGGCGGACATGATCTTCAGGCTGATCGAACTTAAGGTCCCCGTGGACGCTCTCTGCAGGAGTGGAGACTCGCCTCTCCATAATGCAGCCATCGGTGGACACTTGGATGCGGTTCTGGCGTTGATCAGGTCAGGCGCATCCATCGATGCCCGGGCCAACGACGGCCGAACACCGCTGCACTATGCCGCGCTGGCGGCGAGGCTCGATGTCGCGAAGGCGTTGTTGGACGCTGGAGCCGACATAGAAGCGCGCGCGAATGACGGTTCGACCCCGATCATCAGCGTGCTTCGGGGTTTGCGTGAAGATCGTGACTCCGCGGCCATGTTGCGGCTCCTGCTCCAACGAGGCGCTGACAAGAACGCGAGGCAAACGACCGAGAGCGGGTGGAGCGCCCTGCATTGGGCCGCGAGTCAACCGGGAACCTTGGAGTTGATCGAGATCCTGTTGGACGCCGGCGTCGACGTCGACATCCGCAGCGCGGATCTGATCACCCCGCTTCACGCGACTGCCCTCAGCCGCAGGAACGACCTCTCGCGGAACGCGGAAAGGCTGATTCAGCGTGGAGCATCCATCCATGCCCGCGACGACCTCAACAAGACCCCCGCGGACTACGCGTCCGAAGGGAGTCCGATCCGAAGGATCCTTGAAGGGCAGGCGCCCTAGCGAGCGGCCAGCAGTGACGCCGCTCGTCCATGGCAACAAGCACCATTTGCTGGCCGCTCAAGCCCGCTCCGATCCAACAAGAGACCCCCATGACCAACGAACAAGAGCAGCAACTTCTTCTCGAGGACCTCCGCAGCAACGATCCGGTCAGGGTCAAGTCGGCGCTTGATCGGCTCACGCACGATCTCACGAATCACGCGCGGGCGAGTCTGGGTCATCGTCGAAACGAGGTCAACAACCAGGCCTCGAGCATCGTGCAGAGCGTCATCGCTCGCGAACTCGGCGGTGGCATGGACGACTTTGAGAACGACGCGCATCTGCGAGGTCGCCTTCATCTTGGAGTGGAGAACAAGATCAAGGATCGGCTCAAGACCCCAAAGGCTAAGACCGGGCAGGTATCCCAGTTCGCCGACGGCAGGCTGCCGGATCCCTCCGCAAGCGGTCCGGGGATCGGAACGCAGATCGTCGAGGCAGAGCGGGAGGCAGCCCTCGCGCCACTCCTGACGACAGGTCTGGCCGATCTCGATCGGGAAATCGTCGTGCGCTCGGTCCTGGGCGAAGAGGATTCGAAGGCGGTTGGACGCGCGCTCGGGCTGTCACCTGACGCGGTCCGCCAACGACTTCACAAGCTCAGGCCCATGCTTCGAAAGCGGCTGCTTGAGCCGGTTCGAAAGTCTGTGTCGGCCACGGAGTGGGCAGCTCTGAACGCCTGCTTGATCGAGCGGCTACATCCGCACGCGGCGTCGGAACTCCTGGGCATCAAGGCATCGGAGTTGGCGGCCATGCTCGAGAGAGTCATGGCTACGCGTGTTGGGACCGCCATCGGCGACGCCGGCGTGGCGGCGCTTGTGAGGCTGCTCGGCAGAGAGCAGCAGTAGAACCTGTGGCAGGGCAATTGCAGCATCCGGAGACCACGATATGAGCACGAACATACAGGGCATCCGCTTGACGGTCACCCGAGGATTCGCGAGCCCCGCATCCGTCGACGTCTGGACTTCTCAAGCGACGATCGGGCGTGCGCCCGAAGCCACGCTGCGATTCGACCCGCAGCGAGACACCGCGAGTGCGCGTGGACTTCACGCGCGCATCCAATGGATCGATGACGTATGGTGGCTCGAGTGCTTGCACGAGAGCGGTGTCGGATTGGTCGAGTCGGACAGGGTGACGCGCCGGATCTCGATCGGCGAGCGGCTACGCATCGCGACTCCGGCAACCTTCGAGGTCGGAGCGGGGGGGCCGCGCTTTGAGGTCGTTTCCCTCGTCGGCGCGATTCCGGCGACGCAGGTGAATCCCGTCGACGACCTGCCGATGAGCCGCGTCCCGGCATCCACGGTGACAGGGGCGAGGGTGGCACGGAGGCGAACCGTGGTGCTTGGCATCTCTATTCTCTTGATCGCGTTCATCGGCACCGTCGTCGCGATGCAACTCGACCGGTCCAGCGAAGTCACGGCGGCGCGCGTCGATGGTCTTGAGGAAGCGCAGGCGGAGTCTGCGAAGGAGACGAGAGAACTGCTCGCCGCGCTCGATGATGTGCAGGGGGAAGTAGGCGAACTCGCGAAGCTTGCCCAGGACAAGCTGAGCGTCGAACTCGCGCGCACCGCGAAGTCGGTCTGGCTTGTCGGCCTTGTCTCGCCAGACGGTTCGTTCTCGAGCGTAGGTACGGCTTGGACCTGCGCGCCAAACCGGCTGGCGACGAACGCACATGTCGCACAGAGCCTTCGGGATGGACTCAATGTGCCTGGAGTCCGGATCTCTGCCCGTCGGTCGGTGGGCGGGGACGGCGAAACGCTCGAGATCAACAACTCGGTTCGTATCCACCCTGCGTATGAGTCATGGGAGAGACGCCTGCAGGGTCAGTTCCTCGCTGCCCCGGGCGGTTCGCTCCAAGGGGTGGTGTTCACCACTCCGGGCGATGTGGCGGTCCTTGAGGTTGCAAGGGGAAACGCGGGCGCGGCGCTTCCACTCGCCCCGCGCTCGAACTCTCCCAAGGGGCTGCAGGTCGGAACACCCATTGGGTATGTTGGCTTCCCGAGCGAGCGCATGGCGGGTCTTCCGACGCTGTTCACCGTCACAGGCAAAGTGACGGCGCTGACCAACTTCTTCTACGAGAGCGGAACACCCGACAACCTGCTCATCCACTATGACGCCGTAACGACGGGCGGTGCAAGCGGCAGCCCCTTGATCTCAGAGACCGGGGAGGTGGTGGCGCTGGTGTTCGGAGGAAGTGTCGTCCAGTTTGAGGACGGAGGAGGTCGGAAGGTTCGGGCGCCGATCGGATTCAACTTCGCGCAGAGCGTCCAGCTCCTTCACGAACTGCTCGATGGCACCGCGGAGGCAAACCAGCGTGCTCGGGATTCGGCATGGGAAGCATCGCTTTCCCGACTCACGCTCTCCCCTGACGACCTCCTCGGCAGGCTTTCCGGGATGTTGGACATTCCGGCCGAGCGCCAGCAGCTCGTTGAACGCCGAGGATTCAAGCTCAAGGGCAGCGGTGCGGCGAATGCGGTGGTCTTCACCTTCAAGCAGGAGGCAGGCGCGGCCTACGTGGTCATGGCAGTCTCGCACGATCGCAGCGACGTGAATCTGCATGCATTCGATCCGGGGCGCCAGCAACTCGGCCGTGACGTGGATCCAGATTGGCATCCAAGGATGCTGCTCGAGCCGAGTTCAGTGACCCGTGATGTGAACATCGCCATCGTCGCGGCCGGCGAGCTGGTATCCAACTGGTCGGAGGTCTCGATGAGGATCATCAAGATTCGCAAGTAGTCGTTGGGATGGTCGCCGTCGGCCGCTGGGGGGCAAGTGCGCTCGACCACCGATGGACGGAGAACTCGGAGTCCTCGTGAGGGCTACCGCGGTGAACGCCACTTGTGATTGAACGGCGGGGGCTCGCAGAGGCCGCGAGGGGTTGTGGGGGTCAGAATAGGCTGAGACCCGCACGAGAGATCGGACTCGACTCGCCCATGATTAGGGCCCACCTTTCGCTCACAGCCATGTAGTTCGGCGACTTCAACATCTCAACCCGGTCGAGCTCGCCATCTTGGCGGTATGCCATGGGCAGTTCGCCAATGCCGTCGACTCCCAATCGATCACAGAGATTGCCAGTCTGCTTGAAGGAGACTCGGAGCGTAAAGTTTCCGTAAGTTGTCCCCTTGACCTCGGCAACCGTGGAAAGCAGACGGCCTGAGTCGTATCGCTTGGTGATGCGCGCCTTCAGGACGCCATGCTCAAGGAGCTCGATCGTCGTCGTAGTCTCGTCCGAGCCAGACGTCAAGTTCCGAACGTACTTCGTGGTGAAGTTCTTGTCGCTGACTTTCTCGACCTCGTAGCGCTCACCATAGGTCAAGATCCACTCGTCTCGCGCAGTGCCAGCCGATCGCGTGTACCGCGTGAGGTTGCCGAGCGGGTCGTACATGAACTCGTGGAGGGTCCCATCCGATGCGGTGATCGTTGCGATCATTCCGTTCGGGTGGTAGGTGAATCGCGAGGGAATACTGGCGCCCGGAACAATCTCGGTCATCTGTCCTTGATTGTTGTACTGGAACTGAACCGACGCCGCGTCGGTCTTCAATGTGGACTGCAGGCGCCTGATCAGTCCGTCGTGCCAGCTCAGCCGAAATGTATGCCCGTTGCCATCGCTCGACTCCACCAGTTGACCGAGCGAGTCGAATATCTCGTCGGTTCCGTCCCTCGCGAGCCTCCGAAAGCTACCGTCGGCGCGTTTCTCTATGGCTGACTCGCCCCTCACGACGCTGATGTATCTGCCAGCGGGAACTCTCGCACCATGAAGTACCGTTTCGATGGCGGATCTTCGAGCAGCTTCATCCCGCAACAACCGACTCCGCTCTTGCTGGTAGACCGCCGCTGGTCGTTCGCCGCCTGTGGAGCGATCCGCCGCACGCAATCCGTCGATGATCGCGTCGACGAAGACCTCTTGGTCCGGCCGGCCGCGATCAGCCTCGGGAATGTAGGTATTCCGAAACCCGTCGGGCTCGATGACGGTCAAGCCGACCGCGTGCTCGACGATCTGCGCAAACAGAGTCGAACGCCATTTCTGCCCGAACGCCGTGCGCTCGCCCGAGTACGAGTTGTAGCTCAAGTCGATTGGCACGGGCTCTGCGACCACCCTGATCGGAAGGAAGCAGTTCAGTGTTCGGTTGTTCACGATCGGAGGCTGTGCGGTCGCCTGCGAATGGATGCCAGACAGCAATGAAACGATCAGGCAGAGTCTCAGCCAATCAATCAAGCGCATCGGTCAAACTCCTTCGGGAACTGGTCATGGTCGCGTGAGTTGCCGGCGGTGCAGGACGCCTGCAAGTGCGCGGCGCGAAGCCGTCGTATCCGAGTGGTCTTCGCCGAGATGCTTTCGTTGTTCGGAAAGCGCCATGACGAGCAGTTCTTGCGCCTCCTCGGTTCGACCGAGCTTCGTCAGCACCTCGGCAGCAAGCCGCTGGACAACGGCGATCCGGGCAGGAGGCGGCTCACCGACGCCAGCCTCATCTTGTGAGCGCTTCGCTTCGACTTGAGCGCGCCATGCCGCGAGTTCGCCCTCGCGGGCCTCGAGCTGCTTCTTCAGATCGGTACCGGCGGCTTCGGCGAGCACGCTGAAGTACTGCACTGTGAGTCCCGATAGCTCGGGATGGAGCGGGCTGACACCGAGCGCGCGTTGACGCGCATCGGCGACGATCTCCAGCGACTTCTTGAACTCTTCGAGGTCGCTGTAATGCACACTGAGATTTTTCATCGCGCGCAGGACATTGAAGTGATTCGGCCCGAGCAGGGTTCCTGCCCGCGCGTACCAGTCGGTCAGCATCTCGACCCCCGCCCGCGGACCCTCCGTGTCCGCTACGATCGTCGCCATGTTGCCAAGAGCGATGAGCGTGGCTTCGGAATCCCCGCCGTACGCCTCCTCATACTCCTTTATCAAGCCGCGATTCTCTTCAAGGATCGGTCGAAGCGCTTCACGCAGCGCGTCTCCCTGGAGACCTGAAGTCATTTTCAGGCGCCTGTGCTTGGCATTGAGCGCCCATATTTTGTGTTCGAGCCATGCGGGATGCGAGGCCGGGAGCTGAAGACCGTCAAGAACGTCACGCGCTCGCACCAGAAGCTCGTCGGCGTCGTCATGCTGGTTCAGCTGGGAGTGCTGATACGCCTTTCGGCGAATCAATCGCCCGAGCTGGATGGATAGGCTTCTGTACTCGTCACCCAGAGGATTGGAATCGGTGCCATTGCTCGCGATGCGGGGTTTCCGAGCAGCGGCGATGGCCGCCTCCTGCAGAGCGATCTGCTGGGCAAGCACCTCCTTGGCCTCGTCGAATTCATCGCATCTTTCAAAGGTGAAAGCCAGAGCGCTCAGGGTCTTGCGCACTTCTTCGTTCTCGTTTCCGTGGAGTTGACGCTGCTGCGCAAGGACCTCTTCCAGCATCCGACGGCTCATGCCGACCAGGCCGAGGTCTGGCAGTACGCGGGCAAGTTCTCTCCGCGCACGCAGCAGCTGGGCTCGGTCGTCCAGACCCGTTGAACCTTCGAGGAGCGAGACAACCTCGCGATAGTTCTTCGCCGCGATGTCTGAACGCCCCACGTCCTGTTGGGCCCTCGCGACCTCGAGCAGCGCATGGATGTACTTGTCTGGGGCTTCGGCCCTGTGCATGCGGCGATGCTCGAGCGCCGCTTCGAGGTGGGGCAGGGCGAAGTACGACAAGTCGAGATTCCGGAGCGCCGAGGCGATGGCCTCGCCGATCTCCGCACGGGTCTCGGGGTCATCCCTCAACTCCGGCGTCTCGTTCAGCCGCTGCTCCGCAGCCTTGAGCAAGTGCCTTGCAGTGACCATGCCGCCCGCATTCTCAGGGTCTACTCCCTTGAGAAGGTCCTTGATGAAGGTCGTCACGAGGGCGGACCTGTCCCGCTCGGCCGTCGCGCGTCGCTCCTGCAATTCTGCGCGCCGCCACTGCACCGTCGTGCCGATGATGCCGACGACCAGCGCGAGAAGGACCGCGCTTGCCGCGGCGTAAGGCAGTTTGTTGTTGCGGATGTTCCGCAGGATCCGGTCCCGGCGAGGCTCCGCGGCTGCCTCGACGAAGTCCCGGTCCTCGAGATAGTTCCGGATGTCCCGCCCGAACGCGGCCAGCGAGCTGAAGCGCCTGTCCGGCTCGAGGCGGAGCGCCTTTCCGCAGAGGTGCCGGACGCGGCCACGCAGACGGCGCGCGAGTTCCTTCACGGCTATCTCCCCGCGGCGGTACGAGACGGCGCGCGCGTCCTCGTCGCCGATCTGGCCGAAGCGGACCAAGGGCTCGGGCCTCGGCGCGTTGCGCAGCGTCTCCACCAAGTCGGGGAGGGCGCGGTCCCGCAGCTCCTGCCGCGCCAGCGGCAGCGTCCCGCTCAGGAGCTCGTACAGGATCACGCCCAGCGAGAAGATGTCCGCCTTCTGCGTCACCTCGTTGGGCTGGTGGCCCGCCTGCTCCGGCGCCATGTACTCGGACGTCCCCATCATCTTGCCGAGGTCGATCGTCGTCGTGCCGTCCGCGAGTCGCACCGTCTTCTCCGCCGCCTTCGCCAGGCCGAAGTCGAGGATCTTCGGCACCGCCACGACCAGGTTCCCGCCTCGCTCGCCCACCACGAGGCGGCGCTCGCTCTCGTCGACCTCCATCGGATGCCGTACGATCTCGGTCACGAAGATGTTGTCGGGCTTGAGGTCGCGGTGGATCAGTCCGCGCTGGTGCGCGTGCTGCATGCCCTCGCAGATGCGCGCCATCAGCTCGAGGCGCTGCTCGATCGACAGGCGCCGGTCGTCGCAGTACCGCGTCAGCGGCTTGCCCTCGACGTACTCCATCGCGATGTAAGGGGCTCGGCGCGCGGTACCCGCCTCGTGGATCTTGGCGATGTACTGGTGCTCGAGGAACGCGAGCGCCTGCGTCTCCGCCTCGAAGCGGCGGACGGAGTCGTCGTCCGTCGCGCCCGGCTTGAGCACCTTGATCGACACCAGAAGGTCAGGGGCCTTCCTTTCCGCCAGCCAGACCTCGCCGAAGGCTCCCTCGCCGAGCCGCTTACGGAGCGTGTAGGGACCGATTCGGTCGTCCTTCGACCAGCCGGGCGTGCTCGAGCTGGCGTCGGAAACAGAGGAGGGTGCATCGGAATCCGCGTCAATCCTCGTGGACGGCATCGGTGCGTCGGCGGCGAACACGGCGTCGATGTCCGCCGAGTACGCGTCGCCGAGCCGCTTCCGCACGTCGTCGCATGAGATGCCCGCGAGCCGCTCGAAGCACAGCACGAGGCGGGCGACGGCAGTGCCGGGCGCAGCCCCCGCGGGCGCGATCGCCCGGGCGTAGTGCTCCAGCCGCACGGGCTCTCCGCGATGCAGGCGGCGGCTGGCGTCGATGCGGATCAGCTCGAGAAGCAGACCGTCGTCCGCCCTCACGGCATCGGTCAGGAACGAGGAGAGGTCGGGGGCCGGGGGAGCTGCGTCCCAGGCCGAGGCGAACTCGTCGGCCACCCGTCGGGAAGTGCTGTCGCCTGGTGGTGTTGGAATCATCCGCAGAGCGCTCCGACCCATCGCGGGCCTGTCACTGGGCGCGGTCGGCCGCGGGACGCACCGCGGGCCACCTCTCACCGTGCCCCCATAAGTACGCGGCATCTGCAGAAGTTCGCCAA
>CAYNRF010000084.1:0-12754 GCA_964399525.1 uncultured Phycisphaeraceae bacterium | reverse complement strand
TCCTCGGCGGTGAAGGCCGGGTCGGCCGCGGCTCGCACATTGCAGCGGGCCTGGCGCTCGTTGCGGAAGCCGGGGATGGCGCAGGCCACGCGGTCGTGGCCCAGCACGAAGCGCAGGGCGGCGGAGGCCAGGGCCTCGGTCGAGTCGCCGAACCGGGCCTTGAGGTCCTGACACTTGGGTTTGATCTTGCGCAGGCTCTCCGGCTGAAAATCCTTGGAGCCCTTGCGGACATCGCCTTCGCCGATGGGCAGGGGCTTCTCGGGGTCGAACTTGTCCAGCAGCAGGCCCTGCGCCAGCGGTGAGAAGGCGACGAACGAGATGTCGTGCTCGGCCATCAGGCGCTGCACCACCGAGCCGGGGCGGATGAAGTTGTCGAACAGCATGCTCGCCCAGCTCTGGAACACCTGCGGCTTGAGCACCCGGACCGAGCGTTCAAAGCCGGCGTCGGAATAGGCGCTCTGGCCGATCACGCGGATCTTGCCCTCGGCCTTGAGGGCGTGCATGGTCGCGGCGGCGTCGGGCAGGTTGCCGGGCTGGTGGTCCGGGGCCCAGCCGTCGTTGTGGAGGTAGTAGAAGTCGATGGCGTCCACGCCGAGGTTGCGCAGGGAGGTCTCGCACTGGTGGCGGATGTTGGACGGCTCGTAGGCGTGCTCGCCGGTGCCGCGGTGCCAGCCGACCTTGGTGGCGATCGTCAGGGACGCGGGCTTGACGCCGAGTTTCTTGAGGCAGTCGCGGAGCATGCGCTCGGCCCGCCCGTTGCCGTAGACATCGGCGTTGTCGAAGTGGGTGACGCCCGCGTCCAGCCCGGCCTTGATACCGGCGAGGATTTCCTCCTCGTTGACCTCAGTCCAGCCGACGGGGTTGCCCTCGGCCCAGTTGGGCCCGCCCATGGTCCAGCAGCCGAAGCCGATCTCGGACACGGAAAGACCGGAGTGGCCGACGGGGCGTTGACGCATGGGGTGATCCTTCTGGCTCGGTGGAAGAGAAGACCAACCGTAGCCATCACCCCCCCGGGAACATCGACCGCATCTGCGGCTTGTCGTTGGCCGTGGCCGAGGGGTCGATCTGGGCGTCCAGGTCGGCGGGCAGCAGCACGCGGAAGACCGAGCCCTGGCCGGGCTTGGATTCGACGCGGATGCGTCCGCGGTGCTCGTAGATGATGCGCTTGGTCACCGCCAGGCCCAGGCCGGTGCCGCGGATGCCCTTGGTGGTGTTGAACGGCTCGAAGATCCACGCGAGTTTGTCGGGCGGGATGCCCGGGCCGTTGTCGATGACGCGGATCTCCACGTGCGGCGGGGTGGTCGCGCTGGGACGCTTGGGGTCCATCAGCGGCCTGGCCTCGTGGAAGGTCACACGGATGGTCACGGCCCCGGTGTCCTTCTCCACCGCCTCGATCGCGTTCATCACCAGGTTCATCAGCGCCTGGTGGATCAGCCCCGGGTCCACCGCGATGGGGGGCATCTCCGGGTCGGCGTCCACCAGCACGGCGATGTTCTTCTCCTGACTGGCGACCTCGGCGAGCTGGGCGCACTCCTCGGCGATGGTGTTGATGCGGCTCAGTTCCAGATTCAGCTGCAGTTTGCGCCCAAAGGCGAGCATGTTCATGGTCAGACCGACGATGCGGTCCAGGTTCCGGCGCAGGATGCCCCAGCCGTTGCGGGCGATGGCCAGATCACCTTTGTTCAGCCCGATCTCCACCACATCGGCCCCGCCCCGCAGGCCCTGGAGGATGTTCTTGATCGAGTGCGAGAGGCTGGCGACGGTCTCGCCGATGGCGGCCAGCCGCTCGTTGTTCATGCGCATCAGGTGCTCGTCGGCGTTGGCCAGGGCCAGGCCGGTGTGCTGTCCCACGGCGTTGAGCAGGGCGAGCTGCTCCTCGGTGAAGGCGTGGTTGACCGAGGACGAGTCGATGTAGATCGCCCCGAAGCGCTGCTCGCCGAAGGTGATGGGCGAGCAGATCGCGCTGCGGATCTGGTAGCGCTGCACCGAGTCGCCCATGGCGAAGCGGGGGTCCTGCATGGCGTTGCTGCTGAGCACGCCCTCGCCGTTCATGGCCGCGCCGAGGATGGTGCGCGAGACGTGGATGCGGGCGTCCTCCTCGTTCTTGGGGGGGTCGCGGTACTTGATCACGCCGGGGACCATGTCGGCGTCGGGGGTTTCGCCGGGGATCATGATCACGCCGCGTTCGGGCCGGAACTCCTCGAAGACCAGCTCCATGACGGCCTCGAGCAGTTCACGCTTGTTGGCCAGGCGGGCGGTGAGTGCGGTGAGCTGGTAGATGACACGCAGGTGCTCGGCCGCGGCCTCGGCGTTGTAGCCGGTGTCGCTCGAGTGCATGCGCGCCTCGACCTCGGTCTGCTGCTCGCCCTCGTCGGTGATGGTCACCGCCGGGCCGTCGCCGATGGCGTCCGGCCCGAACAGCAGCACGGTGGCGCCCACGCGGATCTGGTCGCCCGGTTCCAGGCGGATGCGTTCGCGGATCTGCACGCCGTTGATCCAGGTGCCGTTCTGGCTCTTCAGATCGCGGATGAACCACATGTCCCCGTCCGGGGTCAGCTCGGCGTGCCGGCGCGAGACGGTGGTGTCCGTCATCGGCAGCGCCTCGGACGACCGCCCGAGCAGCTGCGGCAGTTCCTTGGGCAGGGCGAACCGCTTGCCGGCGTCCGGCCCCTGGATGACGAGCAGCGAGAGCATCCCACAGGATACGGGGGGTCGGTGCGGACCGCCGAATCGCGTACCATCCGGGGATGTCCAAGTCCGCCCCATCCCGCATGCCCACGCCCGAGGATCGGGTGGTGCTTCTGCAGGGCAAGGAGCTGTTTCTGCGGACCGAGTACACCGAGCACCTGCGCCGGGTGCTGCGGGCCGCCCACGGCGACTGCGAGTTCGTCAAGTTCGACGGGGCCACCGCCGCCCCGGCCGAGGTGCTCGACGAGTGCCGCTCCTTCGGCCTGATGGCCACGCACAAACTGGTGGTCGTCGATGACGCGGACCTGATGCTGAATCAGGACACGCGTCCGATGTTCGAGCGCTACTGCGATTCGCCCTCGGACCAGGCCACGCTGGTCCTGCGGGCCTCCACCTGGCGGCCGGGCAACCTGGACAAGGCCATCGACAAGGTCGGCCTGGCCATCAGGTGCGACGAGGTCGATGCCGCCACCGCCGGCAAATGGGTCCACCGCCGGGCCGAGAAGACCCACGGCGTGCGGCTCGACCCGTCGGCCGCGGCGATGCTGATCGAGCGCACCGGCACCGACCTGGGCCGGCTCGACGGCGAACTGGCCAAGCTGGCCGCGTCGGCCGGGCCCGGGGGGGCGATCACCACGCAGCTGATCACCGAACTCGTCGGCCTGACCCGCGAGCAGGAGGCCTGGGCCATCCAGTCGCTGCTGCTCTCGGGCGACGCCCCCCGCATGCTCAAGGAGCTGCGGGTGATCATGGGCAACGGGGCGAAGGACGTGGGCGTGCCGGTCAGTTATGCGTGCTGCGACCTGGCCCGCAAGCTCGTGGGGGCGGCCGAGGGCCTGGCCCAGGGAGCGCCGCCGGGCAGGATCGCCAAGGACCTGGGCCTGTGGGGCGGGTCGGACCGGCCCATCCTCGACGCGGCCCGACGTCTGGGCCCGGCCCGAGCCCGCGCGCTGTTCGATGCGGCCATCGGGGTGGACGCGGGCATCAAGTCGGGCATGGACACCGAGATCGCCATCGAGGTCCTGGCGCTGCGCTTCGTCGCGACGGCCTCATGGCAAGCAGCAGGATCCGACGGGCCGATATACTGAGAATCCCATGGAACGACCCCCCGCCAGACCGGGCATGCGCGTGGTGGTCGGTGTGCTCACGCTCACCGGCGTGGCGGCGGCGCTGCTCGCCGCGGCCTCGCAGGCGCTCCCGCCCGACCGGAGCCGGGCGCTGTTCTACGAGACCGGCCCGTTCGAGCGCGCCTCGCCCTGGTTGTGGCTGGGCCTGGCGGCGCTGATCGTCGTGGTGTTCCGGCGCCGGACCGGGGGGGTGGTCGCCGGGGTGGTGGTCTCGGTGGCCAGCGCGGCCCGGGAATGGGACCTGCACATGTCGATGACCGGGTACAGCATGCTCAAGCCCGCGTTCTACGGCAAGGCGCAGTACCCGCTCTGGCAGAAGGCGCTGGCCGGCGCCGCCGTGCTGGCCGTCGCGGTCAGTCTGTTCGTGCTGGCCCGGATCGTCTGGCGCGAGCGGCCGTGGCGGGCGTCGCCCCGTCCCGCCTGGGCGTGGGCGCTGGTGTTCGCGGCCGGGATGCTGGTGCTGACCAAGCTTTTCGACCGGGCGCCCGCCGTGCTGCGCAACGACGTGGGCGTGGACGTGGGCGAGCGGCTGCTCCTGCTGATGTCGGCGTGGGAGGAAGGGCTGGAGATGCTGCTGGCGGTCTATTTCGGCGGGGTGACGCTGGCCTACGCCGCGCTGGAACGCGTCGGTCCCCACGGGGTGGGCTCGCACCTGGCGCAACCATGAATCGGCCCCGCGGGACGACCGGGGCAGGGAAGGCAGCAGGAGGCTGGCCCGCATGACACGCACATCCACCCAGGCGACCGCACGACGACCCGCCCGCGTGCTCCCGTACGTGCTGTTCGGGATGGCCCTCGGCGCAACCGCCGGGTGCGGCCAGCAGCGCGCCCGACCCGCCCCGGGCGCGGACCGGGCCCCCGTCAACGCCGGACTGGCCGCGCTGTCCGATGAGACGTCCGCGCCGACGCTCGAGCCGCCGCCCG
Organism: uncultured Phycisphaeraceae bacterium; assembly: GCA_964399525.1. GTDB lineage: Bacteria > Planctomycetota > Phycisphaerae > Phycisphaerales > UBA1924 > UBA6054. The sequence continues at coordinate 8,015 of CAYNRF010000084.1, read as the reverse complement.
CGGACGCGTTCCGGCCCACGCGCGAGATCGTCGAGCAGTACGCGGCCCTCTACGACCAGATCTGGGCCGACGCCGAGCAGTCGTCCGCCGCGCCCCCGGCCGAATCCTGGGAGCCCGTGCCCGGCACGGACGACCGCGGCACGCCCTCCGGACGGACCGGCGAAGCCGCGGACCCGCCGGGCCGCGAGCCCTCGGTCCCACCCGTCGAGGCTCCCGATCCGACGCCCGCCGGAGGGCCGACGCGCTTCTCGCTCGCGGCCTTCGCCAGCGACAGCGACGCCAACACGCAGATCCCCGAAGGTCCCGACGCGGGCGGGCCCGAGATGGCCCCCGGCCCGGCGGCGGCGCCCGCGCCGCCGGTTGCGACGACGCCCGAGCAGCGCAAGCAGGAGCTGCTCGAGGAACTCGTGGGCGTGCTGGGCGAGCTGGCCGCCTCGGGCGAGGGCCCGGGCGCGTCGGCGCTGGCGCTGGCCGGGCTCGAGGCCGTGCGGCCCGATGCGCTGAGTGCTCTGGAGGGTCAGGGGGTGCTCTCGGAGGCCGAGATCGCGTCCCTGACCGCGGCCCGGGATCTGTTCCGGGCGCTCACGCCCTCCGAGGGCGGCGGCGGCATCGCGGACCCCGGCGAGGTCTCCGCGGTGCTGGAGCGGATCCGTCGCGATCTCGACGCCCGGGCGGGTCTGCGGATCGCGCGCGCCGAGCTGTGCACCAGCGTGACCGGCTTCGGCCGCTACGAGACGTTCCCGGCCAACCGGTTCGTCGCCGGGCGGGCCCAGCCGGTGATCGTCTACACGGAGATCGACCGTTTCGCCCACCGCGAATCGACCGGGCCCGACGGCACGCCCCGGTACGAGATCGAGCTGTCGCAGCGGCTTGAGCTGTACCACGTGGCCGACAACCTCAACACGTGGAACCGCGCCGCCGAGATGGACAAGACGGTCTCGCGGAACCTCGTGCGCGACTACTACCTGATCAACCAGGTCACGCTGCCGGCCAACCTGAGCATCGGGCGCTACCACCTCAAGGTGGTGATGCGAGACCTGGTTTCGGGGAGCGTCGCCGAGACGATCATCCCCATCGAGATCGTGGCGGGCGGCCGGGCCCGCTGAGGCGTCCGCGGCCCGCGGGGCGCGGCGCCGACCGGTCACATCGGCGGTCCGCCTGCCAATTCGGCACGCCCTGCGGCACCTTCCCCAGAAGGAGACGACGCGCAAGTGCTGGTCTTGGAAGCACTTCCCAGCTCCGAGCCGGGTTTTGCCGGCTTTGGATTCTTCTGGCAACTGGCACGGCCTGTGCAGCCGATACTTCGGGATGATTCCCGGTTCCCCGCGGTCCGACGATCCGCGGGGATCCCGGGAGCGAACAGACCCGGGAGGAACCGTGTTCCTCTCTTTGGGGAACCGGCAGGAGCCCCGAGTTCGGGACGGGTCCGCAAGCCCGTTGGGAGACAGGCATGTTCGAACGATTCACAGACCGGGCCCGCAAGGTGATGGCGCTGGCCAATCAGGAAGCCCAGCGCTTCAACCACGAGTACATCGGGACCGAGCACATCCTGCTCGGACTGGTGAAGGAAGGCTCGGGCGTGGGCGCCAACGTGCTCAAGAACCTCGATGTGGACCTGCGCAAGGTCCGCCTCGAGGTCGAGAAGCTGGTGCGGGCCGGCCCCGAGATGGTCACCATGGGCAAGCTGCCCCAGACTCCGCGCGCCAAGAAGGTGATCGAGTACGCCATCGAGGAGGCGCGCAACCTCAACCACAACTACGTCGGCACCGAGCACCTGCTGCTCGGCCTGCTGCGTGAGCACGACGGCGTGGCCGCCCAGGTGCTGATGAACCTGGGACTCAAGCTCGAGGAGGTCCGCGAGGAGGTCCTCAACCTGCTCGGCGCGGGCGCCGAGTCCGACGCCTCGGAGACGGTCGCCGGCGAGCCCGGCGCCGCGCCCTCCGGCGAGGGCAAGGCCAAGGGCAAGAGCAAGACCCCGGCCCTGGACTCGTTCGGCCGCGATCTGACCGAGCTGGCCAAGGAGGGCGGGCTGGACCCGGTGATCGGCCGCGCCAACGAGATCGAGCGCCTCACCCAGGTGCTGTGCCGGCGGACCAAGAACAACCCCGTCCTGCTGGGCGAGGCCGGCGTGGGCAAGTCCGCCATCGTGGAAGGCCTGGCCCAGCGGATCATCGACGGCGAGGTCCCCGAGATCCTCCACGAGAAGCGTCTGGTCGTGCTCGACCTGGCCATGATGGTCGCGGGCACCAAGTACCGCGGCCAGTTCGAGGAGCGCATCAAGGCGGTGATGAACGAGGTCCGCCGCGCGGGCAACGTCATCCTCTTCATCGACGAGCTGCACACCCTGGTCGGCGCGGGCGGCGCGGAGGGCGCCATCGACGCGTCCAACGTGCTCAAGCCCGCCCTGGCCCGCGGCGAGATCCAGTGCATCGGCGCCACCACCTTCGACGAGTACCGCAAGTACATCGAGAAGGACGCCGCCCTGGCCCGCCGGTTCCAGTCCATCCCCGTCGACCCGCCCAACAACGAGCAGGCGATCGAGATCTTGAAGGGCGTGCGCGACAAGTACGAGGAGCACCACCGCGTCAAGATCACGGACGCGGCGATCAAGGCCGCCGTCGAGTTGTCCGGCCGGTACATCACCGGGCGCGTGCAGCCCGACAAGTCGATCGACGTGCTCGACGAGGCCGGCGCCCGCATCCGCATCCGCAGCATGAGCAAGCCGCCGGATCTGGCCGACATCGAGGCCGAGATCGAGAAGCTGACCATCGCCAAGGACGAGGCCGTTAAGGGCGCGGACTACGAGAAGGCGGCCGAACTGCGCGACAAGGCCGAGCAGCTCAAGCGCAAGAAGGAGACCATCCAGACCGAGTGGCGCGCCCGCCAGCAGGAGGCCAGCGGCGTCGTCGACGAGGAGGTCATCGCCGAGGTCGTCTCCAAGATGACCGGCGTGCCGCTGCAGAAGCTCGAGAAGGAGGAGGCCCAGCGCCTGCTCCAGCTCGAGGCCGAGCTGCACAAGAAGGTCATCAGCCAGGACGACGCCATCAAGGCCATCGCCCGGTCCATCCGACGCGCCCGCGCCGGCCTGAAGGACCCCAAGCGCCCCATGGGCAGCTTCATCTTCGTCGGCCCGTCCGGCGTGGGCAAGACGCTGCTCAGCAAGGCCCTGGCCGAGTTCATGTTCGGCGACGCCGACGCCCTCGTGCACCTGGACATGTCCGAGTACATGGAGAAGCACACCGTCTCGCGTCTGGTCGGCGCTCCTCCCGGCTATGTCGGGTACGAGGAGGGCGGCCAGCTCACCGAGCAGATCCGCCGCCGGCCCTACGCCGTCGTGCTGCTCGACGAGGTCGAGAAGGCGCACCCGGACGTGTTCAACATGCTGCTGCAGATCATGGAGGAAGGACGCCTGACCGACTCGTTCGGCCGCCACGTGGACTTCCGCAACACCATCCTGATCATGACCAGCAACATCGGCGCTGACCTGATCAAGGGCGGCGGGGGCTTCGGCTTCGGCAAGCACACCTCGGACAACCAGTTCGAGAACATCAAGTCCGTGCTGATGAAGGAGATCGAGCGGTTCTTCCGCCCCGAGTTCATCAACCGGCTCGACGACGTGGTGGTGTTCCGCCCGCTGACGCGCGAGGATCTCGTCCAGATCATCGAGTACGAGACCGCCAAGGTGGCCGAGCGCATCAAGGAGCAGGGCATCGTCATGACCCTGGACCAGCAGGCTAAGGACTTCCTGATCGACAAGGGCTACAACCCCGACTTCGGCGCCCGCCCCCTGCGTCGCGCCATCGGGACCTACATCGAGGACCCGCTCTCCGAGATGCTCCTGTCCGGCGAGCTGCACGGCAAGACGCACGTGCGGGCCACCCGCATCGCCGCCGAGGACAAGCTCAGCTTCGAAGCCAGCTCCGAGCCGGTCCAGGAGTCCGGCGAGGAGTCGCACGAGCCGGCCGGCGCCGCCAACGGTGCGGAGACGCAGTCGACCTGAACGACCGGCGATCGATCTTCGAAACTTCCAACGCCCGCGTCGATCGACGCGGGCGTTTTTCTGGGTGAACGTTGCGATCCATCCCGGGAGCAAAAACACCGGAGGCGGCCGTTGGGCCGCCTCCGGTTCGATTCGGATGAGATGCTCAGGCCGGAAGGGCCCGATCATTCATTCAGCGGCGACGACGGCCGGCGACCACGCCACCCAGGCCGAGCAGGGCCAGAGCGGAGGGGGCGGGGACGTTGGTCAGGGTCCAGCCCTGGATGCCGCCCGTGTCGCCGCCGGCGGCGTCGACGATGCGGAGGGTCCAGGTGCCGGCCAGCGAGCCACCGTTGAAGGTGGAGAGGGCCTGGGCAGGGGCGTAGGTGCCGCTGGGCAGGTTGAACGCGGAGGTCTGCGCGCCGATGGAGGCCCAGGTCTGGGCGGCGCCGTCGGCGAAGGTGTAGTCACCGGCGAGGTTCCAGGCGAAGCCGAAGGTGCTGCCGCCACCCACGCCGGGGCGGGCGGCCAGGTTCACGGTGGAGGAGCCGTTGGACAGGCTGATGGTCAGGTCACCGACCCAGGTGTGGGTGGCGCCGAGCAGGGTGACGGTCAGGTCCTGCACGTTGCCACCGCTGCCGATGACGATGGCGGAGGAACCGCCGCCCGGGGCGTTGTCCGGGATGGTGAAGCCGGCGCCGTTGAAGGACTGGGCGGCGGCGGTGCCCGCGAGGGCGGCGATGCTGAGCAGGGCGACATTCTTCATGGTGATCCTCTTTCTCTCGAGAAACTGTGCCTCCCGGACACGGGCGTCCCGCGTGCCGGGTGATCGGAATCCCCTAATAGATCCGATCTCTCTTTCCCCCACGGCGTATCCACTAGACGCGCCGCGGAAAACGAAGAATATCGGAATGCCAGCCCAATTGCAAGAAAATTGTGGGCCCAGCTCGAATTGTGCCCTGATTCACCCGGGTGGGGGGATCTTCGGAGCCGTTGTTGGATGATGTTTGGGTCCTGAAGAAACCGCTGGGGCCATCCTGGTGCTGCGGCGCCCCCGACGGTGGCGGTCGCCGGGGGTCGCCCGGGCCGCGGAGTATCATCGCCCCATGCCTGTCTTTCTCCGCTGGTTGCTGCGGCTCGGACCGACGAACCCCATCGCCGTGCGTCTGGTCCAGAACGCCTCGCGTCGGGCCAAGCACAACCTGGTCCGATCGACCTACCTGGCCGTCCTGATCCTCGTGCTGCTGTGGGCGGTGCTGGGCAACACCCAGGGCGGCCAGGTGTCGTACCGCGAGCTGGCCTCGTCCGGCGCCACCAGCTTCGCCTGGGTGGCGTATCTGCAGGTGTTCCTGATCTGCATCCTCTCGCCGGTGTTCATGGCCGGCGCCATCGCGCAGGAGGCCAACCCGCGCACGTGGGACATCCTGCTGACCACGCCGATGTCCAAGCTGGAGATCGTGCTGGGCAACCTGCTCGGGCGGCTGTGGTTCGTGCTGGCGCTGCTGTTCGCCAGCCTGCCGCTGTTCGCGCTGACGCAGTTCTTCGGCGGCGTGCCGGGGCGGTCGATCCTGGCGAGCTATCTCGTAGCCGCGGGCGCGGCGCTGCTGGTGGGGGCCATCGCCATCGCGCTGTCGGTGTCGCGGCTCGTGGGGCAGCGGGCGGTCTTTGCCTTCTATGTCTCTGTGGTGACCTATCTGGCCACCACGATCGCCATCGACGCGTGGCTGCGCTCGCGCGGGCTGGGCGCGGGCGTCAGCGGTCAGGGCGTGACGGCCGTGACCAGCGTCAACCCGTTCCTGGCGCTGCGGTCGCTGCTGAGCCCCACGACCTACCCCGCGGCGGACCCGGGCACCTACACCGGCCTGCGGGCGCTGGCGATGGAGACGCCGGTGCGGGCCTGGGTGTGGGGCACCGTGGTCATCAGCGGTTTCCTGGTCCTGGCCAGCACGCTGACGGTGCGGGCGGGGGGGCTGCGGCAGATCGCCGGGGGTGCCAGCGGCATCCCGTGGTACCGGCGGGTGATGGGGCTGGGGGCCAAGGGGGCCGAGTTCCGCCCGCCGCGGAGCGTGTGGGCCAACCCCATCGCCTGGCGCGAGGCCGCGGCGCGGAACGCGACCTTCTGGCGGATCCTGGCGCGGTGGTCGTTCATCGCCCTGGGCCTGATCACCGGGGTGGTGATCGTGGTGCTGTTCCATGCCGGCTCGCTCAACGCCGCCGATTTCCGCTTCGTGGTGCGCAGCGTGGTGTTCACGGAGGTGTTCGTGATCGCGCTGGTGGCCATCAACATGGCGGCCACCGCGGTCAGCCGCGAACGCGAGGACGGCACGCTGGACCTGATCCTGACCACGCCCATCACGCCGGGCATGTACCTGGCGGGCAAGCTGCGCGGCCTGATCGCCTACCTGCTCCCGCTGATCGCCGTGCCGGTGTTCACGGTGGGGCTGGCCGGCCTTTACGCGGGCTTCTTCAGCGAGTTCCGCACGGGCGGGACCATGGTGACCGAGAACCTCGCCGGCACCACGCTCGAGGTGGCGGCCGTGCTGCCGGAGGCCGGTTTCATCGCGGCCCTCGTGCTGGTGCCGTTCACGGCGTTCTGCGTGATGGTCGGCCTGCAGTGGTCGCTCAAGAGCAAGGGCACGCTGGGTTCGGTGGTGGGCACGGTGGCGGTGGTGGGGGTGATCAGCGGCATCATCGGCCTGTGCGGCTGGGCGGCGGGCGCGGACCTGCCCGTGGTCGGCCCGGCGGTGGCGGCGGTCTCGCCGGCCAGCCTGCTGGACGCGCTGGTCGCGCCGGTGGACCGCATGAACCAGACCGTGATGGACTCGGGCCTGCCCGCGGCCCGGGTGTCGCTGGCGATCGGGGCCGTGCTGAGCGCGGCGGTCTACATCGCGATCGTCTACGCGATCCACACGACCATGGTCCGCGGGTTCGATTTCACGGTGCGGAAGCTGGCGGGGACGCGGTGAAGCACGGCCGTCCCGTCGCGTCGCGCGGGGGCGCGGTGTCGGGATCGGGTCCATGAAGTTCCGCGGGCGATCGCGTCATTGGCTGGTCATCGCCCTGCAGGGCCCGCGCCGCCCGTGGTGGCTCGCGCCGGCGTTGGTCTGGGCCGGGACGGCCCTGACCGTGTTCGGGGCCTCCGCGTGGGGCCGTTCGTGGATCGGCGCGGTCGCGCTGCCGGTCGGTGTGGCGGCGGCGCTCACCGGCGCGGTCTGGTGGCGGATGCGCGTGGCCGAGTGGCAGCACTACCGGCGCTTTGCGATGGAAGAGGTCTGGGAGGTCTGCCCGCGCTGCGCCTACAGCCTGGAGGGGCTGACCGACGAGCGGTGCCCCGAGTGCGGCGAGGATCTGGTCAAACTCCGACGGACGCTGGCACGCCGCAGGTCGGAGTGGTTCTAGAGCCGGTCAGCCGTGGTAGAAGCGCTCGCTGACGATCTTGCCGTTCTGCCAGCGCTGGACCGTGGCCTGCTCGTAGGTGACGGGCTGGCCGTCCGTGTTGGTGAAGTGGAAGGCGTACTCGAGGAAGGCCACGCCCTCGTCCTCGTTGACGGCCTTGGCGTGCCACCTGGTCCAGTGCCACTCCTTGACGGTGGACAGGAACTGCTTCTCCCGCTCGATGTTCGCGGCCAGACCCTTGGTGGGCGGCTGGGAGTTCTCGCGCATCTCGATCGAATCGGCGTAGAACTCGTTCATGGCTTCCAGGATCTTGCCCTGGTTGATGTAGCCGATCAGCTCGTCGACGCGTGCGGTGAGGGGGGTGGTGGCGGTCATGGTGATTTCCTTTCGTGTGGTTTCGGGAAGAGGTACGCAGAGGTGCAGAGACCACGCAGAGGGTGCCGAGAGAGAATTTTTAACGCGAAGATCGCGAAAGACGCGAAGCGTTCTTTGGGAAGATCCTGATTCTACTTCTTGAATCATGCTGTTTTAGTCTTAGTAGTTCAGATCCAGTACGGGACTATCCGTGAGACACCTTCGCGTCCTTCGCTTCCTTCGCGATCTTCGCGTTGAAAACTCCTGTCTTCCCTCTGCGCCCTCT